>JBAQFZ010000101.1:0-11097 GCA_049287525.1 Halobacteriota archaeon | reverse complement strand
CGATAAGCAAAATGAACGAGCGAAGCGAGTGAATTTTGCTTATCGTTCCCAGCATAAAAGAAGTTTTTGCGTAGCAAAAATTTGGGTGAGTGCCGTAAGGCACGAACCTTTTATGCTGTGTTGTGCGAAGTCGCCCATTACTATCCCTCTTTCAAGAAACTATATGTTCTTTTGCCTTTTCTCGATAGCCTTAACAATACTCTATCTTCTACTTTAGACACGATTTCATCTTCTTTCATATGGTGATCACTGACGGATAGGACTCCATTTGGTTTCAGTACTCGGTGCAACTCTTCTAATACTTCATCTGGGTTACTTAAATCATGAAGAACATCGTAGAGCAGAACTACATCTATGCTATTATCCGGCAGTCCTGTTTTGCAATCGGAACAAATGGTTTTCACATTCGTCAGTTGCTTTTTTGAAGCAATATTCTGAACCATCTGAATTGCAAGTGGATGGACATCTATTGCATAAATTTTCCCTTCTTTGCCCACCAATCCTGTAAGAGGAATAATATAACTTCCAGGTCCACAGCCATAATCGAGCACAAAATCCCCTGCTTTTATCCCTATTTCTTTCAGGATGTCTATTCGGGGTCGGAAGACGTCGCGAAACTTGTAGCTGAAAGCCATGAGTTTGAAACCAAAATTGGACTCTACTCTATCCATAGCGTTTTCCTCCAATTTTTAAAGGCGATTTCGCACAACTTCGTTATATCTGCAGTATTGCATATATCACTCCAATTTGGCATTATATCCGCATTGCGTATACCCTTCCATTTTGGTGGTATATCCGCAATATTGCGTATATACATCCCTCTGAATGAACCTCCTATCTCCTTGATTTTCCTTCTTTTCATCCTTTTACACCTCCTCCGTTCTCTTTCTCAAACAAATTATCTAATGGGCTTTTTATCTTCCCTATCCTTATTACTCACGTGAGTATATATTTCTTCGTCTTCGAACTTTTGTGCCCCAATAGTTCTTGAATATACCTCAAATCTACGCCGCTTTCCAATAAATGTGTTGCAAAACTGTGCCTTAAAGAATGAATGCTAGCTTCTTTCCCTATCTTTGCTTTTTCAGAAGCTTGCTCAAAAATTGCTTGAACTGTCCTCGTGGATATGTGCTTTTTCTTATTTTTTCATAATTTCTATGTTGAGTTCTCAAATAGTCTAATAAGGGGTGTTTAAGCAATGTCAGAGCTGGAGTGAATGAAATGAGACAAATAGCAATATATGGAAAAGGTGGCATTGGCAAGTCCACGACAACGCAGAACCTGACTGCGGCACTTGCAACAATGGGTGAGCATATACTGCAGATTGGCTGCGACCCGAAAGCGGATTCGACACGGATGCTTGTAGGAGGAAAGAGACAACCGACAGTGCTTGATACCTTACGGGAAGTAGGTACAGAGAACGTGACACTTGAAGAAGTCATGCACACTGGATTTTGCGGTATAAAATGCGTAGAGGCAGGAGGCCCCGAGCCAGGCGTTGGCTGTGCAGGAAGGGGAGTGATCACGGCGATAAATCTGCTGGAAGAGCTTGGAGCATATACGGACGACCTGGACTTCGTGTTCTATGACGTGCTGGGTGACGTGGTCTGCGGTGGCTTTGCAATGCCGATGCGGGAAGGCAAGGCGCGCGAGATATACATCGTGGCTTCTGGCGAGATGATGGCACTGTATGCAGCAAACAACATCTGTAAGGGAATAGTCAGATTTGCAAAGCAGAGTGGCATTCGGCTCGGGGGTATAATCTGCAACAGCCGAAAGGTGGACAATGAACTTGAGCTACTAACTGCGTTTTCAGAGCGCATTGGCAGCCATCTGGTTTATTTTGTACCGAGGGACAACATTGTGCAGCGAGCAGAGATCAACAAGAAGACCGTGATTGAATATGACCCGGAATCGAATCAGGCGGAGGAGTACCTTCACTTGGCTAAAAATGTCGTTGAAAACGGCAATTTTGTGATTCCTCACCCGCTCGAATACGATGAACTTGAAAAATTGATGATGGAGTTCGGTGTGTTAGAATGAAGATGATAAGAGCGATTGTGAGACCGGAAAAGGTGGAAGAAGTGGTGGATAGTCTGGAGAAGGAAGGCTTTGCCGCACTCACGAAGCTCGATGTGTTCGGACGGGGAAAGCAAAAAGGGATTCAAATAGGTCCAACGAAGTATGATGAGCTTCCAAAAGTGATGCTGATGTTAGTGATCGAAGATGGCGATGTGGAAACGGTGGTAGATACGATTCAGGAGAGTGCGCGGACCGGCAGTTTCGGCGATGGTAAGATATTCATGACTGAAGTCGAGGAAGCGTACACGGTAAGAACAGGCGAGAAGGGGATTTGAGAAGGATGAAAGAAGTGATAGCGATAATCAGGATGAATGCAATACAGAAGACGAAGAGGGCACTTGCAGAGGTCGGCTCCCCTTCAGTCACGGTAGAGGGGGTATTTGGAAGGGGGAAGCAAAAGGGGCTGCATCTCTTCCCCCCTGCCAGTATCAATCCAGAGGATAAAAAGGGAAATGGGATGAAATATATCCCAAAAAGGATGCTCACAATGGTCGTGCCTGATGAGAAAGTCGAGGAGGTCATCGGGATAATCATGGAAACGAACAGAACAGGGATGATTGGCGATGGGAGGATATTTATATGCCCGGTGAAGGAAGCCATCAGGATAAGGACCGGAGAACGCGGCGAGGAGGCGATTTGATCTATGCCATTAACTCTTTTAAAGTCGGATAAAGCCATACCCGAGCGAGAAAAGCACACATATATCAAAGCGACATCAGAGAATATTCTGCCACTGTCGAATGTTCAGACGACACCGGGGGATTTCACAGAGCGTGGTTGCACGTATGCAGGTTGCTTGGGTGTTGTGTGCGGTCCGATAAAGGATGTAATTCATCTGGTGCATGGACCAATCGGCTGCGCTTACTGGACCTGGGGCGGGGGCACGAGGCAGAATCTGTCGGACAATCCAGGCTTCCATCGCAAATATTGCTTCTCCACGGACATGCAGGAGGATAACATCATCTTCGGCGGAGAAGATAAGCTCTATGAATCCATATTGGAGGCGCACGAGGAATTCCCGGAGGCGAAGGGCGTATTCGTGTATGCAACCTGCGCAATCGGACTTATCGGGGATGACCTAAATGGAGTGTGCAAACGCGCAGAGGATGAAATAGGAATACGGGTTATTCCATTCAACTGCGAGGGTTTTAGAGGTTGCAGCCAATCGCTTGGGCATCACATAGCAAATGACACGCTATTTGAGCGAGTGGTGGGTACAAAGGAGCCCGAATACCTGACTGATTACGACATGAACATCATCGGGGACTACAATATCCAGGGCGACCTCTGGGAGATAATGCCGCTATTTGAGCGCATGGGAATTAGAATCCTGTCCACATTCACGGGAAACGCTTCGGTTGATGATATTGCGCAGGCACACCGAGCAAAGCTCAATCTGATGCACTGTCAGCGGTCCACGCCGTATATCTGCAAACGAATGGAGGAAAAATACGGCATTCCTGTCTTGAAGGCGTCACTGTTTGGAGTAGAACAGACTTCAAAGGCATTGCGAGACGTTGCAGCATTCTTTGGATTGGAAGACAAAGCAGAAGAGATAATTGAGGAAGAAGTGTCAAAAGTAGCGCCGAAAATCGAGGAATACCGAAAGAAATTCGAGGGGAAGCGCGTTTTCATTTATCAGGGTGCGCCACGCGCATGGCATTGGGTCAATATGTTCAGAGAGTTAGGAGTAGAAACGATTGCCGCCGCTACAACCTTCGGACATGAGGATGATTATGCAAAGATTTGTGAGCGTGTGAATGACGGTGTACTGGTGATTGACAATCCGAACTCACTCGAACTGGAAGAGATTCTGACCGACTGGAAGCCTGACCTGTTCATTTCAGGGCTCAAGGAGAAATATTTATCCTATAAGCTCGGCGTGCCATTCATAAACGGGCATTCTTATGAGAAGGGGCCTTATGCGGTCTATTCCGGGTTCTTGAACTTCGCAATAGACGTTGAGAAGGCACTGTTCGCACCGGTGTGGGGTTTGATAAGGAGGAAGGAACATGCGTAGCGTAACGATTAATCCCGCCAAGATGTGTCAGCCAATTGGTGCGATGTACGCGCTCTTCGGCGTTCACGCTGCGGTTCCGCTCGTTCATGGTTCTCAGGGCTGCACAGCGTATCCGATGCGGATGTTTAACCGTCATTTCGGTGAACTCGTGCAGGTGGCAGTGAGCTCGCTCGGTGAAGATGCCTCCGTATTTGGAGGGAAGAAGAATCTAGTAGTGTCAATAGAGAACATAATTGCAAGGCGGCATCCGGAGCTCATAGGCGTGATTACGACCTGCCTCTCTGAGACCATAGGCGATGACATTGATGGTATCATCCGAGAAGGTAATTTCGAAGACTCGAGGGTGGTTCCAATCCACACGCCGAGCTACGTTGGATCGCACGTCACGGGATACGACAACGCACTGAAAGCGCTTGTAACCAATCTTTCTGAAGAATCGGAGCCCGCGAACGCAAAGTTGAATATCCTACCTGGAATGGTGAATCCGGGCGATGTCATGGAGATAAAGCAGATGCTCGATTCTATGGATATATCATACACGATCTTAAGCGACATTTCGGAGACACTCAATGCCCCGCTTATTCTGCCAAAGCCGCCTTTTCCCATGGGTGGAACATCGGTGGGTGCAATAGAGGATTGTGCAAATGCGTGTGGTGTTATTTCATTGTGTGAGCATGCGGGTGGTTCTGCCGCAGTATACCTGAAAGGGAAATACGGTATGGCAGCAGATACGATTTGCCCGATTGGGGTTACAAATACTGACCGATTCCTGGATGCCGTTTGTGATATAACGGGTGCAGAGATACCGTATTCGCTTGAGCAGGGTCGAGGCAGGCTCATTGATGCGATGGTGGACGTGCATCTGAAGACATGCGGAAAGCGAGCAGCGATATTCGCAGACCCGGATATCGCACTTGCACTTGCGGAATTTGTATCAGAGCTTGGAATGGAGCCAGTCATCGTTTCGAGTAGCACTGCGAGCAGAAAGTTTTTACAGAAGGCAAAATCGGTAACTGACGGTGAGATATTGAACGGGCGCGATTTGTATGAGTTGCAGCGTGCGGTGAAAGACAATGAGGCGGATATTCTGTTTGGAAATACGAAATGCAAGCCGATTGCTAAGGATGAGGACGTTGCGTTCGTGAGATGCGGATTCCCGGTCTATGATAGGGTGGGATACCATAGATATGGCTTCATGGGGTATCACGGGGGGATGTATCTTACGGATATGATTACAAATGCGATTCTGGAATGGGAGGAGCGGAGAGGAGATGAGCAAAGCCAGATACGCTCTGTTAGGCGAAATGGCTTTTAAGCTCTATTGAAAAAAGAACTTCAAGATAGTCTCCTTCTTTGTCATACCAAATTTTTACTTCCTTTCCCATAACACTTCACCTCTCTTTATCGTATCCGTGAAATACGCCGTTATAATAATCACCAATTTGGGCGAGCGAAGCGAGCCGCATACACCGTGTTATACGACGCCCGCTACTCCAATATTTGCTCGATAATCTCTGCTGCATCTTGAACCAACTTTGGACAAAGTGTAGTAATGAGGTTCTTTTCTTTTGCAAGCTTCATTCCTTCAGGAGTACTTATATCACAACCAAGTAACTCTCTACATACCATTGACCCATTGCGAGACTTAAATTTGTCAACAAATTCCTTAACGAGGTTGTAAGCTTTCTCTTTTGTTTGCTCATCTTCAACTCTTGTCTTTCCATATTTAAGTCCTATGACCATAAACACACCAGTCACCGCTCCACAGGTTTCACCCATGCGACCCATTCCACCTCCAAAAGATCCAGAAACCTTTAAGGCCATTTCACGATTTAGACCGAATTGTGCCCCGTAAGTTGAGAGCAATGCTTGAGAACAACTGAACCCTTCTTTAAAACAAGAAACCGCACGTTCAACCTTATCCATCTTTCGAACCTCTAATTTTTAAGTGGGTGTCGTATAACGTCTTGGTTTGCGAAATGCCGAAGGCATTTGGGTGAGCAAAGCGAACCGCAAACACGTTGTTATCTACTGTGCCGCTTCCAGTTTAATTGTGAAAATTCTTTTTTCAATAACTTCTTTAAATTCGGTAAGAGGTTATACGCTTTTTTTTATTGAATTTTTCATTTCGTCATTTGCTTGCTTAAAGAACTGGTCAGAATTATCTACCTGTCGATCTCTTTCTGCTGTAAGAAGATAGGTGTAAAATTCAAAAAGATTCTTCGATAAATCTTGGTTAAAACCAAATATTTCTTTACGACAAGCGAAAAAGAGACCATCGCCATAGAATGGTTGATCTATTTTGACCAGAGCTGCTCCCGGACCAGGAGTGTCAAATGCCTTTGCATACAGTTCAATCGTTTTCTCCAATGAAGATATTTCTAGATAAAGTCCTTGAGCAATATTTTTCTTGTTGTATTTTATTTGAACTTTCCACATGATATAGGAAAACATGAATCCTATAATCCCACCAATTACAGTACCAAGAATCAAAGTCATGATTTCTTTTTCCATTTGATCCTTTGCCTCTCTCTACATCTGTTCCTGAATTTTCTCCTTCAACCAGGCATTGATAAGTGTTTCGGAAGAGATTTTTCGGGTTTTAGCAATTTCTATCACTTTATTAGCAAGTTCAGAGTCGAGAGCAAAAAGATGTCTCTTTCTCTTAATATCAACTTCAAAGTGGGCATCGGGCATCTCAGTCCAGTATTCGCCCAGATCATGGGTATCAAAGAACTTTACAAGCTCATCAAGAGACCTAAAACGTGGCAGCTTTTCGGATTTATTTTTTGTCATATTGCCTTCTCTCCTTTCTAGCCATGTCTCTGGCACTCAATATTAATATTTCTTTTGTCTTTTTATAAATAAAAAGTACAGATAAATATCGTCCCGTGGTAGTTTGTCCTAAAGCTAAGTATACGTCTTCCCCTTCTCGTTCCCCTTTCTCAACAAAGCGAAACTTAGGTTTGCCGCTGAGCACTTCCTCAACCTCATGAGTTTCAACGCGATGTTTAAGAGCAAGCTTGTCCACAACGTCTCTGAGCCATATTATTCCCTCAACCTTCATTTATCCCTTGTTTTTATAGTATATCTGAAATCTGAACTATTTCTGTTATCCAGAACCTTCACCTCTACGACCATATCCAATGCACTCTTAATACTTAAATCTTCCAACGCAATTTCTTATTTTTTCATAACTCCTATGCTGAGTTCTCAAATAGTTAAATAAGAGGAATTAAGCAATGTCAGAGCTGGAGTAAATGGAAAGAAAAATGGAAAGAGTAAAAAGTGAAAGTGAAAGCGAAACACCGATAGGTTGGGAGCAATTGATTGCCGATATAATGGTGCAGAAGCCTCCTCGTCACTTCCAGTGCAGAGTATGTGGCTATACATTCGAGATGCTGCCCTGTGCTTATGGGCTGCGTGGAAAAGATTTGACTTGTCCAGAATGCGGGGGAAAACTCAAAAGAATTGATAACTACGGTTGTGAAGGGCATTGCAGTCCAGAGGACTGTAAGGTATGTGGGAAATGCGAAAAATGAGAATTTTGGTGCTTCTCCTCGTAGCAGGGATACTCAGCGTGGTCATCTTCGCAACTGGCTGTGTGCAAGAACAACAATCCGATGTTGGCATGGCTGTGGAGTTCAACGACCATGCCGCATGTGCCTATGTGGCGAAGGAGAAGGGTTGGTATAAAGACGAAGGAATTAATTTTACTGCTTATGAGAGCTATGCTACCGGGATGCGGCTTGCCAGTGCCTTAGCGAGAGGGGATATTCAGGTTGCCTACATCTGCCTCTCTCCTGCCATACTGGCGTATTCCAGAGGCGTTCCGATAAAGATTGTCGCGGGAACGCACAAGTACGGCTATGGTCTGGTTGTCAGCCCTGAGATAACGAATGTCAGTGATCTAGAGGGAAAGACCATAGGCTGCGTAAGAGAAGGTGCACCGGCGGATCTACTTCTCAATCGCCTGATTGATGAATACAACCTCAAGGATGTCAAGATTCGGCGTATGAATCCGTTGAAACAGGTCGTTGCCCTGGAAACGGGGAGGATTGATGCAGCATTCCTACCGGAGCATCATGCAACCGTTGCCGAGTCCAAAGGCTTTCACATGCTCATTAAAAGCCAGGATATGTGGCAGGATATGCAGGGAAGCGTCATTGTTGTGAAAACAGACCTCATAGAGAATGACCCAGAAACTGTGAGAAAACTGGTTAAGGTTACGCAAAAAGCAATGAGCTGGGTAAATGAAAATCCTGGTCATACCTCCATAATTCTTGCTAATCTACTGGACACGAAACCTGAGGTCATCAAGAAATCAATGCGCAGACTGAATTACACGACTGACATAGATGCAGAATCTGTTCAGGAGATGATAGATTATATGGTGAAATTAGGTTATATTGAGGAAGGGCTCAAAGCTGTGGATATTCTTGATACAAGGTTCTTACGGGATGAAAAATATGAAAATTAAAAGCGTGCTGGTTGGAATACTACCTGTTATTGCGTTTGTAATAATATGGGAGAGCATCGCTCAGTTGAATGTAGTTCCGGGATACATATTTCCATCCTTTTCTGCCGTGATGATAGAATTCTACCACTTAGCGGTCAGTGGCGTTTTACTGGATAATCTTCTGAGCAGTCTGTTCAGAGTATTAGCGGGCTTTCTGTTGGGTTCTGCGGCAGGCATTGTTGTGGGAATCGGAATGGGCAGTAAAGACGTTATAAACAAGTCATTCCATCCGATTTTCAGTCTGCTTTATCCCATTCCCGTTCTCGGCTGGGCGCCATTGCTGATGGTCTGGATAGGAATAAATGAGCTGCTGCCAGTCGCGTTGATATTTCTGTGTTCGTTCTTCCCGGTTCTTTACAATACGATTACCGGCATTAAAGGTGTTGACCGCGAAGTCATCAAAGCAGCAAGAGTCCTGGGTGCATCAGATAGAAAGATTTTAACCACGGTTGTCCTCCCGTTAGCTATACCCAATATCTTTACTGGATTACGGTTAGAAGCGGGTATGGCATGGAGAGTGGTGATAGCAGCGGAGATGGTTGCGATTCCTACGGGTATCGGGGCTCTGATGATAAGGTCAGAGAGCTTGCTACGTATGGACGTAATAATCATCTGTCTGATGGTTCTTTCGGTGATGTGCCTCACATTTGAGCGATTCTTTCAATTTGTGGAGCGGAGACTCACTTACGAATGGAGGTAACTATGCCAAGCATAGAATTAAGGAGCATCAGGAATCATGTGTTCAGCAACCTGAATATGAAGGTATTTGACGGCGAGTTACTGGTAGTTCTGGGGCCGAATGGTGCTGGGAAAACCACTTTGCTTGATATTATTGCGGGCTTGGTGGATTACGAGGGGGTGGTTCTCTTTGACGGCGTTCCAGTTGATAAGGTGCCTGCAAATGAGCGGCAGATTGGCTACTTATTCCAGAATTTAGCATTGTTCCCTCATCTCGATGTCGCTTCTAACGTAGGTTACAGTTTACGGGTAAATGGTAAAAAGAAGGAGGAAATAGTGCAAAAAGTGGATGAATTATTAAAGTTGATGAAAATAGAGCATCTAAAACATAGGTATCCCAAGAATCTCAGTGGTGGTGAGAAGCAGCGAGTAGCACTTGCCAGAGCACTTGCCTCTTTTCCAAAGGTGTTACTCCTCGACGAGCCGTTCAACAGCATGGACATCGGGATGTGTAAATGTCTGAGGAGAGAAGTTCGTCAGATACAAAGAGAGATGGGCATCACGACGGTTCTTGTCACGCATAATTTAACCGATGCAGATGAGATGGGCGACAGGATTGTGGTTTTAAACAACGGTAAAATCCGGCAAGTAACATCAAAACTCTTTGAGAATACCGTGGATGAGGGTAATCAATCCCAAAGGTTTCAGGATTGCTTGCATTGCATGATTGATTGTTATTGTAAGAGAAAGGAGAGAGATTATGAAAGTGCTGATAGTCCAGCATGTGGAATGTGAAGGTCCCGGATACTTAGAGGACTTCATACACAAGAAGGGAATTGAGTACGAAATCGCGAGAATGTATGAGGAAGAGCAGTTGCCAGACAATTTCGATGCATTGGTCGTGCTCGGTGGTCCAATGAATGTATATGAGGAGGAGCGCTATCCATATTTGAAGCCACTCACTACAACAATGAAGGACTTTGTCACCGAAGGGGGGCATTATTTAGGCATCTGCCTCGGCGGGCAACTTCTGGCAAAAGCGCTTGGTGCAAAAGTGAGAAGAAACCACACAAAGGTGATTGGAAACTTTGAAATACATCTTACGGAAAAAGGAGTGGAGGACCCTCTGTTTAATGGATTCGAGCATATATTTCCAGCATTGGAATGGCACGAAGATACCTTCGAGATACCAGAAGGGGGATTAAAACTGGCGGAATCGAAACTCTGTGCGAATCAGGCATTCCGGTTTAAAAATGCATACGGACTTCAGTTTCATCTTGAGACCCCGCCGGGAATGCTGAAGAAGTGGACAGAGGTGTATGAAGGCGAGCTCAATGAAGAGGGAGTTAATGCTCCGGTATTGATAGAAGAAACAAAGAAAAGAGCGGGGATTTACCGTGAATTGTCGAGTCGGCTCTTGACAAACTTCTTTTTTCTCGCAAATGAAGAAGTGTAGACTCATGCCGTTTTCTCAAATAGTCTAATAAAGGAGCGTACAATTTCGTAAACTTCATAATTTTTGTGAATTCCTATGCCGATTTCTCAAATAGTCTAATAAAGGGTCTCTAAGTAACGTCAGAACAGGAGGTAATTAAAACGGGAAAAAATGGAAATAGTGAAAATTGGAAGAAAAACACCAATAGGACGAAGGCAATTGAGTGTCGTGCTTGCGCTCGTGATGTTGAGCATGATACTGGCATTGATACCAGGTGCAATGGCAGGCGACCCAACAGGGGCAAGGACGCTTGAAGAGAATCCTGAGGCGCCAGTAGACTACGTCTGGATTTTAGTCTGCGGG
>JBAQFZ010000100.1:0-6057 GCA_049287525.1 Halobacteriota archaeon | reverse complement strand
TATCATAATATACGATATAACGAAGACGGTGTGTGCATGTGCAATTACTGTCGGAGCTATACACCGATCGAATATGTTATAGTCAACCTGATGCCATACACATAAGTCTCCTCTCATACTCGTCTGGAGATAGACCATCCAACCCTTGATGCGGAGCATCATTGTATGCTGAGATAACCTCTTCCAAAACCATCACCAATTCCCCTACATCCTCCCATTCCCTCTCTACCAGCATCTCTTTTAATCTTTCTACAAACCTCTCCCAGCCATGTTCCTTCCATATCCATCGGGCTATCCGCTTCTTTCTCAGGTCGGAGCTCCCAATGATAGTATGTATTACGTGAGACCTTCGTAAGTCTACACGCCTCGGAAACGCTCCCCAGCAGCTCAGCCAATTCAAACAGATATCTCCTCTGTTGAAAGGTCGTTTGGTGATAATAGATTGCCATCTCAAACACCACATATAAAAAAAAACAAAAGTAATAAAGGTTTATATAGTGTATGTTTCATATCAAAATAGCAATAACAAAAACCTCTGGAATTATAATCCTGGCGAAAAGACAAAGATGAACATACGTGTGCGTAAGATCTACGAGGCTTTATTTGCTCTCGAAGATTTGAGGGAGCTCTTCAGGCAAGCATTACCTACCGGACTTGACGAAAATGAGGAAGAGCAATTCTCAAACGGCTTAGCTCGTGTCGAGGCTCTCATAAGAGACTTGAAAGAGGGGAAGGGTACCCCGATTCACGATGTTGGTGCAGGGCTTGAATTGAGGACGAGAGAGGAAGAGTTCATCAATATTAATCCAATCCAGGCAGGTGGGAGATTAACGCCTGATGCGCGAAAAGCGCTTATCGCGTACGGGGATGGATATTCTGTCTGCGACATGTGCTTGGAGGGCAGGCTCGATAAGATTCAAAAACCGCCTGTGGATGATTTTCATGCCGACTTAGCCGATTTCGTGGGCATGGACGAAGCACGAGTCGTGCCGGGTGCGAGACGAGGATTTCAGGCTGTTACTTCCGCACTCCTCGAGAAAGGCGATTTCGCGCTCGTTTCTGATTTGTCGCATTATACCGAATTCCTGGCGGTGGAACTTACAGGTGGTGCAGTAAAAGAAGTGCCTTCAACTCCGGCGAACATAATTACTGGCGATGCAGTCGCGGCTACCATCGAATGTGTGAAGGAAGAGGAGGGGAAACTGCCAAAACTCATCATGATCGAGCATTTTGATTACCGTTTCGGGAACGAGCATGATGTGTACGGCATTGGAAAGGTTGCGAACGAGTACGGCATTCCTTTTCTTTATAATGGTGCGTATTCCGTGGGGGTGATGCCGGTAAATGGTAAGCAGATAGGAGCTGATTTCGTGGTTGGCTCTGGCCACAAATCGATGGCTGCGGTAGCGCCATCAGGCATCCTTGCCACGACGGATGAATGGGCTCCCACGGTGTTCAGAAGCAGTCATATCGCAGGCAATATTAGCGGTAGGAGCTTTGAGAATAAAGAGCCTGAGATGCTGGGTTGCACGCTGATGGGCGGAACGGTGCTATCCCTGATGGCTTCGTTCCCAACGGTGAAAGAACGCGTGAAACATTGGGATGAGGAAGTGAAGAAGTCAAATTACTTCATTCGCGAGTTCTTGCGCATAAAAGGGAATAAAGTTGCAAGTGAATATCCGCGTAAACATACGCTTTCACGGGTTAACACCCGTGAGAGCTTTGACGGGATTGCGAAGACGCATAAGCGAAGAGGATATTTTCTCAGTGACGAATTAAAGGGAAAGGGTATTGTGGGGGAACTCGCAGGTTCGACACGGGTGTGGGAGCTCAATACGTACGGGCTGAGCTGGGCCAGAATAAGGTATTTCAGTGAGGCGTTTATCGAAATAGCGGAAAAATATGGGTTGGCGGTACGATAGGATAGTCACAACACGCCATTTACCAACCAACTGTTGCGCTGCATGGTTCTGTCCCGGCTCTTCACACTACGGAAAGGTAAACATCGCGGTCTTCTTCTACGGCTGCAACTTCAATTGCATCTTCTGTCTGAATGCCTCACATAAGGAGTTCGGAATCGTTGTTTGTTATTGTAAAAAGTTCATCTTTTATTCTTTCTTTGAGCTGAGCCATGCCCTCGAAATCTCAGAACCTGTGCATTCGCCTTTTTATCCTACCAAAGCATTCTACGAGCAATGAATATGAATATGTCTTATGCCTACAAATTCAGCCCACTTCAACTCCCTCTGTATCTGGCTTCCTTACTCCAGGCAACCGCTTCAGATCCTCAGGCACCTTCACCCTTAGCACATTCGTAGAACGGACGTGATAGACAGGGTCCCCGGTCATCGGATCGTAGTCCTCGGTGCGAATAATACTACTGACAATCGTCTTAAACTTCAATATCGTGCCATCTTCAAGCTTATATTCATTCCAGTCCTCTTTTATCGTCTCAAAGTCAACATCCATCGCTTCTATCTCCCTCCTGTTTGGCAAACGCATTCTCATCTCCTCACCTTTCTTTCTCTTTACTTCCAATTTTACTCTTATTTTAGATAAACTATTCCACATCTGTTTATGAATACGTTAGGAACAGGTATCACGTTGTTAAGCTCAGTATTCAAACCCTCTGTGTAACCCCCATTCCTTCGCACTATCGAGTGCTTCTCGGTATTCGCTCATTTTTATACCCCTATTCAGTTCCTTATAGTCGTATGCCTTGTACATAGGTCGGTACTGCCGCATTATATTTACGTAAGATTCTTTCGACAGCTCTGTTGCGATAAACTTAAAAACAGCGGCTGAGCCTGCTAAGCCATTCGGCAGCACTAAATGTCGTATGAGCAATCCCCTCACGGCTATCCCACGTTCATCCACGGTTAAATCACCAACCTGGCGGTGCATTTCTTTCACCGCCTCTTTACACACCATAAAGTAATCGGGCGCATTGGAGTATCTCTTCGCAGTCCCCTCATCACTATATTTTATGTCCGGCATATAGATGTCCACGATACCATCCAGTAACGCGATGGTATTAGTCGATTCATAGCCGCTGCAATTGTAAACGATAGGGAGGTGAAGACCGTTTTCAACTGCTATTTTCACTGCTTTTAGGATTTGCGGTGTAAAATGGGTAGGAGTGACGAAATTGATGTTATGGCAGCCCAATTTTTGCAGACGGAGCATGCTCAGCGCAAGTTCTTCTTCGGTCACACGATGCCCGAGTCCCAAGTGGCTGATGTCATAGTTTTGGCAATAGATACACCTCAAGTTACAGTGTGTGAGGAATATTGTTCCGGAGCCGTGCGTTCCAACCAACACATCCTCTTCTCCAAAATGAGGGTGGACACCTGACACCATCAACTGGTTATCTGCTTTACAATAGCCCTTCTCGCCTTCGGTTCTATTGACGCCGCATGCTCTCGGGCATAGTTTACACTCATTGAGTATAGCCATGAGCTTCTCGATCCGTTCGTCAAGCTCACCGCTTTTGTACGTTTCAAGGTACACCGGCTTGTATTTTGCGTTTTCCATTATTCAAATTATTATTTAGCTTTATCCTCTTCAAATTAAAGGGTAACGCAAAAGATGAAATTATAGTGAATCGGCTACGATGCGGTCATTATTGACAGGAGTCAAGTAGAACCAATACTTAAAGTTTTATATATAGCCTCTTTCAAAAAAAAGACCTATATGGGGAAATTACCGCAGGAGAAGGCTGATATTTCCCGAGCTGGGCTGCAGTCCGCAGATTATCAGCAGATTGACGATACCTTCTTTTGTTGTCTTGCCCGGATACCCGCCACCTGTTCCCTGATATCGGATATTTCTATAAGCCAATGTAAACCCTGACTTCTTGTAGTTGCCCTGTTGAGCGACCACTCCATCAAGACCGATAGTACGACCTCTAAGGTACGCAAGACCGGCATTCCATATCTGAATGACGTAGCCCAGTCGAGGGCGATATCTACTCCTTGCCGAGTCATCGCTCTGATTGTATAGCTACTCTTCTGCATAATTCACTTCCGATGTGAGGGTATGTTTAAGTTCGCTTCTATAAAAACATAGAGGTGAAAAAATGGTATACGCCTGGCTTGATCTGCACAAAAGTTTTTGCCAGACCAAGATATGTACAAAAGAGGGAGAATTGATAAAAGAAGATGATGAACTGGAGAGATTCACGCGATCCTGGACCCGTTTGCGCGGTTTATCACTCGTTGATTGCTCGTCTTCGGGACCAATATAGCGTATGAATTTGCTAATAACCTTCTTTCCTTGCCTTATGGATTTGTATTCTGCCAGGTATACACGATTACCCCGCTTGTGTCTTTTGATTGCCATGTAGGCGTTATAACACCTACATCTATATAAATATCTCTACCAAAAAATATCATGGATACTGGGCTTGTTAATGCGAATAACGTATAAGAGCTGAATTTAAATATACAATTGACAACTTGTAGGTGGCACATGCGTTACTGTTCAGGTACAGACATTGATGGGAATTACAACATTCCATTGACTGGCTATGTAGGCTTTTGGGATGAACGCAAAGAAGATGAATATAAATTGTATATCAACGGGGATAACATTGCCGGTGAAACGATAGATAGCGATTGGTTATACGAGAACGAATATGAGTATTACAATACTTCTGAAGCAGAATGGATTACTGTTAAGCAATATTCACATGACTGGAACTACGATTCTAACCAAATTCCGGAATTCCCCGCGATATCCATTCCAGTCGTTGCAATACTGGGACTGCTGTGCTTCTTCAACTACCGCAAGCACAAAAAAGAGCAAGATGCAAAAGAAAAGACTCAAGATTTAGAGGTTGAGAAATAAATTTTATTACCAGTCTCTTTTTAACTTCCGCATGAGCAATAACACGCCCTTCTTCTGCGACTTTCAAGGCACCTGCTAACTTCTTCTTAACATAGAATTCGTACATAATGTCATCCCATGTTGCATGGTCCGGCAATTGATCAATGAGCGCCTTTGCTTCTTCTTTTACGATGCCCACTCTTTTTACCCACCTGTTATTTATTTGCTTTTAGCCAGTAAAAAGCTTTTCGGGTCATTATGAAAATTGGTGCATAGCGTTTTTCGTTATATAATAAAATATTTCCCAGGAGCCGTGCCATATTCCAACCCCGCAGCTTCTTACATCTTTATTAACCTGCGCCACGCAGTTGGATACTCAATGGTAATGTTCAATGTGATGTTACAGAAATCCAACAGGTAGCCGATATTATAGCCCAAACAGTGTTCGTAATCGCTTATCCACTTCCGAGTTCATACGGGGAGACAACTCCCCTAATTCGCGCAGAATCATAGAAGTGGCCACAGTCATAAGGCGATGCAGACGTAGCGTTGAGGAAACAGTTAGCCCTGTCAGTGCAAAATCTGGTTGACTTGCATCCAGTATCAGATCGGTTTCCAGCCAGTTCTGTGGAATCTGACTGGTAATGAACGCCAGAACGACATGGCTGTGTGGTCCAATAGGCTCAGTCAAGCAAACTGCGGGGCGTACTTTCACCGCTGATAGATTGTCAAAAGGGAAAGGGAACAGGACAACCTTACCTTTTATCATTGTTGCTGGAACGGCACTCCATCTGTTGGCTTGTAGATGTCCTCAACCGGGTCATTCAGGAACTCGAAAGCGGGATTAGCAGAGGCTGTTCTAAGCCATTCCTGTTCCTCCAGCTCCTCTTCTTCTGAAAATATAACTATTATACGTACGCGACTGGGACCGGTAATCGGTAGTGGCTCATCAATATGAAGCTGGCTCTTTTCGTCCACGGTTCCCAACACTTCGATAGCTTTCATTGTGTTTTCCTTTTTTTACGTCTTAAACATCTCTATATTTTTTTTGTTTATGTTATATCTATACTTTTGCACTTTTAATTTATATAACACACACCTACTTTTAAGCGCACAAGAAACAGCCGCTATATAAACTTTTTGTGGCGCACTGTGTACAAAAGGAGGTGATGTATATGATTGAAATTTTTGTCCCTGCATTGCTAATTGCCTATCTTGAGGGTTTTAGAG
>JBAQFZ010000099.1:0-6082 GCA_049287525.1 Halobacteriota archaeon | reverse complement strand
AAAAGAATGGAAAAGAACTTAAAGTCACTTTTGTTTTATCTGCGTTCTCTCCGGAAGTACCAAAAATCGCAGAGATAGTCCAAACACAACTGAAAGAGATTGGAATGGATGTGGAATTACAGATGGTTGAGTATGGAGCTCAGCAAAGGCTGTTTGAAAAGGGGGAATATGACATGATGATGCAAGCGGGCGTCTGTGGACATGGTGACCCTTCTCTCTGGTTTAATTACTTCTTCCATTCAAAGAGGGGAGTGTATTGCGCCTTTAAAGACGAACAGCTAACTACCTTAATAGACCGCTTATACACAACTGTAGACTCGAAAGACCGCCTTAGGGTCTTTTACGAGATACAGGAGATAATGGAGGAGAGCGCCCCTGGAGTTTTCTTATATACTGATCCAAATATCGTTGCTATGAATAAGAGGGTTAAAGACTACGAGATGCAAGGGGGAATACATGGAGCATATCTCAGCCTATGGAAGGTGTATCTCGAAGAGGAGGACAGGAGGTGAAAAATCATGGTTTTGAGCAGGATCATCTATGGTACCAGAATTTCTTTGGAGCTAGGAATAATCGTAGTTGGGATAACTTCGGGCATTGGGGTGGTACTTGGAGGATTTGCTGGCTACTATGGCGGCATCCTGGATGAGATCATCATGCGTGTGGTAGACATTATGCTCTCGTTCCCTGGAATCATATTGGCGTTGGCTATTGCTGGGGCATTAGGTCCAAGTTTATTCAATGTTATGCTGGCGTTGACGCTCGTACATTGGACGAGCTATGCCAGGGTTGTACGCGGGTCTGTTCTATCTGTGAAAGAAAAAGAGTTGCGAAACAGGGTGCGGTAAAAGTATTTTGGGGATGAGCATAATACGACTGCTCCAGCCAAGCACGAGGATCGAAGGTAAAATCGTGTATAAAGGCAGAGACCTTCTAAAGCTGAGCGAAGAGGAGATGAGAAAGATACGAGGGAAGGAGATAGCCGTGATACTCCAGAATCCAACGACTTCTTTGAATCCTGTTTTGAAAGTGGGAGACCAGATAGCAGAGGCGATTCGCTTACATCATGGATTGAACAAAAGAGCGGCGGGAGGAAAAGCAATTGAAATGCTCGAATCCGTGAAGATACCTTCGCCAGAGAAAAGGGCAAATGAGTATCCGCATGAGTTCAGCGGAGGAATGAAGGAAAGGGCAATGATCGCAATGGGACTTGCATGCGACCCCTCTTTGATCATAGCAGATGAGCCAACATCTTCTTTAGATGTCTCCGTTCAGGCGCAGATACTCAATTTAATAGAGGATTTGAAGAGAGAATTTCATTTGACGCTCCTGTTCATATCGCATGATTTAGAAGTTGTGCGGCATATAAGCGATCGGATAGCAGTAATGTATCTGGGTAAAATCGTGGAAATGGGCAATACAAACGAGATACTGGGTTATGAAAGGCATCCATACACGAATGAACTGGTTTCTCCAGTATCTGAAGACCATGTGATCGTAGAGGGTAATATAAAAAACGGGAGCAATTATCCGTCAGGGTGCGTGTTTTATCCGAGATGCCCTTTTGCGGCAGAAATTTGTAAGGAAAAAGAGCCGGAGATGGTTGAACTTGGAAAGGGGCATTTGGTAGCCTGTCATAACCTTTTTGACTTAACTTAACATCAAGTCAAGGAGGGGATTTCTCGATGGGTTGTGTATATTACCCATTAGGATAATATTTGTTATCCCAATAAAAGGTTATTTAAGAAGAAAGACCTTCAAAGTTTTCTGAAAAGATGATGAATGAGGTGAAGGTTTTTTCTTCATGGAGTGGTGGCAAGGAGAGTTGCCTCGCCTGCTATAAAGCATTATCAGCGGGTTTTGACGTCTCTTATCTTCTTAATTTTATATCCGAGGATGGAAAGAGGTCAAGAGCTCATGGGATTAGCTCTGATTTGATAGCCTTACAGGCTGAGGCAATAGAAATACCCATAATCCAAGTTAAGAGTTCGTGGGAAGGATACGAAGCGAAATTTAAGGAAGCAGTGGAAGAATTAAAAGAGAAAGGAGTAAAAGGTGGTGTCTTTGGCGATATTGACCTGCCTGAGCACAAGGAATGGGTGGATAGGGTCTGCTCGGAAGTAGATGTGGCGTCAATAGAACCGTTATGGGGAAATGAGCCGCGGGAAATCCTGACGGATTTTGTAAACGCCGGGTTCAAAGCACTAGTTATAAAAGTTAAAGCCGATTTCTTCGGTAAAGAGTGGCTAGGTAGAGAAATAAACGAGCAATTCATCAATGACTTGCCAGAAGGAATTCACCCCTGTGGCGAACATGGCGAATATCACACTTTGGTAGTTGATGGTCCTTTATTTCAGAGAAGGGTGGAGATAATGAAATCGGATAAAGTATTAAAGGACGGGAACTGGCTACTTGATATTTCTGAATATGGATTGAGCGAAAAGTAAACACCAATTCTTTGAATTTCGTATCAACCCATAATTTGCTGTTAGTTTTTTATAGGAAGCATACATAAGCGAGCATTTTGAGATGAGTTCTTAGGTTTGATTACTTTCAGGCACATATATAATTTCGCCAGTTTCGAGTTTGTATGCTGTCCCTACTTTTGATCCCTGCCCTCCCGCGACCTGCTCTGTCACATTCATCACTTTTATCCTCTCCCCTTGCTTTATTATGACTTGCATGTTTTCGCCTTCTATTTTAACCACTGTCGTGTCCGTGTTAGGATTCAAAAGCTCCGGGATGTTATAAGACACAACAAGTGCAACGAGAAAAGCAACTGCAAAGACCATTGCTGTATCAAATAAGTTTGCAACTCCTCCCATCGGGTCTTCCTCTTCTTCATCCATTAACCTTTTTCTCCCCCTTCTCATTTTATTTCAACACCTCCACCACGTATTCCATATCACTCAAATCCTGCATATACCACCTCCTTTTGACTAATATGATTGTGTATGCGACTCCTCCAGCGAGAAGCCCGAGAACCGTAGTAGCGAATGCAATATACAGATTAGTTGCAAGTTGCTGAATGTTTCCTGTTGAGAGTCCCATTAGAGCGGGTCCTAAAGGTATCAATGTGCCCATCAATCCAAACATAGGTCCCAGCTTCACAACTATTCTCGCCTTTTCGAGCTCTTTTGTTATCTTTAGCTCATAGTCCTGAAGCAGCTTCTCTGCTTCTACTGCGAATTTGCTTTCTTCTAGAATTTCTGCAAGCTCGTTTAAGAAGAATTTAAGAAAGTCATTAGAGCCGCTGGTCTTTAGAACTTCTGCCGCTTTTTTGTAATCCTGCATCGGCATGTATCTCTTTGCATCTCTACACCCAGCCTTTAGTCCGGTTATATCCCTGCTTCTCGATGCATATTCTGATAAAAACTGCCCAACGGAAATAAGTGACCAGGCTACCAGTCCAAGCAGTATAATAATTGTGGGATAGAGCAGCGAGTTCGAAATCATGAACATTACACCGTTTATTCCTGAATATACATCCATTTTTTGCCTCCTTTTGCCTTCTTCAATCTTTTGTGCTTATCCATTAAAAATCCAACCCCTATAAGAAGAGCCGTCATTAAGAAGGAAAGAAATATCTCACGATAATCTACTGAAGAGCCTGGGACTGGAATACTTTTAGCCTGAATGTACGCGGGGATAAGCAATATTGAAAGTATGTAGAATAATCCAATAAACATCATCAAGTTTCCAAGCGTAGAAGGGCTTCTTCTGAATTTATTCGCGGAAAAAGATGTTATCGTGATTCCGACGAAGAATAACGCCCCAACTGCCGGTCCCACGAGGAAATCGTTAAAATTAGTAAATTCCGTGAGCATGAAGCAGGCGAGAAAAGTTGCGGCGAGACATGCGGGGCATGGGACAGAAAGACACAGAAACGTTCTTCTTGAAACGTCATGCTTTTTAGATTGCCATTCCTTCATAGTGTACAAACCCAGCCCTATCATGCCGACTGCCATGACCACGTGCGCGGAAACACCGATAGCAAGAATTTTTTGCGTTGACTCGAAAGGAATGGTTAGGATTAACAAGCCGATGAGGATTGAAATCACAAAATAGGAAGAAGCGATGTAAAAGATTTCTTTTCGCTTCAAATTTGATAAGCCGCAGCCCAATCCAGATTTCACTGCGAGGATGAGCACGCTTATTACAATTCCGGTTAATATTAAACCTGTTATTTCAATCATATTATCAAACTTAACTGTAAATTTTGCTATATATAAAGCTTTATGGTTTATTAAAAACCCGAAAAGTTTATATATTCATTTTATTCTTAACAAAGATGATGATGAAACTAAAAATAGCGCTACGTTTAGCGATATATTAGGGGGATGGTAACATGCAAAAAGGAAGACCTAAACGAAACTATATTGGATTGTTGGTCGCAGCAATCTTTGTGATGCAGATATTTGCACTGCCTGTGTTTGGAACAGAGATAGAGAAGTCTGTGGATAAGGCAAGTGCAAAGCTCGATGAAAGTATTGCCTATGCAGCTATGCCTGCACTTGCACAGGAGGGGAATAACACAACGATCCTATTCTTCACGAATAACACGCTTTTAGAGCAAACGTTCCGGAATTTAACAGCCTACAATATATCATGTAGAAATATATTACCTGAGAAGCTATCCAATGGAACTACAAGTGAATACGCAAATCAGAGGATAAACGACTCAGAGATCATATTCTTAGATATAAGTAATGAAACACTGATCAGTTATATAAACGATTCAATAATAAATTCGAGTGCAAAGACAATTGGGATTACGAATCTTTCTTTTAAGTATAACAATATAAACGATACCGTTCTCTCGAATATAACAGAATACTGGGGATTATCCGAAGAGAATCTAAGAAGGATGAGTATATATATTGCTCATGAACTTGATGATAGGACGGATCTTAATGTGGAAGAGCCTTTGAGGACAACGATGCTGATCCTAGCTGGTCACAATGCGTATATAAAGATATTGCGTGAGATCGATATGAGCGATTATAATATCTATTGCAGGGTGTTTCATTTTTCAGATTACTATACGAGAGAGAACACCGATGCAGTGAAAGAGATGATAGATGAGGAGAATGAGATAATACTCGAAGGTGCAATCACATCACCACCTGTAGCAGTGGTAGAAGATGAGATATGGAATGCCTCGGAAAGAGGAGTAAAAGTCATAATAATCGTTGGAGGAATCACCCAAGGAAAGTACTATGGATCATACAACAGCGATAACACCACCGTAATAAACGAAGTTATAGATTATTGGAATAATCCAATGGAGGTAAATACCAAAAGGATGCTGATATATATGGCTTATAACTTGGATAACCGAACTGATCTTGAAGAATATATAAAGCCATATATAAAAGCACCAACAAATGCGATATACCACCCCGGTGCTCCAAACATACCATACGAAGACGCATACATCGAGCATACTTTTCTAAATGTCACTGCATATTTTGAATGGTACCACGAATCTGGAAGGTATGACCCAGAAAAGCCAACGATAGGCGTGTTAATGCCAGATGACCTCTATTTTGACACTACCATACCAGATGACATAATCGAAAGCATAGAGGACCAGGGATACAATGCTTTTCCATGTTATACCCATTACTATGGGGATCCAATAGGGCATTTCTTCCATGCGGACAATAAGACATGGGTGGATGTTATCATTTCGCTCAGAACGTTCCAAATGCGCAATGGAGTTGAGACATTAAGTGAGATGGATACTCCATTCTTGAAAGGAGTCACACTGTATTCTGCTCAAACGATCAATGAATGGAGAAATTCATTGTTTGGTGTCAGCAGCACTCAAATTTGCTGGCAGTTTGACATGCCAGAGATGGATGGCGCTATCGTTCCAATTGTTGTTGGTGGGATACAATCAAAAGAGGATATTAATAGGTACTCAATCGAAGAGAGAGTGGATAAACTCGTTAATACATGACTTTCGGCGATAACAAATTTTGTAACGGGTTAGATTAGACTATCTTTATATATTGAAACTGCTTTTACATATTCATGACCCACATAAATAAAGATGTGCGAGCATCGGTGATTCTCC
>JBAQFZ010000098.1:0-2576 GCA_049287525.1 Halobacteriota archaeon | reverse complement strand
ACAGGGACAATTTAGTGGAGGTTAATGTGAAATGCGATCGATGTAGCGGGATAATGATTCATGAGAAGTTTTTCGGTTCAAATGGTCCCTTCTTTAGCTGGCGGTGCTTAATTTGTGGAGAGGTTGTTGATCAGACGATCATAGAGAATCGGTATTATCAGAGCCACGGAGGGGAGTGGGACAGAAGAGGCAAAAAATCGAAGAGATGATTCCAAAAACGAATAAGAGAATGTCAAAACATTACCGCATCCCGAAACGATTTCCATAGGTAAGCAGAGGGAAAAGTGTCAATTTTGATTCCTGAGAAGTAACTCTTGCCTCCAAGTGCAACAATATGCTATGAGTGGGCATGTATAAAAAAACAAGCCCTCAACAGAAGCTATTCGGTGTAGGCACTCAGTTATCTCCCTCATTACGCAGCCGCATAGAAGCCTCCTGGGCTCACTTGTTTAGGTTCGAAGTTCTTCCAATTCTGTTGAAGAACGAAAATCGCTATGCGCTGCTCTATGGCAAAACGGGTCGGCCCAATTTCAGCGTGGCGCGCGTCTTGGGATTGTGTCTCTTGCAAGAGTTCAACAACTTAAGCGATCAACAAGCCCTGGACACCTTCAGTTTTGATCTTCGATGGCGGTACGCATTGGAGGTCAGTGAGGATGAAGATTATTTATCACGCCGGTCGCTGGTTGAGTTCCGTAGACGGTTGGCCGCCAAAGATCCTGAAATGAGGCTGATTCGCAATGTATTCGATCATATCAGAGATTCAGCGATACAAAACCTTGGCCTTTCTGCGAGCAACCAAAGGCTTGATTCTACGCATATCATCTCAAACATCCGCATCCGCGGCCGATTGGCTCTGTTCTCGAATACGTTGACCCTGTTTCTCAAGAGCCTAGATGAATCTCAATTTTTGAGAATTCCCAAAGCCATTCAACAATGGCATTCCAGTGAACCCGAAGGATGGTTCGGACTTGCTCCGGCTGAGCAAAAGGTAAAATTGCAAGAATTGGCCCAGTATCTTTATGAGCTTATTGTTCTCTTTGAAAAAGACGACGAAGTCAAAAACGGTGAGCCATACCAGTTGCTTCATCGCCTTTTTTCTGAACAATGCGAATTCACAAAGAGTGACTCCTCGGAAGAAGCATCATGCAAAATTCAGGTTAAGAAACAGACTGAAGGGGAGACCCTTCAATCCCCCTATGACCCGGATGTGTCTTACGGACATAAAGGGGCAGGATACAGTGTTCATATTACCGAGACCTGCAATAATTCAGATAAAACTGAAATCATCACCGACTATGAAGTCCATGGCGCTGCCCGCTCCGACGTCGGCAAGGCTCTTTCTGTGATCGAGCGTTTGGACACGGCCGGACTGAAGCCGGAGACCCTTTTTGCTGATGGCGGTTATCCATCGGTTCCTTCAGCATTAAAGGTCAAAGAACAAAGCATCGAATTTATGGCCCCTGTAAACCGCAGTCGATTATCTGAGGACATCATGGGCAGAGACGTTTTCCGATTTGACTCAGAGGGCTTTGCGACCAAATGCCCCATGGACCACGCTCCAATAGACCATCGGATGCTCAGTGGCAATAACACCACACGTCGTTCCCTCCATGCGATTTTCGATGGAGACATCTGCCGATCCTGTAACATGCTCGATCAATGTCCCGTACGAACTCCGAATCATCGCCCTCGCGGCTGCCTGGCACGAGACACCGTCGGAGATTTTCGCCTGGAGATCACTCCCGAAATTCGGCTCCGGGATGAGATGTATTCCCTTCAGCAAACGAAGGAATGGAAGGACCGGTATAAAATTCGTTCAGGCATCGAGGCCACGAACTCTGAACTGAAACGATCTCATGGTCTCGGAAGACTTCGTGTGCGTCGGGCACAAAAGGTCTGCTTTGCGGTAGCCTGTAAAGTGATCGCCTGCAATATCAAGAGATGGGCCAAGGCCCTCACGGCCTTAGAAAAGCGACTTCTGGGCTTTATATCGTCCGTTTTTGCTCGTTTACAATCATCCCAAGCGGATCTGGCTAAACTATCACTCTCTGTACGGATATCACGCGCTGGTAATGTTTAGCGATTCGATCATTCTAATAATTGGCATTACTTCTCAGGAATCAGTTATTTAAGAAACAAAGGCATAGGACATTGCCTTGTTTGTAATTTAGCGTAGAGCTTTCGGGTCAAGCTTGCAATGTTGCAATTCTGTCTAGGGTTTTTCGACCGCCAACGCTAACACTCGTTAAAAATGAAATATTGCAAGCACGATCCGAGTACCTGACCTTGCTCGGGTAACGTCAATGAATCCTCATTCTGCATCCTACCCTATGATCTCAACGCAAACTCTATCTCCGACATCAAGACCTTCAAGTCCTCGTAAAAGCTTTCCTTCCACCGGCGGCTGGGATAGTCGAACCCAACAAATTGACAAAGGTGTAAGGCTTCTGTAAAGTATTGATATGAACGACAGGAAAGGGAAATGGGTAATGCCAAGGAGGAATGAATATGGATCGTAGAATCTTTTTGAAAACCATTCTGCTTAAAATTCGGAGAAGAAATCCTCACTAAAGTTT
>JBAQFZ010000097.1:0-3616 GCA_049287525.1 Halobacteriota archaeon | reverse complement strand
AAAAGAATGGAAAAGAACTTAAAGTCACTTTTGTTTTATCTGCGTTCTCTCCGGAAGTACCAAAAATCGCAGAGATAGTCCAAACACAACTGAAAGAGATTGGAATGGATGTGGAATTACAGATGGTCGAGTATGGAGCTCAGCAAAGGCTGTTTGAAAAGGGGGAATATGATATGATGATGCAAGCGGGCGTCTGTGGACATGGTGACCCTTCTCTCTGGTTTAATTACTTCTTCCATTCGAAAAGGGGAGTGTGCTGCGCCTTCAAAGACGAACAGCTAACTACCCTAATAGACCGCCTATACACAACTTTAGACTCGAAAGACCGCCTTAAGGTCTTTTACGAGATACAGGAGATACTGGAGGAGAGCGCCCCTGGAGTTTTCTTATATACTGATCCAAATATCGTCGCTATGAATACGCGGGTTAAAAAGTACGAGATGCAAGGGGGAATACACGGGGCATATCTCAGCCTATGGAAGGTGTATCTCGAAGAAGAGGACAGGAGGTGAAAAACTATGGATATGACTGACGAAGTGAAGAGAGTAATAAACAACAATTTTGTCCATTTAGCAACGTCTTCAAAAGACGGAAAGCCGAATGTGGTTCCAGTGGGTCTTTGCAGAGCTATCAGCGACCACGAACTGCTGATTGTGGACGTGTATTTCAAAAAGACGAGAAAAAACATGGAGGAGAATTCACAGGTTGCCATTGCTGTTGAGGCATTGGAAGAACTGAGAGCATATCAGCTTAAAGGGGAAGCGAAGATTTTCACTCAGGGAGAATTCTATGAGAGAGCGATAGAAATAATGAAAGAGCAGGACAAAGTGCGAGATAAGAGGATCTTGGTATGGAGAGAAAAGAGACCTGATATGGCAGAGAGATTTGAAAAACTTGCTGAACGGCATCACAAACTAAGACCGAAAGCAGTTGTACTGGTAGATGTAGCAGAGATATATTCGACAATGCATGGGATGGAGGGTGAATGAAATGGATAAGATTCCATATGGGACGCCTGAAGTAGATTTTGGATTATTAGATGAAATAGCAAAAGGGAACGAAAAAGCGAATATTCTATTTGCTGCCGTGGATTACGGAATTTTTAATTTGCTTACCCAGCCAAAAACGGCGGACCAGGTCTCAGAGAGAATCAAAACAGACACTTACTTGACTGAAAAGTTCTTGAATACGCTGGTGGCTTTGAATCTCCTTCACAAAATAGAGAGCAGATACTCAAATACCAAACTTGCAGAGACGTTTCTTGTGAAGAGAAGTCCTTTTTATCAGGGCACTTTATTTGCGATGAAGAGGCGGGGTTTAACAGATTGGCAACGAATAAGCGAAGCTCTAAAGAACGGTGGCATTCAAACAGGAACAGGAAATAAGAGCATTATTGACCGAACATTTATTAAGGGGCATGCCGAGGTGGCTATCTCAGGAGTTATGCAAAGAGCAGTGGATGTCATTTCAACACTCCCAGAATTCGAAAATGCCAAGAAGATCCTTGACCTCGGTGGGGGTCACGGGCTCTATTCTATTGCCTTCCATCAAGTGAAGCCTGACCTTGAAGTTGTTTTATTTGATTTCATGCTGGCAATGATGAGAAGTGAGCACCGGGTATACACATTGGGAGAATACATCCATCTTTTGGATGCGGTGGGATTTTCTATCACACGAATTCTGGATCTATCCTATCCACAAGACCCAACGAAAATCATTATCGCAAAGAAGGAGAGATGTTGACCTATCTATTGAAACGACTTCTTTTGGTATTTGTGGTGGTTCTTGGTGTAACAGCGGTCACTTTCTCCGTTATGCACCTCACCCCCGGTGATCCAGCGGAGATGATCGCGATAGGCCGATACGGGATGGACATGTTAACACCACGCGATATTGAATGGGTAAGAGCGACGGAGGGGTTAGATGCTCCTATATATGTTCAATACGGTTTATGGTTAAACCATCTTTTGCACGGTGAGCTTGGTAACTCCTTGATAACCGGGGACCCTGTCTTATCAGAGATTTTAACGAGATTCCCGGCCACGATGCAATTGGCAATCCTCAGCATGATACTATCGCTGGTAATTGCAATTCCACTTGGAATACTCGCTGCGATAAAACAGTATTCCATCATTGATAATTTCAGTATGATCGGGGCATTGGTTGGGGTTTCTATGCCAAATTTCTGGCTCGGTCTACTGCTCATACTACTTTTCTCAGTATATCTTGGTTGGTTCCCGGTTTGCGGGTACGGTGGATTTGAACACATAATATTACCTGCGATCACGCTTGGAACTGGTATGGCTGCCATTACTACCCGGCTTACCCGATCGAGCATGTCAGAGGTGCTCAGCCAGGATTATATCAGGACTGCAAGAGCGAAAGGGTTGAGCGAAAAACTTGTGATAAGCCGGCATGCATTAAAAAATGCGTTTATTCCCGTGATTACCATCATTGGCTTGCAATTCGGTTATCTCCTCGAAGGAGTGGTCATTGTTGAAACGATATTCGCTTGGCCAGGTGTGGGCAGACTATTAGTGGACTCTATATTTGCACGGGATTTCTTCATGATCCAAGGGTGTGTACTATTCATAGCCATAATATTTGCCCTCACAAATCTGATCGTTGACATTTCATACGCCTACCTGGATCCGAGAATAAGATATCAGAGGAGGGATTGATAATGCACGACACCGTGATAAGAATCATACAAAGTAAGACATCCTTCACAGACTTTTTCCGATATCTTAAAAAGAATAAGTTGGCTGTAATGGGTTTGGCTATCATTCTTTCACTTATACTTATCGCAATTATAGCCCCTTTTATAGCTCCGCATGACCCCCTCGCGCAAAACCTAAATAACCGTTTGTTACAGCCATGTGGGGAATATCCTTTGGGAACGGATGATCTTGGTCGTTGTATTTTAAGCAGAATCATATACGGTGCCAGAATTTCTTTGGAGCTAGGAATAATCATAGTTGGGATAACTTCGAGCATTGGGGTGGTACTTGGAGGATTTGCTGGGTACTACGGAGGCATCCTCGATGAGATCATCATGCGTGTTGTGGACATTATGCTCTCGTTCCCGGGAATTATACTGGCGTTGGCTATTGTGGGGGCATTAGGTCCGGGTTTATTCAATGTTATGCTGGCGTTGACGCTCGTACATTGGACGAGCTATGCTCGGGTTGTACGCGGCTCTGTTCTCTCTGTGAAAGAAAAAGAGTTTGTAGAATCGGCAAGGGCGCTTGGTGCAAGTAATCTCTATATCATGGTCAATCATATTCTACCGAATGTAATAGCACCGGTTATCGTGATGGCAACGCTTGGCATGGGGCATGTCATCCTATCGGCAGCCGCACTAAGTTTTCTTGGGCTTGGATCGCAGCCACCAATACCAGAGTGGGGCGCGATGTTAAACGGTGGCAGAGCATTCATGCGAACCGCACCATTTCTAACGTTCTTTCCGGGGTTGGCAATAATGATAACGGTATTACATGACTTTCGGCTATTTAGATTATACCAACGGATTAAATTAGACCACTCCAAAATTATACCTGCACTCCCTTGTATCTTTTATCCCCATACGATTAATGACATTAAGTGCCGATTCCAA
>JBAQFZ010000096.1:0-32069 GCA_049287525.1 Halobacteriota archaeon | reverse complement strand
GAAACTAAAAGTGTGATTCCGGGACATAAGCCATGGATGCGTGATATGTTTTTGTGCTATTTTGTTATTTGTTATGATAAAATGTGGTTGGTGACTTGCACCTCACTGGTGGAAACTACGTCGGTTTTTGGAGTCATGACATTTTTTACTAATATCAGCACAAATAATCTGCCTCCATCTCACTTTCCGTCTCAAAAAACCATGTCTTGACATCTACAATAAAACCTTTAGGTTTTACTTCTTTTCCATTGGCCATGAAAGAGGGCAGTGCTGACTTATCAATAACACAGGAAACCAAATTAGTACCGGTTGCGTTGTATAAAACAACATATCTCCTGGATGGGTCCTGGATTGTAAGGAGTTTATTGTAGTTTAATCTATCCAACAAACTTGGAAACCGTTTTTCTGATTTTTTTGTCCTTCTTTTGTGCCAAATCTCTTCCGCTTTCTCAAGCCATTCTGGCGTATAATACTCACCAGCTTTGTGCCTCTCTTTGCGTTCGACTATATCCTCATATATATGACTCGTAGAGCCAAAATTCTTGCTTAGAGTCCGAGCAGATAGTGTTGTAGTGTGCGCCATATCTTCACTCCAGGTTTTGTTTGTTCTTAGAATTAAACGCGATAAAGCGACTGAAGGAGCTGAAAGAGGAGGGTAAAGAGATGGTTTGGCAGGTTGCATGGCTGCAGCTCAACCTGCCTTGTAAGAAGCATTTCAGGCGAAGATGTAAAAAGCGAGTTTATCGGTTCTTCCTGGTGTGGATGTGTAATGCAGCAATTACCGAAAGCACGCTGACCAGTGTTATTACTCCAGGTAGCGTTAGTACTGGGACTGCTGCTGGTACTGGTGTTGGCGTTGGCGTTGGTCTTGATGTGGGTGTTGGTGGTGTAGTAGGTGGTGTTGGACTTGGCGTGGATGTTGGTGTTGGACTTGGTGTGGGTGTTGGTGTTGGCGTTGGTGTAGGTCCTGGAGTTACCAAACACTCAAAGGTGTCACTATCTATTACGTCCGGGTTAGCAAGTGACTGGATATTTATTGTCATAGTAGCACCAGCGGTAGCATTTGCCGGGATAATCACATCCAGAGTCGTCAGGTTGTAACTCGTTTTATTCGAAAGCAATGGTGTTTGATACGGTAATGTCTTTGGAACACCAGCATCTTTTAACTCAACTGCCCACCCCACGAGAACACCTGTGATCGAATCAACTACAATTATATCAGGAACGGTCCCATTGTTCGTCAGGGTCACATTATAGGTTAAATTATCACCTGGCATTCCGGTCTGTGAATACGGCATTACATCTACTATAACATCGTTCTGCGGCGCTGGTGGTTGAGCGGATACCATCGTCGTTGTCAATAAGATTGCAGTTGCTGCTATACCTAGGTATATCAACCATTTTCTATCACTATATTTCACTTTCTTTTTTCCCTCCTAACATATGTCTATAACATATGTTTCTCATATGTACATAAAAGCTTTTCGGTTTGTATATAAACCTTTCGGTTTAGGTTTACGTTTTAGGTTAGGGACAATAAGAGTCTGGTTAAATTTCTATCCCCCGTCTATGAGATATAACCTCAAAAATATCTGTCTTTGCCTCCTCGATAATCTTTGCCCGCTGTGCTAATCGTGTGTTTGAGCTTCTAAGCTCTTTAGATGCTTTTTTCATGATTTCGCTTGTTATTTTAAATTTTATATCCTTTTGTTTCTCTTCCTTAAAAGCTGCTTCAAACATAGATAATGCTGTTTCTATGACCTCCTCTTTGCTGATATTCAGATGTCTTGCGATGTCCTCTATTTTGGTCTTCATCTCCTCACGTACCGTTATAGTGCTCATAAATTATTTTAAGTTCTGCATATTTAAATACTTTTGGTTAGCGGTCTATTAGGGATAAGTTATAGCACACGTTTGATTTACATTTGCAAAGTATCCTATACCTGGGTTTAGCACTGCGGTATCAGAAATTACGGTTGCTTCATATTCTCCATTCGCAGCGTTCCATGCGTAGAATATACCGCCGATATATCCATTATTAACTGCATCTACAAGATTATACGTGTCTGTTCCAACTGTTATGTTTATATCCAGTACGGAGACGTTTGTGCATGATAGAATTCCTATCATGTTCCAACCCGATGTGAGATTTACGTCTATTCCATGTACTTCACTGCCACCGGGTGTCCATGTACCATTGCTTGCAATTGATATCCAGTATGCTCTTCCGAGTTCTAATTCTATGTTGTCATAAACAGCATCATATGCACCTTTGCTGGCGTTCCATACATAAGCTATGCCACCGGCATTTGGAATTGTTGGCAGTACTGAAGAAGCAGATAAGTTAGCTGGCTGGAATGGTAATGTAATCATGTTCCAGCCTGTTGCTAAAGAGATATTACAAGTTGGCGCTGGTGTCACGTTCCATATCCATGTCTGCATGTCTGTGCCATTTGGATTTGCTGCGATTGCGGAAACGTTGTGTTCGCCCGGCACATCGGCATGAAGCAAGCAATTAGCTTCACTTACGCTTTCGTTTATGAACCGGAGTGAATCATTCAGATACCAGCTCACGTTCACCGTTTGATTCATCGTAACGTTAAAGGTTCTCCAATTGCAAACCGTATCGTTAACCGGCGACGAAGGAGCGAAGGATGTGATGGCTGGTGGTGCAAGGGCTTCGTTTTTGATTGTGCCGTTTATCCAAACGACTGTGCACGGAATAGTCAAGCATTTTATATAAGGGGGTACCAGTCCCGCAGTTAAGTTTAGTGGACTTGTGCAGTCCCAGGCTTCACAATGAACCGTAAGCGTAGCAAGAAGTTCTGGATTACCTGTGGAGCAAGACAGTCTGTAATTCCCGATTCTAATCCTACCGCTGGCAGGAATCCCGAAACCGGTAGACAGCCAATCAACTGGATATGTAACATTTGTTATGTTAACACAAGCCGGGTCAAATAGGATGTCTGTTCCCCAATTGTCGAAGCCACAAGTTGTATTAACCCAAATTTCTACTGTTATGTTGTTACTTGGTCCTCCTGGTATAGAACTCTGCTCAGGAACGAAATATACTGCATCTTCATGGGCTATTACAGATGGTACCGCAAGCACTAACACTACCAACATCGCAAATGCAAATAATACTATCATACCTAATGCTATTTTATTCTCATTTTTCATCTCTTTTTTATCCCTCCTATTATTTTGGGTATTTTTATTGCGCCCATCCTTGACACATCACCTCGTTTAAATAAACGTTTCTCTTTCTTTTCCATTTTTTCCCCCTCTCCTTTTCTTTATTAGACGCCACTACAGCCACATGTATATTCGGAACATTCTCCAAGCGCCTTACATGCTACTATTCTTGCATCCGTAAATGTTGTGGCATGGTCGCCATCGACGTCTGCATGCCAATCTGGATATTCCGGACACCTTCCAAGCGCTTTGCATGCTACTATCCTTGCATCTGTAAATGTTGGTGCATGGTCCCCGTCGAGATCACCACATATCCACATATTCATCGCGCAATTGTTGGATTCGTTGCTCTCTTCTATGGTATTATTGTGGTCTGCACATATCGTTATGTTATCCTCTGGTGGTGTGTATGACCAGTTGTAATTAAAGCAACCGGTGTAGTTCTTATTCCGTTCTAAAACTACTGGAACGTAGTCATCTGCTTTCTTATCACCATCTACATATAGTGTTGTGTTATGACCAGCTGGAGCAATTTCATAGCCAACGTTCGTTAATTTGTAGCAAATCGTGCAATTATCTGGCCAGCATACCCATTTCTCTGTAATCATGAGGTCTGGTTTAGGTGATGGAACAGTTACAATCCACGTTATGTTTACGCTACCATTCTCATTCGAGCCTATGTAAGTTATATTGTAAACGCCAGCGTGATCCCAGGTAAGTGTCAGGGAAGAAGTGCCATTTCCTAGTGTTGTAACCCCTTCAGGCTCTACGAGCCACGAATTTGAAGCCATGAGCTGGTCTGTTGTAACATTGAACGTGTATGTATTACCAACATATTGTGTTGGAGATAGGTCTGTCGGTGAGAATGAAATGATGTGTGGGGGAGTAAGAACCCTCAAGTTCACTGGAATATTCACCATACTCTCATCCGGGTCGTTGCTATTTACGATAATATTTGCATTGTAAGTGCCCTTATTTAGCTCCGTTGCATTGAAGGTTACTGTAACATTGTATGTGTTATTGTAAGGCAGCACAGAGACTTCTGTTTCGTTAAATTGTATAAATGATACTTCTCTAAATACTCGTGGGTCTTTCGCGCCCGAGATTATTATTGAATCAGTTGCCCAGCCAAGGTCACTGCCATAATCCGTTACACTTGTCTTTTCAAGCGTGAATAAGCCATTATCGTAGGTATAAGTTCTAATGTATCCGTCGTAAATCCCGGTGGCGAGTTCTAAAACACCGTCTTTGTCTACATCTCCAACTGCACAACTAACGTGGCTGTAATAGCCAGTAAATGCCGAGCCTTCTATATTTCCAGTTAATGCGTTCAACGCAGTAATGTATCCACTACTGTTTCCTATGAAAAGTTCGAAGTCCCCATCGTTATCGGCATCCGCAAATCCACAAGGTCTTGTGTATGTCCAGTTCCAGTATCCTATTGAAGATTGCCATAATTGTGTTGCGGTAGTGCCGTCCCATTCATAAGCATAGACATACCCATATTCTCCTCCTACGTAGATTTCCGCTATACCATTGCCATTAGCATCACCGAATACCAGATCAGGATAACTATACAAGGGGTATATTGAAATCTCTCTCTCCAATGCTCTTGTTTCTCCATTGAAAATGTCTATCCCATCATAATCTGCTCTTACTACTTCTACTATACCATCGTTGTCTATATCTCCAATCCCAAGTCCAGTTCCATAGTATGCAGTCGGATAGGTAATATGCCCCTGTGCATCTGGCAGTCCCGTTTTTCCGTCATATACGTAAATATATCCATCGTAATCAGATACCAGCATCTCCACTATGCCATCATTATCTATATCACCAGCGGCAGTGCCACCATAAGAGCAGCAAGAAATTGAGATATCATATAAAACCATGTTATTCTTTACATCGTAAACCCGCAGATAATTATTTCCACCTTCCAATAAATCAGGTATTCCATCGCCATTGACATCTGCGATTGCAAATCCTTTATACCAATCAGCGTATGGACTTTCCCATTCCCAGCCATTGAATGTGTCTAAGTTCGAATTATTCACCACATAAGTATAGCCCCACCAGCAATCTCTTACTACTATTTCTGGTTCGTTATCCAGGTCTATATCGGTCGGAAGCGATATAGATAGAGAGGCATTTAATACGCTGGTTCCGTTATTACCAATCGTTAGCGTTCTATTGTCTACTTTGCCTTTTTCCAGTGTTAAATTAAACTCGGCTGGCGATACCCATATATCGGGTATTGTAATTACTGGTATATTTGTGCTTAATTGGTTGTTCCAGGTTATATTTTCATCATGAACAGGCTCAGCGTAGATCGTCAAATTATAAATTCCTGGAGTTCCTGGTGCAGTCCATGTGAAGCTTACATTTGTAGATGCGAGACTTGCAAGATAAGGTATCGTTGTGTTACTTTGAGTTAGTTCATCCACTATAAAATCAACAGTTATATTAAATTCATCGTTTGAGCCGAGGTTGCTTATTGTCGAATTAATAACTATCGTTGAATTTATCTCCGCGGAATCAGGTGCAGTTATGTCAGTTACTGCTATGTCGTGAGGTGCGCTGAAAACTGTTAAATTCACAGGGATATTTATGGTACCATGCAGTATATCATTGTGCGTTATGATGATTGTTGCGTTGTATTCACCAACATCCAATGAGGTGGTGTTGATCTTCATTGTGATGTTTGTTTGGTTCTTTGGCAGCACAATGCCACTTGTTGGAGTTACCGAGAGCCAATCAATTGCTCCCTCCCCACTTACAACCACATCGTCGATATACAAACCAGGATATGTAACCGAGCCATCAGATGCGAGTCTGAATCTAAGTCTAACATTTGAGCTTCCAGCATAACCAGAAATGTCGAAGTTCTCATAGCTCCAATTCGCTCCTTCGCCTATATATGTTTTGAGTTTGTTCCATGTTATTCCACCGTCTGTTGAGATTTCAACATAACCAAAATCACAACAACCTTCAGTCATATACCATATATAGAAACTGAGATTTACATTTCTTGCACTACTCAAGTCAATTGGCGGTGACATAAGCCATTGATCACAGTTATCCTCATATGTTGAATCAAGATCGGTCCCCCAACAGTTAGAACCCGAATGTGCACTTGGTGGACCATATGTCGGAATCCCCAACTCCCATTCGTCATAACTTCCTCCATGTGTCCATCCACCAACGCCAGATTCCATGTCATCAAAGAGGAATTGTCCAGTTACTGTATCAGTTGCATTAAACAATAGATCGCCAGTTCCGTTATTACCAATTGTCAGATTTTCATATTTCACCTCACCCTGGAATGCTGTTACATTGAAAGACAGTGGGTCAACCCAAATATCAGGTGGATAAAGCTGAGTGACTATCAACTGCACTGGAACCTCCACCCTACTTTCATCTGGATCGTTACTCGCAATGACAATAGTTGCATTGTATTTGCCTATATCAAGGTCAGTTGCATTAAACGTAACTGTGATGTTTGTTTGGTTGCTTGGGGAGATTGTGCCGTTTTGTGGGTATTCGGTGAGCCAACCCACCTCAGCCGTCCATATCAAAGCGTTGTGTACTAAAGTCGGAACGTCACCAGTCCAGTAATAAGAATCACTAAGGAATATGTTTATTGAAATAACAGACCCTTTTGTAGCTACTAAAGGCTCTCCATTATCCCATAAAGCTACGAGTTCTGCACCCTCTGTAAGCATAACATCCTCTTGGACTTCGTCGGTTATACTGCTCACACCTTCCATAATTGGATGGCTTGGATCATACCAACCTAATTCTGCATGACTCCAAATGGGTCCACCCTCATAAACGAAGGGGCTGTAGCCACCCGTTATAATTCTTCCTTCTACGCCCCATGGCGGAGTGACTGAAGGTTGCGTAAGCAAAACTTTACCGCCTGAGTCAACATAATCTGCCAGTACATCACCTAAGCCGACCGGATCTGCATGTGGCCAGTTTGCCCAAACGATTACAACATCGTATTGTTGTAGTTGTGATAAAGTAGGTGTACCATATTCTGTATTAAACTGATCTACCGTAGATATGTCGTCAAACTCTAAGAGTATAGATCTTAGGACATCGCTATAATCTGCTACTGCTATTAACACATCAATTGGCTCCGTTGATGTTCTAATAGATTGTATATTGAGTTGAGTAGGTGTAGATAGATTTTTCACAAGAGATAAGTTAGCATAGTTATTTCCCAGACTCTCTGTCCCCCCTGGCAATTGGAGTGTATACTCTTGATATTGATATATTCCTCTCTTATCACTTATCTCAAACTCCAGCACACCACTCCCATTATTCCCGATTGTCAGCGTTCTGTTGGTTATATTGCCTTGCGGCAGTATTACCTCAAATGCCTCGGGATAAATCCATATATCAGGTGTGGTGATATTAAACCAAATCTCATCAGATGCCCCTGTATTCCCTGCCATATCACTTGCGAAGACTGTAACATTATGCCAGCCATCTGTTAAATTAGTCAGGGTAGTATTACCAGTTATAATCGCAACTGGTAGCCCATCCAAGCTGTACGCTTCCCAATCCGTATTTTCATTTACTGAATAGTTCAAAGCAACCGAGTTTGAGTTGTAAGTGGTATCATTTTGTGGTGTCGTAACTATTATGATTGGCGCTATGCAATCCACAGTAGCAGTATCATGCACGGTTACTGGATTTCCGGTTCCATCATCTGCATCCAGGTAGTAAACTGTGATTAAATCTCCATGTGATACTGATAGATCACCATCTGGAACTGGTGCAGAAGTAGTCAAACGTATTGAACCCGTGAATGTTGCAGTATCCACACCTGTTTCTGTCAATGTTATATTCTCGGGTGTTATTTCAGTGGGGAAACTCATTATGCTGACTTCTGCCTCCTCAATCGTGGTGTTGTCCGCATTTAAGTCTGCATCCTTTACCGTGACATTTACTACACTAGAGCAGTTATACACGTCTTTATCTAAATATACAACGCCTTTACTTCCTATACCCAAACCACCGGTAATAACCAGCGCAAAAGGCTGCGGTCCTTCTGGCACATTATACCCGGTGACGGTTATGGTATATGCACCTGCTGGCGGTGTTTCTATATATACGCTTTCAACGACGTTGCGATTATCAGAAGCTGTTTCCATTGAGTCATTTTCAAGATATATTCCACCGGGACCCATGACAGCCAAATTCAAGTCGTTTACCAGGTTTATCGCAGCTGCTGGTGTTGATGGATAATCAGTCCAGACAAGTGTTATCTTCAGCGGCTCTGATTGGTTATCAATGGCAATATTGTATGTTTTGCTCTGACCAGTATTTACACTATCAGAATCGTGAATCTCTAACCGTCTTGAATCTCCATCGAAATACAATGCGTTATCCAGTAGAATTCTGCCCCAGCCCTGGCCATTGCTTGGAATTGGACCCTCAGTATGAGAGCCATTCATCTCCTCACCACTGCTTACCAGCATGGCTTTAATCAACGCAGCACTTGGCGTTATTGAATTGCCGGGAGTCGCATTGCCTGTTGGATAATACCCTTCAATGAAGTATTGTCTTATTAACGCAGCCGCACCCGCAGTGGTTGGCGTGGACATGCTTGTTCCGCTCATTGATACTACATCACAATTGTACGATGCTATATCTCCATCCGAGTCCGCTGACCATATATAAACACCGGGTGCGCAAACAGTGGGTTTTATTCTACCATCATCGGTAGGACCATGACTACTGAAGAAAGCCATGTTTTCAGCTCGTGCACCGTTTTCTGTTGCGCCCACACTCACCACATTCTTTGCCGTTGCTGGAGAACCCACTGTATTACTGTCAGGTCCATCATTTCCGTTTGCGAACAGTATCAGAAAGTCTTTGTGATTCCACATGAATTCATCGCATTGCTTTGAATCAGTTGTATATACGCCAAAAGCACTTGATCCCCAACTGTTCGAATGAATACGCGCACCATCATCATAAGCCTGCTGGAATAAATCGTTTAAATCCGCTGGTGGATAGACGTATGGCGAGTCATCCTGTCCCAGATCCTGGAACACTAACTTTGCATTGTATGCCATTCCGTCATTTGTATCATAACCACCAATTGTCGCAAGATTATCGCCGGAGATCGAACCAGAGCAATGAGTTCCATGTCCAGGATAATCATCATCATAATCACCAAATTCTGCTACATCATGATACACTATTACTTTTCGCTGGTTATAATCCGGAGTAACTGTGGAGGGCAATCCGGAGTCCTCTGGGGGTGCTCCACGCACAGAATCCCGGAAGAAACAACTGTCATAGTCTAACCCGGAGTCACTTATTCCCACTATCTGACCCGCTCCAGTTAAATTGTGGTCCCATATTGGTGTGCTTTCATTCACATAGGATTGTATCACCCATCTTGATACATCATTTAATATTTGTGGTTGAATATACTCTTCTATCCATTCCACATCATTGATTTTAGCGATTTCTTCTATTTTTGAAGTATTTATTATAAGTATTATAACATCACCGGTGCTTTTCACAATCTCTCCATTTAAATCTTCAATTCTTGAAGCGATTTCATCTCTTTTTTCCGGTCTAAACAAGAGCACTGTAATGTTTATAGCTTCTTCATCAATAGGAAGTTCTGGACTGATTTTATATGCGGGTTGATATATACCAATCCATTGTACAAAATCTAAATCTTGAACTATTTCTTTTGTTTCTGAATCCATCCTTACTACAAAGGCATTATCTGGAATATAGTCGTAGATTTCACAGTTCAACTGTCTAAGATGTTCTTTCCATTCGGGCTTTACAGCTCCAGTAAACTGCACAATATAATAATCCTTTACGTCTGCTGGCTGCTCTGCTATACTTAAGTTTGATAGCAAACCTGGTCCTCCTTGACTGGAATCAAAGTTTATGGCTCTAAGATATACCATGTTGTTGTTGTTATCTTCTGATGGAGTAACGTTAGCATTGAGCGTAACTAATATTATTAATACAGTAAATGCGGTGAAGACCTTTATCGCTGTGCGTCTAATTTTTCTTCCTCACCTCCTTTGCGAACTGCGTCACCCTTTTATCGCACATGTTGATGGCATATGCGATAACCACATAAAAGCTTTTCGGTTTGTATATAAACCTTTCGGTTTACGGTTTTACGGTACGGATAATAAGAGAGCTCTCCCTAAATAGACCTATCGCACCATGTATATTCCTGATATTCACCCGCTACGGAGGTGGTTTGAACTGGAACAACTCTTCTAATCTCCCGACGTGGTCCGTGAGGCGTGAGGTTAGCAGCCAATGCAGGTGCTCTTTGTTTCCAACTCCAGCTACTCTACCATCCGCAAATTCGATATCATCCCTACAACATTATCAACTTCCTTGCCCGAAGCGCTTTATCATGAGTTTTTCCAATTGGGCATCGTCTCCTGGAATATGATGCGGTGTACATTACGCAAATTTTAGGTAATCCTTCCTGTTCTTCTCTCTCCGCCGCCACCGGAGCAGCCGTGCAGCACCATGCCTCACTTCACCAGAAATTCCTTCACCATTTTTATCGCACACAAATCACCGCATATGGAGCAAGCATCGCTCTCTGAAGGTCGGCTGTTTTTTATTCTACGAGCTTCATCCGAATTTATAGCGAGTTCAAACTGCCTATTCCAATCCAGGTTCTTTCTTGCATGTGCCATTTCACCGTCCTTGCGCCTCGCACTCTCCCTTTGACCCGCTTTTACAAGGTCGGCGACATGTGCCGCTATTTTCGTTACTATCGTGCCTTCTTTAATATCGCTCATCGAGGGCAATGCTAAATGCTCTGATGGTGAGACCATGCAAAGGAAATCAGCACCGTACATACCCGCAACCGCACCACCTATGGCACTCACAAAATGGTCGTAGCCCGGTGCGATGTCGGTAACAATAGGACCTAAGAGGTAGAGGGGTGCAAAATCTGTTATATGCTTTATCGTCTTCACGGATGCTTCTATCTCGTCCAGAGGCACATGCCCTGGACCTTCCACGAGTGTCTGTACACCTTCTTCCCGGGCAAGCGACACAAGCTCCCCAAGAATGATCGTTTCCATGTATTTCGCCCGGTCCGAAGCATCTATAATACAGCCGGGGCGCATACCATCGCCTAAACTGAGCGTTAACTCATACTCTTTCGCAATCTCTAATAGATATTCATATTCCGCGTAGAACGGATTCTCGTGCTCGTTGTAAACCATCCATGCGATTAGGAACGCGCCACCACGGCTGACAACGTCTAAAATACGACCGCTCTTCTTCAATCGCTCCAGCGTATTTAGATTCACACCTGCATGGATGGTGACAAAGTCTATACCATCCTTTGCATCTGCTCGCACTGCATTAAACATATCATCCGAACTCATGTCCACGACCACTCTCCCGCCTGACCCTCCTAAAGCTGCCTGGTAGATTGGCACTGTTCCTACCGGCACCTCAACTTCTTTTAAAATCCGTCTTCTTACTTCATCAAGAGCTCCACCGGTAGATAGGTCCATTACCGTGTCCGCACCGTATTTTACTGCGATCTTTGCCTTCTCCACCTCCTTTTCTATGTTTACATAATCCTTTGAGGTGCCCACGTTCACATTCACTTTCGTGCTCATTCCTTCACCTATTGCTTTTAGCACTCTGTCCTTCGACCCCTCTTCTGCTCGCTGCGCATTCCTTGGGATTACCACCCTGCCTGCATTGATAAATCGTTTCAATTTGTCCATGCTGAGCCCTTCTGCTGCGGCAACTTTATTTAAATATTTATCTTCCCATTCCTTTCCTTTCATGGTTCATCTAGTAATAGTAATAAGCACTTTTTCTTTAAAAAAAGATGGAACGGATTTGGGGGTTGGGGTTGGTTATGTTATACACCTACAATCTCCGGCATCTCACCCCATGTGGCAAGCATGTCCTGGTATATCACAAGAGCACCTTTGATGCCTTCCACATGCGTAATCGCGAGAAAAGCGTTCTTAACGGAATGAGCATCGGTAACGGAATTGCCGAGTGCAGTAGCAGCGGCATCGGACAAGGATGCGCTATCGCTTACCACAGTTGCCGCATCCGCGTTACCAAAGCTTATGGAATGACCCACGGTCCCTGAGGAGGTGCATATACCTACTAAAGCAGACGAAGGTTTTATCTTAAGTGCTATCTTATTAGAGAAAGGGCTTTCGCCTGCATATACGCCAACAAGTACATCTCTATCCGTTATCAGTGCAACGTCACCGCCGTTGTCCACTATCGCATAACCCGCTCCGGCATCTCGCATCGCAGCCACTGCGAATTCCGCTAAAGTGCCTGCAACTGCCGACATCGGACCTATACCGAACTTCTCCGCTGATTCTATCATTCTTAGTACTATCTCCGGTACCTCATTACTTTCTTCTATCTGGTATTCATCAAGCGTAACGACAAAATAGGGATGCCAGCGTACGAACCTTTCCAAATCCTTTCTACGTTCTTTTAACTCCTCTTTTGCTATCTCTATATACCTCTTTTCGTCTGCCGTTATCCATACGAAGGTCTCTTTTTGCGAGAACCGCTCTTTCATCCCTTCTTTTATCCTTATTCTATCAATATCAAATATTTCCCACGGAGCAATCAATTACCTTCAGCCTAACTTACCCGCATCCGCCCTCACCTGCATTCTTACCTGTTTATGTGCCCTTATTATCTCCTCTCTCTCTTCTCCGTCTGCACGTTCGACATCATGGAAATAAGGCAGCGCCATCTGCCGGTTCATAATTAAATCCCGTAGATCTTCCGTGATGCTGTTATCCGGGATATGCGCAGGATTAGTCTCAAAATCAGCCCTGTTATCTTCCCAGTCCCGTACCACAGCCATCACCGCGCCTTTACCAGCACGCACAAAAGCCGTACATAAAATCCAGAGGAACCGTATATCCACAGATGCAAGTCCCACATTCGCATAAGGCACGGCATACTCGTTACCATTGAAAACGACCGATACACCACCGTGCCTTGCCACTTCCTCCAGCATCTTATAATCTGTAATGCTATCACCAACCACGATGACTTCGCTCAGTGACACTCCTTTAATCTTCGCTATCGCCCTCACCGCCTCGGCTTTCCTTTCTCCTCCCATCACCCTTGTTCCCAATACGTCAAAACCCAAATAAGGCAGTTGCTGGAAAAAGAACTCGTCCAGATGTTTCGCTATTAAACATGGCTCGTCAATATGCGAATAAAGCTCAATTAGCTCCTCTTCTACTTCCCGTATCAACGAAAAGAAAGCGTCCTTATCCCGTATATCCCGCTTCTTTCGCTCTAAGTCCAGCTCCGTGCAAATTATGTTCCCAGGTTCAACTCCCAGCTTATGACCTATATTGTAAGCGTGATATTCGTAACTCGTTGAGATGATGTAGGTATCCCAATTCTCAGCCCGTAATCGCTCGAACAGGTAATCTGCGCCTTCTACGATCTTCGCGCCTGCGGACACCGCCCTTATATCCTCTTCGGTTATACCATGCAACAAAAGAAAGGGGATAATTAATGCGAGCGCATCACCTGGCTCGTAGCCTTCTTTTCCATCAAGCGAGATTATATCGTCATAACGGCTTATAACCTCGAAGATAGCGGCACCCTCTTTTCCTATTAGCTTCATCACCTCATAAGCATTGTCCTGTGGTGATAGCGGTCCTTCGAGGTCGAAAAAAATTGCCGGTTGCATTGTGAATTACAAAGGGCAGTACCGTAAAATAAAACTTATTCAGTCTGACAAATGCGGTAGAGGTAGATTTAGATTAGTATCAATAGCTAATAATATTAGGTTACATGAATATGCTGAGTAGAAAAGCGGAAGATTATCTCGAAGCGATTCTGAACATCACAGAGAAGAAGGGTTATACGCGGGTGAAAGATATAACGCATGCCCTGGAGGTGAAGCCTTCAAGTGTGGTGGAGATGCTAAAGCGGCTAAATGATTCCGGGCATGTGATCTATAAAAAATACGATGGTGTGACCCTGACGCCAGAAGGTAAAGATATAGCAAGTGTGGTGAAGGATAGACATGACACCATAAAAGCCTTTCTGGAGATGATAAAAGTGCCAGCGGCGATTGCAGATAAGGATGCGTGCATAATCGAGCATGAATTGGATGCGAAAACAATAGTGCAGGTGAAGAATCTGGTGAATTTTGTGAAAACCGCACCGGATTATCCACAGTGGCTCAAACACTTTGTAATCTTCTGTGAGACGGGAGTGCATCCTTGCGAAGGAGAGAAGCGTAAGAAGATTGATTCTTCGAGTAGAACCAAGCATTTTTAGGGTAGGGGTTCATAGCAAAAAGTGGGGAGCATGCCGATTATGGACAGCATGGGAAAAGTGGTGATTGTTTGCTCTTTGTTTGGTGTCTGCACGTTATACGGTGTGTCACTACTTATAGAGCCACCATACGTGCCTTTAAACGAGGTTGCAGAGCATGAAACTGCGTTTATACGTACAGGGGGTACTGTCACTGACTTCAGCAGTACCGAGTCGGGATTTATTCGCATTAATATACACGAGAACAATACCGAACTGCTGGTATTCGTTAATACCCCTACGATGGGCAAAAAAGAATTAGACCTGTGCTATGGCGATGAAATAGAGGTCGAAGGCAAAGTAGAGCTATACAAAGGTCGCTATGAGATTATTACCCACATAGAAGGCATAGGCATAAGAAAGCAGACGCGGGAGAGTAACATCTCGTTCGTATCACAGATTGCAACGCGTCCCGCAGAGTATGAAGGAACGCGGGTAAGTGTTGTCGGCTATGTTGAGGAGATACACAAACGTGTGTTCTATCTCGGTGATGGCAGATACCGGATGAGGGTGGTGGTGAACGATAGACCTATTCCCAAGCTGAGTAAGGGGGATAAAATAATAGTAGTGAGCGTTTTGGTATATAACGCAGCAGATATGCGGTATGATCTGAACCTTATCTCCCTGAAATACTGTAATACGTCTCCTCTAACAACTTAGCAACCGCGAAAGCAGGGAAATTAGCTGGAATATTACTGCCATAGCGACGAGAAAGCGGTGTATATGTGATATTCAACGAATCCGCAGCCTCTTTTACGATGAAATCCCCGATCCCTCCGGACACCACCAGTTGTAATCCATATTCGTCCGTTATCCTTGCCATCGAACCCGCCAATTCCGCTACCTGAACTCTCTTCACCTGCTCCGCAATGCCAATAGCTGCTTCTTCACCTATCTCTTCCAGGTCACTGCATACTACCCTCGCCAGCCTTCGCATCGCACTCAACCTGCTCTTTTCCTGCTCTTCACGACCCTCAAAGGCATAACTATCCGGGCTGTCACAACTATAATCCTCTGCGGTTATGTATCCGAGAACGAGGTATGCGTCTGCGGTTATTGCAAATAGTTCAGAAGAGGTGCTGTATTCTTCTCCCCCAATCTCAACTTTTTCCAGCACTGTGGCTACATTGGTTCTTAAAGCGCCGGAATATATCAGCTCGTGGGTGTTCAATCTTCCGAGGTCGCTTCTATTCGCTTTTATCTCGCCACCCACTACGGGAATCACATCTGTTGTTGTGCTGCCGACATCAATGAATATTACATCCGGGTATTCTCTGGATATATACTTCGCAGAAGCGAGCCAGTTCGTGGATGCGAAGGAAAGAGGGTCATTATCTACATCAGAGCCATCTCTGAAGATGCAATAGGCATCGAGAAATTGGGGGTCATCAAACGTGGCTGAAATAGCCCTTTTTATGTGTATCACCCCTTCTCTCTTTGACACAAAGCAGTCACATAGCTCGCCGGTCATCACCACGCCCACTGCTTCTATCCCCGTCTCAAACTTGTGTTTCGCCCCGGATAGCACCGCATGTATAACCGCCTTATCTCGCCATAAAGGTGCGTAAATCGAGTCCACGCAACCGTCAGAAGTGGCTATTTTCGTATTCGCACCACCGACATCTATTCCTACGAACATTGCTCTTCCGTGTACAAAAAGGAACATGCGCAAAGAAAAGTTATTTCTTTTGCCATGGCTATTTCTTTCTGAAGGTTATGTACAACGATAGCGAAAGCGGTAACGATAGAATAAATGAGTTTGAGGAGAGGCTGCAGAAATTGCACCGTGACCTCAGAAGTTGTATCGAATTGGTAGAGTTGGCGATAGACAACCTGGTTGTTATAAAAGGTGAATTTAGCGGTATGGCGAAGGTGATGGCGCAAGCAAGCGCGAATCTGAAAGATAAAAAGGCGGGAGAAGAGCTGGATGAGATAAGGGACGCTATTGAAATTCTGGAAGAGGAGTTTGAGGTAAAGCGGCAGAGAGCGACTTTCCTCTGCCAACACAAGGAAGCGAAGAAAGAGGAGGAATATTCAACCGAATTGAAATATCTAAGGGCGGAGTTCGAGAACTATAAGCGCAGAGCGGCGAGGGATAAGCAAGAGTTTGCGGAATATATCCTCCGGAGCTTTATATCGGAATTATTACCTATCAAAGACCATTTAGAGCTTGCAATAGCGCATGCAAAAGAGAACGATAAAGCAGAGAGTATGGCAAAAGGGGTGGAACTGACAGTGAAGCAATTCCAGGAACTGCTGGGAAGGGAAGGTGTCGGGGAGATAAAAGCAGTAGGAGAGAAGTTCGACCCGTTTAGACATGAAATCGTATTAAAAGAGGTAAGCGCGACTCAGCCAGAGAATACGGTTATTGACGTGACTCGAAAGGGCTATGTTCTTCGTGATAAGGTCTTAAGACCTGCAATGGTGAAGATAGCGACACGTGAGGAGGAATAAATAGCAAGAGAGCTCATAAAATCTCCTGGCTTTTTAATATCTCTGCCACACCTCTGCCTGTTAAATATCCCCCTATTCCAATCATACAAATAAAGTAGAGTAATACAATTACAAATGAGCCATAAGGCATAAATTCGCCACTCACGAATGTACTTGCAGTTATAAACGAAAATACAAGCATAACTACCCCTATGGGGGTAAGTATAGCTCCTGTAACCTTCGGAGTTTCCGTTAGCGTTACGCCTCTTCCCGTCAGATAACCGCCTATTTCAATCATACATAAGAGGAAGATAATCTTCACGATAAGCAATTCATCGAAGATGAACTCACCACGAACAAACGTATTTGCGACCATGAACGAAAAGCCAAGCATGAGTAACCCAATGATTGCTAATATTGTGCCCATAATCAAGGAACGTTCGGGTAATATAGCTCCTTTCTCCGTTAGATAGACGCCAATCCCAATCATACAGCTAAGGAGGATAATCCGTACTATAAAGGACTCATCTATCCGAAATTCGCCGATACAGAAATTATATGCCGTGATGAACGAGTACAAAAGCAATAGCAATCCAACAGCCGTGATTATCACCCCGGTAATTCTTCGGGTGTCCCATCCTCCCGTTACGCCTTCTGTTTTTACCGTTGATTTAAAGCTCTCGCTTCCCATCACGTAGATCAATATACCAGATAATATTGCTGATACCACGGCTATTATCCCTCCCAATGTGGAATATACCATAACAGTAGCTTTTCTCCGCGTACTCCAGTGTGAATATAATTTGTCCGTCTCGGTATTCGCGACTTCCACCACGTTTGATAATCTTGACCTTTGCCCGGATAATGAATCAGTAATTGACAGAACATCCGCTTTTAGTGAGTTCACTCGAGTATTCAAATTACCAACAGTATCAGCAACCGCGGATATTTCAGTAGATAGCAATGACCCCCCGATTGTAGTAATATCAGAAGTGGACTTAGCTGCGGAGTTTAGCCCGTATCTCGCATCGTAAAGAGTGCTACTTGCATTAGATAGGTGACGATCAATACCCCTGGTCTCTCTTTCTAACGTCTCAATAGCAGATAAAGACACCTGTATATTCTGTGGTAATTCGGGATCCAGCTCTTTGCCTGCCTTAAAAGCATCCACCCCGCGTATAACCTTAGAAAGATTGTTAGTTACGCATCTCGAAGGGGCTTCCCATTCATTTAAATTCGCAGTTAATAGCTCTAATTTGCCGTCAAGCGTAGAAATCGCGGGATATGTACCTTTTACGATACTAAATGCACTTTCTCCAAAGATATATGTGCTTCTCAACGCGCTCAATTTAGCTGTTACAGCACGCGTAGCTGATTTAATCGGGGCTATGGCAGCGGTAATACCCTGCGTCGTATTAATAATTTTGTTCAATTCCGCAATGTCATGATAGCTCAATTTCGCGGTGGCTTTCTTCCACGCAGTCTGCATTAAAATGGATTTCGCAATCCCCGGGTCGGACACCCGCGAACTATCATTGACTGAGATGATTTCAATACCGCTTGCATATGGAAAGACGTTATAGTAGTTTATGACATAATAGGCGGTGCCATTATAACTAACTGTATCAATGACCCGCGTATAGGTATCCAGGAGTTCTCTATACGGGTGTGCAATCTCAGAAGCGGGTTGTGCCAATACCACAGTCGGCAGCAGTAATAGAGCCAGAGCCATGACCAGAATAACGGGTATCGTTTTTACTCTTAACATATTCAATGTGATAGAAAGAAGTTATATGTTATATATAATTAAAAAGATGGGATGGGATGGTTATGATAAAGAGAAGAAAGCCAAAATTCGCGCGATACGGTTGGTGGAAGAAGAAAAAATTGAGTAAGAGCTGGAGAAGACCGAGAGGGCATGATAACAAGATGCGTGAGCATATAGCGGCAAAGGGTGCGATGGTAAAGGTAGGCTACCGGCGGAAGAGAGAGGAGAGAGGATTGCATCCTTCAGGGCTTAGAGAAGTGCTTGTTTTCAATAAGAATGACCTTGTCACGGTGGTACCGGAGGAGATAGCCGTGCGGGTAGCATCGGGTGTCGGCGGTAGAAAGAGGGAACAAATAGAAGAAGAAGCGGCGGCACTTGGTATAAAAGTGCTAAATCCGATGTATTAATTAGCTAGTAAATTAAGTCACATGCCAAAACGAGCTCCGGACCCCATTACGGAAGACGAACTGAATAAAATCCTGGATGCCGCCATCGTGAATGAACGGGACTATTTAATATTACGACTGCTTGCAAGGACTGGTATCCGTATAGGAGAGCTTTATGGCGTCAATAAGGAAGGGGAGAGGAGGTATGGAATACAAAAGAAGGACATTGACTTCCGGAACAAAAGGTTGTGGGTATATTCACTGAAGCAGCGGAAATATGTGCGGCGCGAAGTACTCGCGGATGATGCCACTACCGTGCTGCTGCAGAGATATACAGAGAAGATGAAGCCCGAAGATTATGTCTTTAGAAGTATTTCGTACAGACAGATTCAACGGCTGCCGAAGAAGTATGCGCATAGTGTGGGTATCGAGAAGAACGTCTCTTGTCATACCTTTCGGCACTTCTTTATCACGAATTCATGGCGAAAAGGGATTGATATTGCCCGACTTCAATACCTCGCGGGTCATGCCGACTTGAAGACGACGATGATATATACGCATGTGACGACCGAGGATGTAGAGAAGAAATACCGTGAGATATACGAAAGATAGCGAGTTTAAGTAGGATATATATGCTCCACCAGGAATCGCCCAACGACACTACGAATCGCCGTGATCTGCGCAATCCGCCTCATCACAGCCATAAAAAGAGGGAGCCTTTACCGGCTCGACCTTTCTATACACCTCCCGTGGTGTTTTCTTAGCGCCGTTTACCTTCAGGAGGTCATCTTCGATCGATATTCCGAATAGCTGCTCATTCTCCTTCAAATAAGGTACAATGAGTTCCCAGTCCTCTTGAGTGAGGGTTGCGAATTCACCACCGTTGAGTTGCTCGTTCACCAGCTTACCATGCGGGTCTCGTACGTAAATAGCGCCACCTGATGCGAGTGAAAACAGATTTGAACCTGGGTATGGAGTATCCTGCTCTCTAAAGGCACCCCTCTCATCTGGTTGAAGCCCGTTCACCACGACAAAACCACCACCAGTAAGTGGGTCTCCAGCCATGAAGGATTCAGCTAAATAATCGAGGCATGTCCCGTTGATCACTACCCGGGGCTTTCCAACTGCGTTGATAAGCGGTCTGCCCGCGGTATTCCCCAACACATATGCCGCACCTCCTTTTGCACCGTACATAAAGGTCTGTCCGACATCACCGAAGACCACAAGCTTACCATTCTTTAATATCTGCCCGAGCTGGTCTTGCCCATCCCCATGCAGGTAAATTTCTGCACCATCCATAGACGAGCCGAGATAATCACCGGGAGTGTCATACACATCGAGCCGGACACCGATGGTTTGAGGACCCAACCCGGAGCCAAAGAATCGCTGACCCTGCGTATTATACACGATAAACTTCTTCCAGCCCCTCTTATACGCGCTTACGAGAACCCTCGCTATACTCTCTTCCCCCTCTGGCGGGAACTTCGCTCCATTGACAATCAGGATATCGTCTGCTCTCTCCGCTGGTCGTAACGCGTTCTTATTGGACCAGCAAATCAAATGGTAGCTACCCGCACTTTGAGATTCGAGGGATTCGGTCTCATCAAATATTGTATGCAGTACGTCTTTTACCATCTGGATTATAGAACTTCTTTTCGTGCTACCCGTATCGTACCGGCGGTCGTTGAGGAGTGTTAAACCCGCTATCACGGTCGTCTTCGTCTGCTCATCTTCCTTTGCATAGGTAGCAAGCTCGGCTATACTCCATCGCAGTGTATTGCAGTCCCATTCCTTCACCCCTCTTTGTAAGAACTCGAATAGATGGCTGGGGCTTCTCAATGCGATTTTTATCAGTTCTCTCTGTGAAGCACTATCGTGGGGTGATGTGAGGGGTAGTGTGCAATCGCAGTGCCTCTGATATTCAGGTAGTTTTACTGCGTGACCGAATTTATTGGTGCACATGAGCCTCTTCTGCTCCTCGCCACGGAGGGTGAATATAAACGCGCCACCATCAGTATGGCTTCCACCACGTGCACTCCAGTACTTATCCGCGATGGAAGGGATTCGCTTATCTTCCCCTGATAAATTCTCAAGTGCTGCATCTATCGCTTGCTTTTCTGAGGCGATGAGCCCGATCTGTAAATCTCTCCCCTCTACGAGAGCAAATACCTGCGGCCTCAGCATCGAGGTATCAGTTATCCCGATCAACTGGAAATACTTCTCATAAGGCTCGTTTCTCACGATGATAAAAAACCAGGGGCCGTCAGGTGACCCATGCATATGGGTGGTCTGTATAGCGGCATATATCTGTCGTTTTTCGGGCGGTAGCATATCGAAGTCCAGCTCGGTGGTGGGTGCCAATGCCTCGATAATATACTCCAGTGGATAGTGGTACTCCCTGTTTAGAAGGTCAAAGAGCTGAACGGCTACCTCGGTATCAGTCAGGAAGAGCAGATACCTGCCTCGCTGTTCAAGATATTCCACTAAGGAATGGTAGTTGGCGAAATCACCATTGTGAATGAGCGCTTCATGCATTCCTATGAACGGGTGCGCGCCTCCAGGGTGCCAGACCTTCCCTCTCGTGGGGTACCGTTGATGTGCTATCCAGACATGAGCTCTGAATTCCTCAAGTCTATAGTAGCGGATAATGTTCTCTGCATAACCAACGATCTTCAAGATCATCATGTTCCTGCCGTGCGAGAGCACAAACGCCCTCTTTTCTCCGAGTGAAGCGTAGAATTTCTTATTAATCTTAACGCTAGTTTGATAGATGAACTCGTCCTCTGCCCTTCTTCTCTCCCAAACCTCCATGCAGTTTTCCTTGATGAACGAATCGAGTACCCCCTTTTTAACCCTGACAAAGTACCGCCAAACATCCGGTGGTTTGGTCTCTAATCCTTCTATCACTCGATAATCTGATACCGTTGGTATCCTTTCTGCATGGTCAACATCCATAGCTGGCGTAATGAACTCCTCTTCGAGCTCTTTCTGGGCTTCAAGGTCGAGGAGCGCGATCTGGAGCAGATAATCAGCCTCAAGAATCGCCCTGGGCACACCGAGAGCTTCGTGAGATAAGCCAACTGCGGCTATACCGCCTCCCTTTCCGTTACCCCGGTTATGCATTTGCATGACGGGTTTTGATATATGTTTACCCTTGACCGGAATCGTGGATATCACTCCAACGACACCACATCCGCCTTCCGCTTCTACATTATAATAGGTGCTCATGACCCCTTTCCACCTCTTTGTAGTCCACATGAATTAAACAGTCATATCGTCCCACCAATTCCTGTATACTCCTCATCCCGAACCGTTTAAGGAGCTCAACAATCTCGCTCCTCCATGCCGCATAGAGATTAATGAGGCGCTGAGCACCCCATTCTATATCAACTGCCTTGGAAAGCTCCGGGTCGGTTGTCGCAATTCCTCGTGGACATCCCCTACCGGATTCACAGGCACCGCACCGAACACATCCCAAAGCCACAAGTTCCGCGGTGCCGGTAACCACACCATTAGCACCCAGCGCAATCGCTTTTGCCACATCACGGGCTGTTCTTATACCACCACTTGCGATAACCGTCATCTTATCCCGTAGGCCCTGCGCTTTCAGGAACTCATGCACTTTTGGTATCGCATACTCGATCGGCATTGCGATATTCTTTTTGGCAATCTCAGGCGCTGCTCCTGTGCCGCCGTAACTCCCGTCGATGTGAATAATATGTGCACCTGCATAGTAGCTTCCAACCGCGACCATATCGACATCCCGGGGCGTTGAGACTTTCACAGAGATGATTGCATGAGGGTTTATCTCTTTAATCCAATCTACATGCTTCTTATGGTCTTCCACGGAATAGACGCTATGAAACGGAAATGGCGAGAAGAGGCTCGTACCCGCAACAGCTTCACGCATCCATGCAACTTCTGGTGTTACTTTATCAGCAAGTAAATGCCCACCGAGACCCGGTTTTGCGCCCTGGGCATATTTGAATTCCACAACCTTTACCCGGTGGATGGTATCCTCAGACACCCCAAAGAGCCCGGTTGCAACTTGCGTGATCATATTATCATCATATTCTTTTAATTCATCCGGGTAGCCCCCTTCACCCGTGCAGGTAAACGTGCCTACGGCTTTCGCCGCTTTCGCCCGTGCAACCATTACTGGGAGACTGACCGAACCGAATGACATCCCGCCACCATAGAAAGGCACATTAATGCTGATTTTTGTCCCTTCCCGCTTATTGAGCTCAATCTCCGTGTGTATATCCTTATTGTCAATCTCGTCTATCCTGCTCTCTTCCGGAAACGTGAAGAAAATACGGTCGAAACCGCCACCTGAGTTCCCAATTTCGTATTGTCGCCCTTTCAGCGGCAGTCCCATCTCCGCTTGTTTCCAGGTTCCGAGTATAAGGTCACGAGTCCAGCGATAATCTCCAATTGTTCGATAATTAGAGCTCTTTTCTACCGAAAGCGCTTTTCGATGGCAGTGCGCAACGCAATAAAAAGGCTTATCTTCGCATGCTGTGCCAATGCAGAGGTGGCTCAACGGCTTGGAGATGCGGTTATAACCCATTTTTCGCTCATGGACTCCAAAAGGACATACCGTAGCGCAGGTACCGCAGTTTATGCATTTAGAACTGTCTCTTTTGACTTCTACCTCACAGATCTCGTTCGGGAATCGTGACGGTGCACGCTTAATCGCTATACCTGTCATACTATAACGCCTCCTTTGCAAGGACTTTATCAAATGTCTCTTTTTGAATATCATCAACGAATATCGCCCTTCCAAGTTCACCACGGAGCCTTCGAACTTCTCGTAATCCCATAGCACCCAGGATTTCGAGGAGCTGGTTCCTCCATGCACCGATGAGATTGATGACCCGCTGTGCGCCCCAGCGAGGATGTACCGCCTGTAACTTAATCGGGCATTCCAAGCCATTGCGACAGTTTTTACAATACCGGCATTCAAGAGCAATGAGTAGCGGGAGGTCAATCGCGGTTACATCCGCCCCGCAGAGTATTGCTTTAGCCACATGCTCCGCACTTGCAATACCGCCGCTCACGATGAGCGTTACCTCATCCCGCATACCAAGTTCGACCAGGTGTCGGTGGATATGCAAGATCATATCTTTGACAAAGCGTGGTTCTGCTGAGGGGTTGACCGCCTTTCCATTAAGGTCCGCGTACAGATGAATGGCTTCGGCACCTCCGGATGTCAATTCTTCCACAATCTCTTCTACCTTCTCACCAAAAGGAACCCTGATGGAGACAATAGTCCGGACATATATCTTCTTCAGTTCTCTGACTGCATTCAGAACGGTTTTGTCATATTCCAGTTCGACCATTTTACAGGCTTTGATCAGATCCTCTCTCACCGGTTGAGTAAGGATGGGTACGACATTTGCCATATCGCGCGTGTTAATAACCCACTCCCACTCATCAGGATCCGCAATCATGCACGTACCGAGGTGAGTAGCAGCCTTTGCGATTGACCCGTATACGTTCGCATACCCCCCAAATGGGAGTGCATCAAAGAGTATCGGTAGTGGAAGACTCAGCGTAGGTGGTGTCGGCGATGCGAGTGCTCCACGAGCGTCAAAGGTGAGTGCTGGTAACTTCTTCCCGATATCCACGGTAGTACTGATGTATTCTCTCCCATGAATCCCATCCCGCGTTGGTCTGACAATCTCAGACATATCAGTCCACATAGAATCGAAGCCTTCACCGGAGAAAGGCCCGGGATAGCCCGCGCCCGAGACCGGGATCTTACCGGTCTCCGCCTGATACCAGTTCTTGCAGATGATCTCAGGTGTCCAGTACGAATCACCGAGCAGGAGATATTCTTTACTGGTTCTGATGCTCAACGCCTCTCTTGGACATTCCTGAATGCAGAGGAAGCACCCTTTACAGAGATGATTGACGGGGTCAGCCATACGCCTTGGATCGTCTTCCCGTCTGTTATGAACTCTGTAAAGGCATGAGGTTGCGCATCTTCCACAATTGATGCAAGTTCCTTCCCGTACGAGCTCGAATTCACCCACAGGTGGAAATCTCGAGGGTACCGGTGAGACCTTAATGTTATATCTTCTGGGCATACACAAACCTCCAATAGTTTTCACTCGATTCCATTGCTGAGACGAAAATCCTTATCGCTTCTTCCGGCTTGCCGAATTTATCCGCGAGCAATCGCTCCAGCTCTGACCATGCCGTGATAAGGTCTAAATCAATCTGGCACACCTCCCGGCACATCCCGCAGTGCGTGCATAAAAAAGCCTTATCCGAATCGCTCTTTGCTATCTCGTCCCCCGTAAGAAGCTTTTTAGCAAGATACAGCTTGTTCTTCGGGATGAGCGCCTCTTCGCCTGTGACAATATAGGCCGGACAGGTAGCAGCACAGCTTCCACACTTAATACATGAATATACCGTCTCTTCAAGGCATGATTCCGCCTCTCCTCGTTCTTTCAGGCTCATAAAGCTTGCCAGAGCTGGTGTGAGCAGTACTGCACATCGAATGAGCACGCTGAACATGAACGGCTTAAACAGTATTCCGGGTATATTTACCCATTTCGTCTGTACGGAGAAGAATTTGTTCGGATTTAAGATGTGGTGCGGGTCAATCCTCTTCTTATACGCCCGGTAGGTCATGAGCCTTTTCTTATCAAAAGTATCGTTTATAAACGGCGTATTCCAGATGCCGACGCCATAAGGGACTCCGCCAACTGCTATCCCGAGTTTCATGAGTGCGGGGATGAGGGTCATATGGACGAGGTATGGTAATAGCTCTCGCTCGTCGCAGTGGTGTGTCACCATCACGAGTGCTTTGTCCTTCTCTACAAGGTGCGCTTCCACCTGTACCTCAACCCTGCATCTTTTTGCTAGCCTTTTTACCTGGTTAAGGTACAAAACAGCGCGTTCCAGGGGGATGACGAGTTCACACACCAGTGGAGTCGGCTTACCGCTTCTATTCTTCATCGGAAAGAGTCGTTCGTGCCAGAGGTAGTTTGCAAGATACTCCTCTTCAAGGATACCCCGATGTTCTGCGAAGGCGATAAATTTCGTTCGTTCTTCCTCCTCTTCAAACTCCACTAAGACCACATCATTTACCCTGAATAAATCCTCTCCTAGGCGCTTGTTTACCGTTTCGAGCTGCGCAGCATCAAGATATGTTATGTGGTAGGGCTTGATATCCGCAGTTATCACATCGGTCATGAATTTAAAAGCATCTCCAGAATGTTCGAAGCATATTAGCAGTGGTAGTGATTTGTTGGGCTTCTTCCTCAGTTTCAAGGTTGCCGTTACCAGTATGCCAAACTGGCCTTCGGTACCGAAAAAGCGTAAGAACTCCTCTTCGTCTGAATGAATGGACTTCAGTTCACCGGAGGGAAACAGAACCTCGATTGCTTCAACCTGGTCTTTAAGATGCCCGAAGCGGAGGCTTCCGATACCGTATCCGCCCGTAGTGATCCAGCCTCCAACCGTCGAGAAGAAACTCGAAGGATATGCTCGAAGAGAGAGATTCTGGAGTTTGAGAAACTCCTCGATCTCCGACCACCTAACGCCTGTTTGGGCTTTCAGCGTCCCTTTTTCATGATTCAAGCTGATAATCTTATTCAAGCATGATAGATCAAGCACAATGCCTCTGACGGTGGGAATTACACCGCCAAGCCCGGAGGAAGCCGAACCTCTTGGGAATACTGCTATTCTCTCTTCGTTGGCAAAGTGAGCAATTTTTCTGAGGACTTCAACGCTCGTGGGCTGGATTACCAGTTCTGGTGTGGTGTTAAATAGCCGATTTGCAAATGGCACCGTACCGATATCCGTGTTACAGAGCTCACGCTCGAAGACCCTCTCTCTTATCTTTGCGTCATTCCCAACGAGCCCTTTTAACCTTGTTTTCCACTCCAGTTCCATACAGCCCGGCTACTCTCTCCAACATCGAGGAGGCTATCTACACCAATTCTCATTGCGCTAAAAAATATCGCTTGGCGGGCTCCGAATCTCCGGCAGGCACTTCTTTAGGTGCTCATAGTATACCGAGATACTCCTTCCATTCCCATTCGGTCACGTGCACGCGATACCTGTCCCACTCCACCTTCTTTGACGTGATGAAGTTGCTGAAGATATGGTCCCCCAATGCTTCTCTCACCAGTTCACTTTTCCCGGTCAGTGCAATGGCTTCAATCAAACTCCCGGGGAGCGATTTTATCCCTTCGTTCGCCCGTTCCTCATCACCCATCAGATACACGTCCTTTTCCGTAGGTGGTGGCAATTCATACCTGCTCTTCACCCCAGCCATTCCCGCAGCAAGCATGACCGAAAAAGCCAGGTAGGGGTTACAGGCAGGGTCTGGACTGCGGAATTCCACCCTCGTTGCTTTCTCTTTCCCCGGCTTGTACATCGGCACCCGGACAAGTGTCGAACGATTCCGGCGCGCCCATGTGATGTACACCGGCGCTTCGTATCCCGGGACAAGCCGTTTATATGAGTTTACCCATTGGCTCGTGACCGCGGTGATCTCGGGTGCGTGTCTGAGCAATCCTGCGATATATCCCTTACCCACCTCGGAGAGATGATATTCGTCATTCAGGTCGAAGAATGCGTTTTTGTCGCCCTTAAATAAGGATTGATGCACATGCATTCCCGAACCATTCACACCGAAGATGGGTTTTGGCATGAACGTGGCATAATATCCATATCGCTGCGCAATCTCCTTTACCACAATCCGGTGTGTCATTACCTGGTCTGCCATTGTCAGCGCATCTTTATATCTGAGGTCTATCTCGTGCTGCGAAGGCGCGACTTCATGATGGCTATACTCCACTTCTATTCCCATTGCTTCCAGGGTGAGAATCGTATCCCTTCGCAGATCGCTTCCCGCATCAAGCGTCGTCAAATCGAAGTATCCTCCTTCATCCAATACCTCTGGGTTCTTATTGTCCCGCAAGTAGAAATACTCCAGCTCCGGACCGATATAGAAGGTGTAACCCCCCTCTTTCAGCCCCTCCTGATTCCTTTTCAATATATATCGCGGATCGCCCTCGTACGGACTGCCATCAGGCTGTAAAATATCACAGAACATCCGCGCAACCGCATTCTCCTTTGGTCTCCACGGCACAATCTGGAATGTCGCAGGGTCAGGTTTTGCGAGCATATCACTTTCGTCAATCCTTGCAAATCCCTTTATCGAAGAGCCGTCAAAGCCCATTCCCTCCTCAAAGGCGCCTTCCAATTCTTTTGGCGTGATTGCAAAGCTCTTCAACTGACCCAGGATGTCCGTGAACCACAGCCTCACGAACCTCACATCTTGCTTTTCTACCGCTTCAAATACTTCTTCCTTCGTCTTTGTCTTTGCCTCTTCTTCCATCTTCTTAGTCACCTATAGATTTTAAAGCTCGCTATCCCCTTCTAAAACTATTTGAGCACTTTTCATAAATGTTATGAACATGCTCAAAGCAGTCCTTTATGAGATTCAATGCTTTTGGCTTGTAGTCATGGTATTCCTTTGCCGTCATATTGCCTATTGGCTTGCCTCGCACGATAACCTGAGCGCCGGTGTCGCTTGAAGGCTTCAGCAAGATAGGTTTCATCTCCACTGTCGGCTCCTTACGAGCAGCGAAAGCTTGAAATGCCTGCGCCTTTCCTATTTCAAGACCATCTGTGGTAACATAAGAGTTAAGAGCCATATTTTGCGATTTGAAAGGTGCGACCTTATAGCCATCCTGTGTGAATATCCTGCAAAGCGCAGCAACAATTACACTTTTGCCTACTCCCGACCCCGTACCTTGCACCATTATCTTTTTCGCCATTTTATCATCTCGCAGCCTCTAGGAAGCAGAGGAAAGCATTCTCGTTTCCCAAAGCGTGAAGGTGCATGTAGGATGCGAGAACGTTATCTCTGAAGATTCCATCCCTCTTACTCTCTATTCCGACACCTTTTAGTAGTTTGTAGGCGAAATCCACAGATGTGTTGGCATCGACATTCACTGTTGAGTAATGGAACTCGTGCCCCCTGAATCTCTCCCCTTTTCGGAAGAGAAGGCAGTCTCTTACTGAAACCGCTTCGACATAGCCCACAGCATGAAGCCTCTTTGTAAGCCTTGCGGAACCTTTGAATAAACCAAGCATATCCCTACTTTCGAGCTGCTCAAGCGAGTAGAGCAATCCGCCGCACTCTGCGTAGAGCGGAGAACCACGTCGAATCTCCTCAGCAAGCTCTTCCCTTAAAGAAGTGTTCTCCTCGAGCTGTTCTGCGTAAAGCTCCGGGTAGCCGCCACCTATGTAGAATGCATCCGCATCAGGTAAAGAATCACGAATTGGAGAGAAAATGGTAATTTCAGCACCCAAATCACGCATGATCTCCAGGTTCTCAGGATAATAGAAACAGAACGCTTCGTCCATCGCCACTCCAACTCTGACGCCATCAACATCAACAGCCCTTAATCGAGACTCTGGCTCTGCACTTTGAATCTCAACCCCGACCTTCGTCTCCCCAATCAACGTATCCACGTCCAGGTTCTTCTCCACGAGCTTCGAGATAGCTTTCAATAGAGGGCGGTCAACCTCGTGAGACATGTACAGTCCTAAGTGCCTCTCAGGTATTTTAACTGATTCGTCTGTTGGAATAGCCCCAAATACCCTCGCCACTCCTTTTAAAGAGGCTTCGAGCAGCGCTCCGTGCCTTTCACTTGCTACGCCGTTCAGGATGACGCCTGCGAACTTGAGTGAAGGGTCAAAGGTCTTGTATCCGTGAACTAATGCGGCAACGCTGCCTGCAAGCTTGGATACGTCAACGACAAGCACGACCGGGATATCCAGCAGTTTTGCAAGAAGTGCTGTGCTTCCTTCTCCTCCCGCAGCTGCCGAAGCACCGTCAAAGAGACCCATAACCCCTTCAATAATGTTCACTTCCGATGCGTTCTTCCTGAATGACTGAATAACCGCAGAACTGGACATCATGAAAGTGTCGAGATTTCTCGAAGGTTTTCCAGCAGCGAGTGTGTGCAGGCTCGTATCTATGAAATCGGGACCAGCCTTGAACGGCTGGACTTCAAATCCTCGACGACGTAAAGCTGAGATAAGCCCGATTGAGACCGTTGTCTTCCCCACTCCACTCTGCGTTCCCGCAACTACGAAAGCCGATCTCATAGCTTGGTATTTTCTAGTAAATATCTAATAAGGTAAAATGTATAGAAAGAAAAAATAAAAAAAAGAAAATAGGGAGGGGGATACCGATACCCTCACAAAGCTTCTTCCCCCTTCTCTCCAGTTCTAACACGTATCGCATCTTCGACCGACAGCACAAATATCTTGCCATCGCCGATATTGCCAGTATAAGCTCTTTCCGCTATACACTTAATGATTTTATCTACATCTACATCGCTTGCAACGATCTCTATCTTTATCTTTGGAAGTAGCTCCACCTTGAACTCCCTGCCACGGAACTGCTCTATTAAGCCCTTCTGCTGACCATGACCCTCAACACGTGTGATCGTCATCCCTGGATAACCTATTTCCTTTAAAGCTTCTCTTATTTCGTCCAACTTCTCTACCCGAATTATAGCCTCTATTTTTTTCATCTCTATCCACCTCTGTCATTCATGATGTAGAAATCAGGGTATGCAGGTGTGCCATGCTCAGGGATGTCTAACCCTTGTAGTTCTTCCTCCGGTGAGACTCTTATGCCAAAAGCGGCGTCCATTACCTTGAAGAGGAGATAACCTAAGCCAAACGCCCATAAAGCAGCAGTGCAAGTACCGACGAGCTGTGCGATCAATTGCCCCGCGCCACCTCCGTATAAAAGTCCTATTGCATGAGCGCCCTCCGTAGTATAGTAGCCATAGGTGCCATCAGCAAATAAGCCAACGCTTATCAAGCCCCATAGACCGTTTGCCCCATGAACGCTCACTGCACCTGCCGGGTCGTCCACACCCCTTGACTCCAGGAAATAAACGCTCGCTACTACCAGTACCCCTGCGATAAGACCTATTACCACTGCTGCCCACGCTTCTACCCATGCACAAGGAGCAGTTATTGCTACAAGCCCTGCTAAGACACCATTCAATGCCATGCCAACATCCCACTTACGTGTCTTCAGGAATACTGCCATGAGTGCAGCAAATGCTCCAGCAGCAGCTGCGAGATTAGTATTCACTGCAATCACTGCAATCCTGAGCTGATGTGCGGAGAAAGTGCTTCCCGGGTTGAATCCAAACCAGCCGAACCAGAGAATAAACACCCCTAAAGCAGCTAAAGTGATGCTGTGTCCTGGAATAGCGCTTGGTTTACCATTCACATACTTACCAAACCTTGGACCCAAGACAATCGCTCCAGCTAAACCCACCATCCCCCCTATTGTGTGCACTACACCTGAGCCTGCGAAGTCAAGATGCCCCATGCCAATTGGTAATTGGGAGAGCCACCCCCCTCCCCAGACCCAGTGGCCGTAGATAGGATAGATAAGCAGACTCACGACTGCGCTATGGATGAGATATGCAGGGAATTTTAATCGCTCTGCAACTGCTCCACTTACAATCGTCGCTGCCGTCGCACAGAATACAAGCTGCCAGAAGAACATTAGATACTTGCTTACATCATAGGCTTCACCGTGGAGGAACCAGCCAGTCGTCCCGATTAGTCCAGCCATGTCAGCTCCCATCATAATAGCAAATCCTACTGTCATGAAGCATAGAGAGCCGATGACAAAATCGATTAAGTTCTTTGCCATCAGATTTGTTGCGTTCTTTGCCCTGCAAAATCCAGTTTCAACCATTGCAAACCCTGCCTGCATGAACATCACTAAGAACCCGCAGACTAAAATCCAGACGTAGTCTACTGGCGCCTCAGGATTCTCTTCAAGCGTCCTTGCCCCTGTTGGGTCGCCTGCCATTGCACCTGGTATCAATGCCAGTATCATGCTCAACATCACGAGC
>JBAQFZ010000095.1:0-39442 GCA_049287525.1 Halobacteriota archaeon | reverse complement strand
TACAGTAATCTGCATTACGTATGTTTATCCCGGCACATGTAAAAGCAGTCTCAGCCGTCCCTTTCACCGTAAACCCACTTATATTCACATAATCCGCAGTCACCTCAAACACATGGTCATCTGGATTTGCAGCCTGAACAATCGTTTTCTCAGCTCCGTTCTCTGATTTTATAGTCAATCGCTTACTTACATCTACATTTTCGATGTAAGTGCCATCTATGACGATTATAGTATCGCCAGGGCTTGCTGCATCCACCGCAGCTTGAATTGTCGTGTAGTTGTCTGGTACGTAAATCGTTGCGGAAGACAAGGAGACATTCTCCAAATATTTTTTAACTTCGGGTAAATCCTCTTCAAACCTCATAAGCTCACTATCACCATGTCTTGGATCAAAATACGGATAAGGAAAGTCATCTCCCATTTGCATTCCATGGTAAGGAAAAGGCATATTATTGGCGGTTATGTTTTCCGAAGTGAAAAAGCCATCTGAGTGATCTGATGCGTTGTTTGAATTATCAACTGCGATACAAGGCATTGTGCAGCTTACGACCATCACTGCCACAAATGAAATCATCAATATTTTCCAATTCTTCTTATTTCTCATATTTACTACCTGATTTTTCTTCATCATCTCTTATAATAAAACTTTCGATTTCCATTCTTCTTCAGGGCTGCTTTTGCAGAAGTCCCTATATCCGCCACCATTTCCACCCAATATGAGCTTTCCCCTGCTTACTAACACCACCGCCAATACGAATGCCAATTTATTTTTCATCATAAAGACACCACCGCCACCTTTCTCACCTCTATCGGCTTTATCATCTTATTTTTTATCTTCTCTCTTACATTCTCAATCCGCCTCATCTTATCTAATGAATACATCCTCTCACCACACCTGAGACAAAACTCTGCATTCACTCCTTTTATAATATATGCCTGCCCCTCTATCGTCTCTTGCACCTCCACGATTGCTTCTTCCGTGTCCCCTCCGCAAATAATGCACAAACTACATGAATTGCTTTTTCACTAAGCCTTTGCGGCAATGTGATAGAAGCTGACGAGAACATTTTAGCGGAACAGGTTTACACTTCCTCTCCCCATCTTTCTGGATTCACCATCCTGTCAATCACCTCATCCACGAGGTCATCCAAACCATCCCTTACAGATTTTACGGTTTCTGTAATCCCTTGCTCCTCTTTTATCTCCTTTATTGCAATGTCAAGGTCCATAAGAGCTTCACCGAGCCTCTCTATTTCCTCTTCACTTAAAACCCCGGATTCCATCCGTTTAAATGCCTGTATTCTAAGAACGTCCCTTATAACCTCGACAAGCGCTATAACAAGCCCTAAGACACCATGTTTCAGATTATCCGCATCAATATCAAGCACCATTTCTCACCACTTCCAATTCCAATATTCCGTTTTTGTATCTCTTTTTCATTTCCTTAACATCGCATGAGAGTTCGATAACCTTGTGATAGCTCCTTTCTTTATTAGATGCATCTATAACGATTTTCCTTCCCTCCAATTCCACATTTATATCATCCTCACTTATGCCCGGCAACTCTGCTATTACCTTTATGTGGTCTTTTTCATTAAAAACATCCACCATTGGCTCTAATATCTCCCTCCGTTTTTCTTTTCCCACCTCCCTTTTCTTTTCCTCTTCTTCCCCAGCCAAAGTATGTATAGAAAAACCATATTTGATTCTTGGTTTTGAAGAATATCCTTCCTTCAACCTCGTCTTTATCTCCGTATCAGTCTCTTCTATTCTCCTCTCTAATTCCGGCGATGCTTTCTTCAATTTTTTTACAAGTCCACCAAATCCGGGCAGGATTTCATCCACCGCTCCTTCAACTATGCTCTCTTCATCTCTTCTATCCTTCATATCCAACCTCCTTCTATTTAAGATGCAGATTAACACGGATTTACACGGATTTACACGGATTTATTTAAGTTTAACATTGCTGATTTTTATCATCTGTGTTAATCGGTGTCAATAATCTATTTTTCCCTTTTTATTACGACTTCTAATATGCCGTTTTTGTAATTCGCAGATGCATCTATGCGATTTGGAAGCCTTGCATCTGGTAAATCTGCAACTATGACAATTCTATCCCTTTCATCGAATAACTCCACATTATTCCTCATTACCGGCATATCATCTGTTATCCACCAGGAGAAAAGCACTTTCTCGCCACTCACCCTGTCTATCTTTGACTCCTCAAATTTCACTATCGGCTTTCCCATTATTCTCTTCGATTCGGGTATTATCACCTCTTTTAGCCTGCTCAGTACTTCATAATGTGATGCACAAACCGCTTCACTCAACTCTTCTATATCCGCATGTCTTTTTTGATTAAGATACCAGAGGATAGCTTTGCTTTTATCATCCAACTCTTCCATAAGATTCCTTTTTCCTGATGACGATAAATCATGTCTTTCCATATACATAATTATAAATCCCCTTTCAATTTCATCTTTATATATGTTGTCTTCTTTCCTTCGACTTCAGCTACTCCAATCTCGGTTTTCTCGGTCTTCACACCGGGTATATCCGTTTTCAACGGGTTTATCTCATCGGTTTTATCAGGAATTTTAACATCTAAATCAACGTGTTTTATTGCATCAAGTATGGATTTGGATTTTCTTCTCGCCATTTTATTCATCACCTTCACTTCCATAGAGCATATCTGCATATCTTGATATTGCTTCCAAGCCCTTCACCTCGTCAGGGAAAAGGGGCATCTCAATAATTTTTATCTTCCCATCGTATCTTCTGTGCAGTTCATCCATGTAGCGTTGTTGCATCTTTCTTCTCGAAGCGCAGAATTTACAATCGCTTTCAGGAACTACGCCATTTATTATCATTCGCCTGATTGAGATGCCCTGCTCATCAAGAAACGCCTTTAGCCGTTCAGTCTGATATAAAGCTAATGCTTCTGGTATGATTACGGGCACAAATTCAGTCCTGCTGGCATCAGATAGTATATTTTTGACGCTCTCCGCAACCTCTTTAAGCTCCATCAGAACATCCAGAATGGCATCCTTTGATGTATCCCTGTCAAACCATGTCTTAATCGTGTTCAGGACGCCTGAGAGTCTTGAGTGCAGTTTAATCACACCTGTTGCATAAACATCAATGGTGGTTGGAAGGAAGAGCAAACGCAATGTGTGCCCGGTTGGTGCGGTGTCCCAGACAATCGCGTCATAATCCTCAGTCATAAAATTCAGAACTTTATCCAGCGCAAATAACTCATCGAATCCTGGTGCCACTTCATTCGGTATATCCTCAAGTGCCTCTTTCTCAATTGGCATGATAGTAGAGAGTGTATCGAGTATAATACCGCCATATTTAGACTTGAAACTCTCAACATACTCTGTTGCGTCTATTTCCATCGCATACAGATTTCGTTTTATTTCTGTTAGCTTTCCGCCTATCTCTTCAGCGAAGATGTCAGATAAAGAAGGAGCAGGGTCACTTGAAACCACAAGCACTTTTTTACCAAGATTCGAAAGATAAAATGCAGTAGCAGTGGCATTTGTGGTCTTTCCAACACCTCCTTTACCTCCAAAGAGTATAAGTTTTGTATTGCTCTTTGCTATCTCTTTTGTTCTTGAAGTAACTTCGAAGACCGATATTATTTCTTCTTCCCTTTCCCTTATCATCTTCACCATTTTTATTCCCTATATCCACACTTCTTCCTGTGCCTCTTCAACGTGATCTAATACTTTATCGCCAATTCCAAGTGAGGGGTCAATGCCAAAGAAACCAAAGCCTCCTTTCTTTTTTCCGTTCATACAACCACTTCCATATTCTTCACTCTTGCACTAACCCACCCACAAACTTTACATCCATTCTTTAGTAATTCATGGACTGACGCTTTAGCACTGCATGAAGGACATGTCTCCATCTCTTCCTCATTTTCTGCCACGTTTGAACGCAAAATCTCTTCCATCTCACCTTCCTTTAAGAATTTATCCGCATTATCATCAATCCACGGAACCGCTCGCTCCTCAAGAACTAATCCAAGCTCCTTCATTCTTCCCTCTATCGCTTCTTTCACCGGATATGCTTCCGTTGGATGCAGCAATGCCACCTCCCCGCTATTCAAAAATAGATAAAGATACTCGGTCTCCTTCTTTGCGATATTCCTCTTCCTTTCCAGCGCAAAGCCTTCTATGTTTTCATAATATCCCTCGAATAAAATCTCTGCTGGCTCTTTCCTTTGTAATAATACTCGCTTGTCAGTAACATAGAGATGCCCTGGTCTCCAACTCCGGTATATCCCGTTTGAATACCAATGCGAGCCGAACATCTTCAGAATCATCTCTTCGCCTTCCAGCAACGGCAGTTCACCAACTTTTCTTCTTCGTTCTTCTGTTGCGATAGCCCTTTGAGCCTTATCCCAATCCTCCCATATTCCATACCTCAGCATCGTCTCTACCGAAGCAATCGCAGCCTTTAGATTTATACCGAGCAGAGGTATTCCTGATACTGAGATGATAACATCCGCATTCAGCATTAGTCCTTTATCCAGTATCCTGTCCAGCAGGTCTACGAGTGTAGCTCGGGTATCACGATTTGACTCCATTTTCAGCTAATCGCCATGTCTTCCATTTTTCCTGTCTTCTTTGCCTTCGCACTCGCCCATCCGCACCACGGACAGCCTTCTTCCATTAGTTCTTCAAGTGGAACTTTCTTACTGCACTGCGGGCATTCTTCCTTCGCTACTTTCGCCTCCTGCCACGCCGCGGTATCGTAGTTCGTTCCTGAGGGGAACTCTAAGCCATACTTCGCAGCAGTCTCAAAAGAGGCGAGCGCAGCCCTTATCTTTACGCCAAGAAGCTCAACACCTGCAATACTTACGTTAATATCCGCGTTTATCACTAATCCCTTATCCAGTATCCTATCAATCACATCTACCAATGTCCCAGCAGAATCTTCCCTTGTTGCTTGTAGCGCCATTTTACCACCATACACTTTTTATCTTTATGAGGAGGATAAAAAATGAAAAGCCTATATTCGAGCAGGACTTCAAGCGATACTTCAGGTTCCTCATGGGGATGGTCTAAGCCTTCTCAAGCTCGATTTCCAGCACACCATTCTTATACCTTCTTTTCATCTCGCCTTTCACCGCTGCCGGAAGCTTTATATCCTTCTCATATTTCCTATCTCCTCGCTCTGCTCTCATCTTCAATATATTCCCCTCTAACTCAGTTTTTATATCTCCTTCTTCCACTCCCGGCAGTTCCGTTATCACTCGCACCACATTCTTTTCATCGAACACATCCACCATTGGCTCTCGAACATCTGTCTCAGGTTTGGTTCCGAATTTCTCCACTACCGGTATTCCCGCTCCACCTATTCTTACAGATATTCCATACATCCCTTTCAACTTCTTCGCCTTATCAAATGAAATCTCCCCAACCTTCTCAACTTCACTCTTACCTTCCTCTGCCATCTTTGATACGGTGTCCATGAAATCCCCAAGCCCTTTAAGCAATCCACCGAAACCCAAGCCGAAATCTATAATCGGCTCTTCCTCTTTTTCCTTCCTCTTCTTCTCCATTTTTTAATATACCTCAGCCCTTTCCGTATCTCCACGCTTCCTCAAACCCATCCTCTTAAACCTTACAATCTCTCCCCCTTCGTCAAGTTGCGCTTCGTATGTGCCGAGTAAATCCATAGAATCAGGTATAGATTCCTTTTCAAGCAACTCCACCGTAACTTTCCATGCCCCATTCTCTTCGTCCTTTGATGCCCCTACGACGGTGTTTAACTTTAGCGTGGTCAGTTCACTAATCCCCTTCTTCACCTTCTCTATTACTTCTTTTATGTTCATTTTATTCTATCTTCACCTCCTTCAACCTCTTACTGAGGTAATCCATCATCACTCTATACTCCTCTCCTTTCATTTCTCCACTCTCATACTTCAACTGCGTCTCCATAACCTTCTTTCGCACCGATTCCTCAGTTCCCAGCGTCTCATCATCTGCTTGCTCCGCAATCGCTCTCAATACCTTCATTCCCATATCTATCGGGAGTTTTAAGAGGTCATCTATGATGAACATCCTGCTCACCACCGTATCCTACCGAAGTCAGTAAGGAGGAAAATCGAAGTCATGGCGTGTGTTTAACCCTTGACCCTAATTTATCTTTCTCCCTGACTTCAGGTCCACAAAGTTGTAAGGCGGTGATAGGACATACTTCATATCCACCTTTTCCCTATACTCGTCCTCTATCGTATTCACCATCATGTCAAACTCCTTCTCCTTTTCATGCTCAGCGAGGAATGCGGCATTCAATATCATCGTATCGCTAAGCCGCTTATTCTCCCTACTATCCACAGATATCGCACGTAATCTTTTATATATCTCCGATGCGATTCTCTTTCCTCTTCTCTCAAGCTCTGCTGCAACCATCTTACCAAGCTCTATTCTCAATTGGTATGTGCTATCCCCCGGCTTTGATTTTATCTGCTTGTTCAATATCCTTATCCGGTCATTCGACGATACAATCTCTCTCAGTATAGCATCCATCTTCCACATCACCTTGAGTCCGAGTTCCACTTTATTTTCAAGCTTATCGAGAATGCCATTCAGCCTATAATAATCCTCGTTTAAGAACGCCTTTACATCCTCTTCGGTAGAGACTTGTCCAAAACCCATTGGCACCGAGCAGAAATCTTTCTGCATCATCTCCACCACTTTTTGATGCGTTATCCCCTGTTCCAGTACCTCATATTTCTTATCCACTGAATTTGAAACCACGGCAGCGATGTCTTTGTAATGGACTGTATAAACCTCTTCCCCGTTAATCCCGATAGGTCCGAAGTTCTGCTCCTTCCTGGCTCGTATGATGCAATATACATACCTCCATCTCGGTCCTTTCCTTCTATCAGTATTCAAAGCAGATCTCATTGAAACCCCTCCTTTCTGAAGGTTTTGTTCTTACTATTCTTCCCACGTTTTCTTCTCCCATCTCCTTTCCGCTTCTAAACTCCTGCACGGTCTTCGCCCTCTCCTTCATCCGTAATATCTTCATCTTCGCCTTTTTCAGTGCGAGATTATGAGCGTTGATCCTTCTTTCTTCCTTTTCTCTTATCTCTGCCCTTTCGTCTTCATCTAAGAGGTCGCCGAACTCATCTTCAAGCTCCTTCTTCAATTTAGCCTCAATAAAGAGTGTTCTGCATGGCGCTCTTTGTTTCTTTGCAATCTCCAGGCTCGATTTTATATCCCTTGTCGTTTTCATATATCCCTCACAAAGCCACTACCACCGCAAACGCCACACCTCAATCTTGTTGTTGCCATTCCAGTTCCATCGCACGCAGGACATTTAATCCCTTTCAGCGTCTTAATATCCTTCCATGTCCTGATATCTCTGAAACCCTTGGACATCTTCTTTCTCATTTAAATCACCTCAATCACACCTTTACCATCGCACCTCAGGCATGGTAATTTGCTCTCTTGCGTTTTTCCACTTCCTTCACATTCCGGGCATATCATTGTCGGCTCTTTAACAGTGACAACGCCTTTTCCCCAGCATACTGGACAGGTAAGCCTGAGCTCCGGATGTCTTCCGCTTCCATTGCAATACACGCACTTTATCGTTTTATCCTTAGCGCTAACCGTCCCCTTTCCCCAGCAGACCTGGCATTTTGAAATAGGAGAGGGGATTTTGAAAGGGTCTATTCCCTCGCCATCACAAAATGCGCATTCTATCCTCTGCATGCAATCACCACCTCCCCTTCGTTGAGCATATCGGCAATAACCGCTTTTGGGTCCAAATCACCGGTTTTTCCTCTTCCTATCTTTGGTGACAGCACATCAATACATACCTGCATGAACGAATCTTCTTCTGCGTTTCCTACCGCACGTGCAATCACGATACAAGACCTGAGTGTGGGCATGAGTTCGCAAAGGTCTGACTCGCGGAGCCTTCGCACTAACCGAACAATCTTTCTCGCATCTTCATAGGACAAAACAGATTTCGCCTGCGTTATCGCAATCTCCGTCTCCTCGTCGTAATAGCCTAAATTTATCGTAATCATCCTATCGAGCAGTGCATCCTGAGACCTGAAAACGCCTGCATATTCCTCCGGATTGCTCGTGAATATTGCACTGAAATCCGGATGCACCTTTATGTAATTACCGCTACGTGCAGCGCCTGGAAGTTCAAGCATCCTCTCCTCTAACACGGATAAAAGCACGTTGTTCGCCTCAGGTCTCGACCTCGTGAACTCGTTATATATAAGTGTGAAGCCGTATTTGCATGCTGTTGTAAGCCTGTCATCTATCCACGTCTTTGACATTGACTCCTCGGACTTATACACACGACTCACGAAACGGTCAACTACCTTCCTCCTTCGGTATCCGAATTCTCCACCAACGAGTGAAGATGTGCTGAACTCCTCATCACCATTTAGCAAAACCACCGGTCTGCCCAGGTTATAAGCGATATGCATTGCTAATGTCGTCTTCCCACATCCCGTCGGTCCGGAAAGGTGGACTGGGTATCCAGCTTTGAGATATCTGAATGCACGGTCCGTGAATTCACTGATGCAAGTGGTCTCGACAAATCCTTTCTGGGGTTTCGGGCTGATTACTGTTACCAAATCTAAATCTCGGTGCATGGCTAATTACCGTTCTTCCCTTTCCTCTTTCTCCTCTTCTTCCAGGGGGAAATAATTAACGTCTTCTTTCCTTATCCTACCCTCTTCTAAGAGCTCCTTTGCTGGTCGTATTAGTTTTCTCCATTCCACATCGAGTATTAATCCGATGCCTGTCAGCGATAGCCCATGTGGAGCAGCATTAATTATCTCCAGCACTTTTTCCTTTAATTTCCCCAGTTCCGCTTCTCCCACTACTACCTCCTCTTCTTTTAGCTTAGCCTCCTCTTTTACCGCTGCCTTTGGCTTTACCATCCTCTGCCATTCCTCATGCATCTCTTTTAATTCTTCGACTGTTTTCATTCTTCCTGCACTGAAGTCGCTGAGTAAATTTCCCACGTCTTTTTTAATCCCCGAATTATATTTTCCAAGCTCTTTCCTGAGTTCTCTCCCCATTTTTACTCTTTCTTCTGTAAAATCAGTACGCAGATCTGTAACACTAGTTCTTATCCCAGTAGTATATTCCTTCAGCTCCTTAGCCATTTCTTTACTCATCTCAGTTCTCGCATCACTAAATTCCCTTAATTTTCCTGTTGTATCTGCCTTTATCGTTTTAACTGCTTCTTTCAAATCACTTCTCAATTCATCGCCCATCTCCTTCCTTTCTGCACTGAAATCTTCTACAATATTCTTTGCATCAGTTAATATCTGCTCGGTATCACTCTTTATCCCCCTTATCACTTCTCCTCTGTCAAACCTCGATGTCACTATATCCTCACACAAATTATGCATTTCTTCTACCATTCCCATTTTTTTCTCTCACCTCCAAAAAATAAAAAAGGATGGATAAAAAAAAAAGACCATCCATCTAACCCCTTTTTCTTTTTCTATTTAAGCCGTTGCTTCTGCCGCAGCAGTAAGCCCTACAGCCTCGGCATACTTCAAGAACGTTTCCACAGATGCAATCACTACTCTCGCTTCAATTGCGAGTATCTCAATACCGACAAGTGAGACTCTCGCCCACGCATCTATCACTACGCCCTTGTCCAATATCCTGTCTATGACCTCCACGAGGCTTGTAGACGCCATTGCTTTTTCTACCATTTTTTTCTTTCACCTCTTCCTTATTTTTGCGGTAACCTTGTTAAGGTTACCTTAACTCATCATTTGTTTCTGTATCTTATAAACATTCCGATATTTATACTATATGTTTCAAAAGATAACTTATTATTTTATCAAATATGTTATAAAAAAGTTAAACTATATGTAAAAAAAAATAAAGAAAGTCTTAAAAAAAAATTCAACGATGAAGATAGTTCAATAATGGGGGAAGAAATGTTAACATTCACATCTTAAATGCCACTACAATAGAACGTGGTATAAATTCTAAGCACTAGACCCAAAATAAGCCCCTACTGGACTTGCGGGGTTACAACAGGGGCAGAGCCCCGGTCTAAACAAACCTTTCTTTTGGGATTTAGGAGTTCCCATTCCTTATTGAGCATATACTATTTCATGACTTCCTCTATCGCGAGTTTGAGATGTTCATATTTTATCACAAATAAGGAAATATCGTTATTCTTTTCGTCAAACTCCCTTATCGCAAGCATTGCCGCCCTATTGCAAACCGCCTCTATATCCGCACCGGTAAACCCTTCCGTCATCCTTGCAAGTTCCTCTAAAATTATGCCCTTCGTAATCGGCTTCTTCTTCGTATGGACCTTGAATATTTCGCATCTTGCTCGCTCATCAGGCATTGGCAACTCAATGACGAGGTCAAATCTTCCGGGGCGGAGCAGCGCGGGGTCAACGATGTCAATGCGGTTAGTTGCGGCGAGAACGACAACGCCTTTTAGCTCTTCCATGCCATCCATCTCAGTGAGCATCTGCGAAATCACCCGTTCTGTCACACCTGAATCGCTTCCGTGCCCCCTTATCGGTGCGATTGAATCAATCTCATCGAAGAATAAAATGCAAGGAGTCGCGGCTCTCGCCTTCCTGAATATCTCTCTTATACCCCTTTCCGACTCACCCACGTATTTTGATATTAGCTGAGGACCTTTAACGGAGATGAAGTTTGATTGTGTCTCATTTGCAACCGCCTTTGCAATTAATGTCTTTCCCGTGCCTGGCGAGCCGTGCAATAATATGCCCTTTGGAGGTTTCACGTCTGCATACTTGAAAATATCGGGACGTTTCAATGGAAGCTCAACCGCTTCTATTATCGCTTGCTTCACATCCTCCAATCCTCCTACATCTTCCCATCTCACATCCGGTATCTCCACAAAAACTTCTCTCAATGCAGATGGCTCTATTTCCATAAAAGCATTCGTAAAATCCTCTTTTTCCACCATTAGCTCCGAAAGCACCTCATAAGGTATGTAATCTTTGCTGAAGTCTATATTGGGAAGAACTTTTCGCAATGCATGCATCGCCCCCTCTCTACATAGTGCTGCAATGTCTGCACCCACATAACCATGCGTGATATTCGCAATCTCATCCAGGTTAACATCCGCAGATAAAGGCATCCCCCTCGTATATATATCAAGTATTTCTTCTCTTCCAGCTCTGTCCGGGATGGGGACTTCTATCTCGCGGTCAAACCTTCCAGGTCTTCTTAATGCGGGGTCCAATAAGTTTGGCATGTTCGTTGCGGCAATCACAATTACTTGCCCTCTCTGCTTTAAGCCATCCATCAATGATAGCAACTGTGCAACTATTCTTCGCTCAACCTGCTTCTCTCCCCCCATCTCCTCTCTCTTCGGCGCAATCGCATCTATTTCATCTAAAAAAATGATTGAAGGTGCATTCCTCTCAGCATCTGCGAATATTTCACGAAGCCTTGCTTCTGATTCACCATAAAACTTACCCACTATCTCAGGACCCGTGACGAAAGAGAAATGGGCATCGGTTTCATTGGCTACCGCCTTTGCAATTAGCGTCTTTCCCGTGCCCGGCGGTCCGTATAATAGAACACCCTTCGGCGGGTCAATCCCAGCACGCTCAAATAACTCAGGATACTTCAGTGGAAGTTCAATCATCTCGCGTATCCTCTGCACCTGATTCCTGAGTCCGCCAACATCTTCATAAGATACAAATCCACGCTTACCTTCCTTATCTTTTATCTCCTTCCCCTGTATCTTTATAATCGTCTTTTTCGTGATGATTCCAACTTCTGGATTGACGTCTATCACGATGAAGTCGAAACGCCCTCCGAAGACGTTCGGTCTTATCCTATCATCCTTACATACTGGCATTCCCTCAAGCAATCTACCATCTATCTCGCGCTGGATAAATTGCCCGACTGGCTGCAGGATAACCATATTTGCACCTTTTATATCCGCTCCTTTGACTTCTACTTCTTCATTCAAGCCTATATTTGCATTGCTCCGCATGATTCCATCAATCTGTATTGTCCCTTTCCCCCTATCTTCTGGGGAAGAAGGCATCACCTTTGCATATGCCTTCCTCTTCCCGGTAATCTCAACGATGTCGCCAACGGTCACCTTCAATTGTTCCATGTAATCCGGGTCAATTCTTGCGATTCCCCTTCCAACATCCCTTGTCTTTGCCTCAGAGATACGAAGTTTCATCTCTCAGTCCCCAATATATGCGCATATACAGCGTGGTAATCCTTTAATTTCTCCTCTATATACTTCTCTCCTTCTTCTGTTGGACTATATACCTTTGATTTACCTTTTACTATCCCTTTTATCATCCCTCCTTTTTCAAGGTCGTATAACAATGAATATACCCTTGCCTGGGGTAGCAAAACGTGGAACCTACCGAATATCTCCTTTATAATATTATAGCCAGACATAGGTTTAAGTAGAAATGGCAGTACTATTGGCTCTACCGACTTTCTGACTATCTCCTCAACAATCTTTTGCGGCACAACATCCACGGACTCCGGTATATAAGAAGAGGTAGAGAAAGATATTGTAGTCTCCTCTCCAGTTAATATGATCACCCGTGGTATGTCCTTAGTCAATACTTTTGTCCTCTCCGCATTCAAAGTTTCTATATCGAATGCAAATACGCCTGATATTGGAAATGACTTGTTTCTTTTTTCTATAACTGCTTTTTTTATCGCTAAGACCTCTTCAAAATCTTCCACCTTTGAGAAATCGAATAAGAACCTTAATGCCATGTATTCATCAGATGTCTCTATTATAGAGCAACACTCCTCAAAAAAATCGAGCATTCTTTTCATCCCCTCCGTCATTTTATAGGTACGGAGCTTGCCACTTGCGATGTCATCTTTGAAGTATGGTCTCAGCTTTGAGCGATAAAATGCATATAAGCCCATTTCACTATTCTTTAACCCTTGTTCTATGCTATCTTTGAATATGCTCTCCTTATTCTCTTCCTTTGTGCATAGGAATAATATAATATCGCTAAAGAACCCATCCAGTAGAACTGCTTTGCTTTTGCTTTTGCGCGCGATGATTTCTCTCTTTAGTTGTTCATCGGGCTCACGCAACCGCCGCTCCGAATCTTTTCTGTAAAGGGCGAGTTCAATAGCCGCCTTTATTTCATTTTCTTGATACGGTTTGAGAATATACCCGAAAGGTTGGACATTCTTTGCTCTCTCGACGAATTTATCATCCGCATAGGCAGTCAGGAATATAACCGGAATATCCAGTTCTTCTTTAATCGTTCCGGCAGCACTAATACCGTCTATCTTTCCCGGCATGACAATATCCATCAGGATTAAATCAGGACTGATGCGTTTAGCCATTCCCACAGCTTCTTCCCCCGAAGAGGCCCTTCCTGCTACCTCGTATCCCATGTACGTCAGGCGTTCCTCCAATTGCGTTGTTATGACAACTTCATCGTCAACTACCATTATTTTATACATGTTCTGCCACCTCTTTTAAGAGTTTGAAGTCTATGAAAATTTTTGTACCCTTATTCCGGTTAATCTGTATATTCCCCCTTAGTTGTTCCAGAACCAGATTTCTCACCAATTTTAGACCCATAGTGTCGGTTTTATAAACGTCAATTTCTTCTGGCATACCTACACCGTCATCTTCCACTCTTATACTAACTTTGTCATTGGCTGACTCGCGCATGGAAATTTTAATCAACCCTCTTTGCCGCCCCTCGAAGGCGTGTTTAAAGACATTGGACACGAGTTCGTGCAGGACAAGGGCGCAGGAGATAGCTTGAGTTATAGAAAGGTAAACACCGGAGTGTTCAATATCAGAGGTAACTGATTTATTCCTATTTTCATAAACGTGTGAAAGGTGAGCGACCAGTTCATGGATATAGCTCCCCATATTTACTTGAGTCAAGCGATCACTCTGATAGAGTTGTGAATGGACAAGAGCCATCGCGTGGATTTTGGAACGGACTTCATTAAGCAGATCAACTGTCTGTGGATCATAGGTTCGCAGACTGTGCATATCAAGCAGGCTGGAAACGATCTGGAGGTTGTTTTTGATCCTGTGATGAATTTCCTTCAGAAGCATATCTTTCTCTCTCAGCGATGCTTTGGTTTCCTCCTCCACCCGCTTGCTCCTGGTGATGTCCTCAAATGTGCATATAACACCCATAAGCCTGGGACCCTCGTTTATGAGCGGTGTAGCGCTGGCATTGAGCCAGGAGATTAAGTCATTAGAGCGCTTGACGCCCATTACTGCATCCTTCACTGGGCGCTTTTCATTCATCGCACGGATACCGGGCATTTCCTCCGGTGGCATCGGTGTTCCATTAAGGTGGATGATCTCCCATTCGAGACCAACGTAATTGCAACCTTCAATTTCAGAACGCTTGAATCCTAAGATGCGCTCCGCCGCAGGATTAACCTGGACGATCTGACCACCTGGGGCAATTAAAATTACGCCCTCCGCCATCGCTTCGAACAGAATCCGAAAGCGCTCCTCACTCTCCCGTAGTACCTCCTCCGCCTGTTTGCGCAACCGCCGCTCAGAATCTTTTCTGTAAAGGGCGAGTTCAATAGCCGCCTTTATTTCATTTCCTTGAAACGGTTTGAGAATATACCCGAAAGGCGCAACATTCTTTGCTCTTTCGACGAATTTATCATCCGCATAGGCAGTCAGGAATATAACCGGAATGTCCAGCTCTGTTTTAATCGTTTCAGCGGCATTAATACCGTCTATCTTTCCTGGTATAGCAATATCCATCAGGATTAAATCAGGTCTGAGGCGTCTGGCCTTCTCCACAGCGCTTTCCCCCGAATATGCCTTTCCCACGACTTCATATCCCAGAGATGTCAAAAGTTCCTCCAATTGCGCGGCTATGACAACCTTATCGTCTGCTACCATTATTTTATGCATGTCTCACGCCTACTCCCTTCCCACATTTTTAACCCAAATACAAGGGAAAAAGTTATATATTAGCACCAATAAAGTATCCAGCCTTATATAGTGAACGATAGGCAATATTGCTTAAAATAAGCACTATTTTGGATTTAATAATCGATTTATCGTCTATCCGCCGTGAAAACGTAAGAGCTGATGTGGCAACTGCGGTGAAACGACTATGGTTAGAAAGGAAGGCGACGGAAGTAACATCCAGAAAATGAAAACCTCCAACTTTTAAAATATTTGTTTATGAATATTTTTTTACCATTTTTTTTATCAGAAAAAAAGCAATTTATGTGACAGTTAACGATTATAGAGAGGGACTAATAGAGCTTATAATTTCTACTACCTCCTATTTTACGATTTTCGCCACAACCATTTTGCAATATCCTTTTCCACATAATTGCATACAAATGCATCTATTTCTGATGATACATAAGGCAAGACATTATGTGTTGCGCCTATGAATAGGATGCCGAGCATACCTTTTCCTAAGGTCTCTTTTATCCTGCCAGCTATGTATCTATCCCTCTCCTCTGTCAATTCATATAATCTATTTTTATATTTCTCAGCAAGTTTTTCTCGCTCAATGCTTGTTTTAGCACCGATGATATCCTTTAAAATTCCATATTCTTCTTTCAGCAACCTCGGATCTTCTGTCTTCTCCAAAGTAGCACCTTTTTCAATCAAAGAGGAAACGATTTGGAAATTTGGGCTTCCCTTCCTCGCACATTCTTCTACAAGTTTAACCCCGAGCTCACCTCCAATCGGGATACCATCTTGATATATCTTCACTTTTTCCATATCAACGTCTTTCAGTATTCTCTCCAAAAGCTCTTTTAATTTCTCCCAGAATGCATATACTTCCTTTCTGTGCCTTTCCCTACTCTCTTTGCCAAGCGCTCCTTCTATTATCTTTGATATATCATTCCTTAATGAGCCCATCTCAGCTTCGCTGTGAGCAATCGGGATAATCAACAGTTTCTTTTGCATTTTAGATATTTTATATCTATAAAAATCAACGCTATTAAACTATTCACTACTCACCCCTGTGTCAATCCTATAGAACCGACTGAAGGAATAAATGGAGACCCTCTAAACGCATCGTGAATAGCATCGAGGACACAACACCCGTTCTTCCGCGCGGTAGAGATATACCCACGGATACTACAGAACACATCCGCCCCTTCAGCAGTTCGGAAGGTGCCTGACACCTTCTGTTTCACTTCCGTATTCAATGAACTCGTCGTATCCAAAGTAGGGACTCCAGTGATCATGCACCGCAGTCCCCCCCCAAACTCGGGCAAAATCCCTATCGAGTCCATCGCCTCCCTGCCACGTTTCCGATGCACATTATAATACGTCAGATCAGGTGTACAGGCAACATGCAGCCAGTTCAATTTGTTCTCCACCTGCAAACCCGTTTCATCGAAGTTGACTACATCAGCGTTTATCAACTGCTCTTTAATCGCCTCGTTAGCGGGTTTTACGCTCTCCGCGCAGGTTATGTTCGCCTGAAGTGTAATCGCCTCAGAGGGGCGATGACCGACAACATCCTCGAAGAATTCGCGGATGCGCTCCAACGGGATGAATTGATCTTCAAGAGTTGCACCGCACACAGCGCACTGCCCAACCCTGTGCACCTCTGTGTGGTCAGGGTTTTCCGATGTGCCTGCAATTCCTGAATGAGCCGCTCATCAAGTTGACTATAACACATACTATAATATTTATTTATTTATCTATTTATCTATCTCTCTATCCTCTACAGAAAGAAAATACCAATCAATCAATCAATCTAAAAAAAATAGGCTTTGAAGAAGATGAAGACCGTGGCAGAAGAACTGAGCGAATGGATCAGGAAGAGAGTGGCGGAAGCCTTGGCAGAGGGTGTAGTCCTGGGTATGAGTGGCGGTCTGGATTCGTCAGTAACTGCAGTCTTATGCAAGAACGCATGCCCAAAGAGCACGCTTGGTCTGGTTTTACCATGCGAAAGTGAGTCTAAGGATATGGAGCACGTGAAACTGGTAGCAGATAAGTTCGGCATTGAAACGAGGGCAATAAACCTCGCACCGCTCTTCATTACAGTCCTGGAAACGATTGGAGCAAGGGCATACTACGAGGAAAAGGGGGATATTGCAATTGCGAACCTGAAGCCGCGTCTGAGGATGCTCGTTCTTTACTATTTCGCAAACACGCTGAATTATCTGGTTGCAGGCACGGGGAATAAAAGCGAACTTATGATTGGGTACTTTACAAAATACGGCGATGGTGGTGTGGATATACTGCCATTGGGGAATCTCATGAAGACCGAAGTGCGAGTTCTTGCGGAGACGCTGGAAATTCCCAAGGAGATACGGGATAAGCCACCTTCTGCGGGTTTATGGGCTGGTCAGACCGATGAATCGGAGATAGGGATGTCATACGAAGAGCTTGATATGATATTGAATGCGCTGGAATCACACGCTTTATCGGGCTGTGACAGTGATAAGGTGGAGAAGGTGAAGATTAAGATTGCACAGACCGAGCATAAAAGAATAACACCGTTGGTACCGTAAAAAGATATACATGGCAATAATTAAGGGAGAAGGGGCAAAAAGAAATGATGAGCGGGGGAACTTTTGAAGACGATATAAATAGTATACTGGCTCGTTACCAAACTCAGATAAACAAGCGTTTGGAATTATTCTTAGATAAGAAAATAGAGGAAGCTTCTATCATCTCTAACTACACTCGAGAAGTCGCAATCAACGCTAAAGAGTACACCTTACGAGGTGGAAAAAGACTCAGACCTATCTTCTTCATTTACGGCTATAAATGCCTGGCTGACGATAATAATATTGACGCGATTACAGACGCTGCCATTTCTATTGAACTGATGCAGAGCTATATGTTAATCCATGATGATATTATGGATGAAGACGAACTCCGGAGAGGCAAACCGACTTTTCATATAGTTTATAAGAATATTTGTGAACACCAATTTGGAAAGAATAAAGCTATTAAATTTGGTGAAAATATCGCGCTCCTAACTGGTGATTTATTAGAGGCTTACGGCGAAGAGGTATTGGCAAATTCAACGTTTAAAGATGAATACGTTAAAAATGCTTTACGCAAGTATGCCGAGATAGTAAAAAATGTAGGCTATGGACAAATCTTAGACATGATGTCTGAGCAGAAAAGGCGTATTACAGAAGCTGAAATCATTATGATACATAAACTCAAGACTGCAACTTATACAATCGAGGGTCCTCTTCAAATTGGTGCTATGCTGGCAGGCGCAGAGGATAAAGATTTACTGATTATGAGCGACTATGGTACTCCCTTAGGCTTAGCATTTCAGATTCAGGATGACATCTTGGGCTTATTCGGCGCGGAAGAACAAATTGGCAAACCAGTTGGCTCTGATATACGAGAAGGCAAGAAGACGCTGTTAATCTTACGTGCTCTCAGAAACTGTAACGAAGCAGAGAAGGAAATTGTTACAGGAGCTTTAGGTAATGAACACGTTACAATAGACGAAATCGAGGTCATCAGGGCTATTGTGCGAGAAACTGGTTCTCTTGAGTATTCAAAAAGATTAGTTAGAGAAAAAACTGAACAAGCAATTCAAGCAATTGAAAGGTCAAATTTTAATGCAGAAGCAAAGGAATTTCTCGTAAAAATAGCGGATTTTTTAGGGAGCAGAGAATATTAAAAAAGTATTGAGGTTGTTAAATTAGTTGGAGGTTTATTTATTTATATATAGAATGAAATGCGATTGGTCATCGGAATAACAGGAGCGAGCGGAGCTATATATGCAAAGCGGCTGTTAGAAGTGCTTAAGGAACAAAAGGTAGAGGTTGATTTGATCATTACTACATCAGGGAGATACAATATAAAATATGAACTTGGAGTTACCATCGAAACGTTAGGAACTCTTGCAACAGAATGTTGGGATAACTCAGACACTGCTGCGGATATTGCAAGTGGCTCACAATTAAGAGACGGGATGGTAGTTATTCCATGCACGATGAACACGGTTGCAAAGATGGCTCACGGAATCGCAGATAATCTGCTTTTAAGATGTTTTGATGTAATGCTGAAAGAGAACAGAAAGATCATCATCGTTCCAAGAGAGACACCGTTAAATGAGAATCATATTGAAAATTTGTTACGGCTAAAGAGAGCAGGTGTGATAATTATACCGCCAATGCCTGCCTTTTATCATCAGCCCCGGACAATAATGGATCTGGTGGATTTTATCGTGGCAAGAATCCTTGACCAATTCAATATACCGCATAGCCTGATTAAAAGATGGGAGAAGAGAGGTAAATACGGAGAGGAAACGCAATGGCAACGGAAGATTTGATATTTATCAAGTTCGGGGGCTCACTTATTACTGAAAAAAGTACCCCATATACGATTAACTATAATGTGATAAAGCGAATTGTGAAGGAACTAAAAGAAGTGATTGCTACAAACCAGGACTTGAAGTTATTAATCGGACATGGTGGTGGTTCTTTCCCGCATCCCATTGCCAAATCATTCAGAACCATAGAGGGCTTCGTACAGGATAACAGCGTAAGAGGTTTCGCATTGTGTCAAAATGCAGCATCAACATTAAACAGGATTGTCGTGGATTTAATGATCGATTATGGCGTTAACGCAATCTCCATACAACCTTCGGCATGTTGCATAGCAAAAAATGGAGTGCTATCAGATTTTTTTGGGGAACCACTAAAAACAGCCATTGATCATGGAATCATTCCCGTGGTTTTTGGCGACTGCATATTCGATACTATAAGGGGTTGCACCGTAGTATCCACGGAACAAATTTTAACCTACCTGAGCAAATATATACGACCTTCAAGGGTTCTAATTTTTGAACTGGTTGGCGGGGTGTACACTTCTGACCCACAGAAAGATAAGAACGCAAAACTAATCCCGGAAATCACAGTAGAGAATTTTAGCAGCATCAAATCTTATTTAGGTGGGTCATATTCAGTTGATGTTACAGGAGGGATGCTAAAGAAAGTCAGAGAACTGCTTACAATTGCAAAGATGGGTATTGAATGTGAGATTTTGAGTGGACAACCGGGATATGTAAAAGAAGCATTAATGGGTGGCAGAGGGTTAGGGACATTTATAAAGCCTATTACCATATTCAGGAAATAATTAAAGTTTATAGAGGACTAAATAAAGAACGATGGGAAATACATCAAGAAGGAAGATAGAGCAGCTCATAATCTGTGCGGAGAAGGAAGTGGAAGCAAGAGCTAATTGCTTTGCAGACGTAAAGCTCGTTCACATGGCGTTACCGGAGATAGATAAGAACGAAATAGAGTTAAATACTGATTTTTTGGGCTTCTCGTTTAACTATCCTGTAATGATCGCTTCGATGACCGGAGGGCATCCCGATACGAAACGTATAAATGCTGTACTTGCAGAAGCTGCGGAATCGCTTGGCGTGGGCTTGGGCGTGGGTTCACAACGAGCGGGATTGGAAGGTAATGAGCAGGAGGATTCTTTCCGGATAGTGCGAGACGTGGCGCCCAATACGTTCATCTATGCGAACTTAGGAGCTCCACAGTTGAGAGAATACGGTATGGAAGGTGTTGAACGTGTGATCGAGATGATCGATGCAGATGCGGTTGCAATACATCTCAACTTTTTACAGGAAGCTATACAACCCGAAGGCAATGTGGATGCTCGAGGTTGCCTGTCTGCGATAAAAGAGGTATGTAAATCGCTAAAAAAGCCTGTAATCGTGAAGGAAACGGGTGCAGGGATTAGTCACCGGGTTGCGAAGCAGTTACAAGGGGCTGGAGTAGCGGCGATTGATGTGGGTGGCTTAGGCGGCACGAGTTTAGCGGCTGCTGAGATATACCGTGCGAGAGCAGAAGGGAGTAAATTAGCGGAGCATTTAGGGCAGCTTTTTGGCTGGGACTGGGGCATTACCACGGTAGAAAGCATAGTGGAATGCCGTGGGCTTTCCATACCCGTAATCGCCACAGGCGGTATAAGAACCGGGATTGACGTTGCAAAGAGTATGGCTTTAGGTGCGGACATATGCAGTGCCGCTTTGCCATTTCTGATACCTGCAATGAGTGACGGAGGAGTAAACAAAGATAAAGTAGTGGAGAAGATGAAAGAGCTGGGCGAGGAGTTAAAGGTTGCAATGTTCTTAACGGGTTGTAAAGCTACGACAGAGCTGAAAGACGCAGAGGTGGTTGTGACGGGAGATACGAGGGCAGTAATGGAACAGCGTGGGTTTTTTGCCCCTCTGCGTCACCACCCGTGATACGATTTCATTACTCCACTCAGCCGTGGCATTTATTTAATACTGCAAAAGGGCATATTTACGGTTTAACAAATGACGTATTATCGGACTGGCGATGTAGAGCGCGGTTAACGCAACAATAACGGCTGTGGGATAGACGAACAACTGCAAAGAGGCAGCGTAGCAGACGAAGAATAAAGAAAAAACAATCCCAGTTCCTACCTGTATCCAGAAGTCCCTTAATTTTACATATCGTATCCTGCTGATCATCAAAAGACATAACATGCCCATTAAAATAACCAGGATAGCAGGATAGCATGGCAAATCCACTTCGATAGACAGAAGCATAAAAGAAGCTAATAAAATCGCACTGCCCGTAATTGGGAACCCCACGAACTCTTTTTCTGGTGCTGTGTTCGCATCGAATCGCGCAAGTCGTAACATCCCGCATATCACATATGCACCACAGAACGCAGATACCAGCTCAATATGCGTGTATGTCAGATGTGAAAAGCTGTTGTAGAGCGAGCAGGTAACAATCGCGGGTGCGATACCAAAAGAGTTCATGTCGGCGAGAGAATCGAGATATCTACCTATGGGCGAAGACTCCACAGTTCTCGCTGCTAAGCCATCTAAACCGTCAATCACCGCTGCTACCAGGATAAACGCGAGTGCTGCTTTTATCGCCCCGGCACTTTGGTCCGCGAGTACTATTAATATAGCAAAGAAGCCGAAGAGTGCATTACAAATCGAAAGTAAGTCCGGGAGTTTTATTAGCTTTAAAATACCACCTGTATCATCTATATTGCTACCGGTGCGGGTTACCATAACTTCTTAATCCCCCTATTCTTTCTTTATTCTTTAGGTCGCCCGCCTATATAAAAGAACCGGTCTATTTATCCCATCCGGGTAATCGAAATTTCACGTTTCTTAGGCATTATCTGCTGCAGGAGTTCCTTCAATTGCGTATCGTTTATCACACCCTTTAACCTTCCGGTCTGTGCCAGAGCAATCAACTGATTCTCTAACTGCTCTGCAAATTCGGGCTTTGCTGTTCTTATATTATTCAATCGCTCCCTCGCTTCCGTGGTGAGAATCTGTCTGATAATAGTCTTCTTAGCTTCCTTTATCTCCTGTTTCCGCTCTTCTTCCGCCGCAACCCCAGCCTGTGACTGCAACATCTGCTCATACTTCCTCTTCCTTATCTCCTCTAAACCCTCTTCACTTGCCATTCCCTTCTACTCCTCTTTTACCATGTCTGCATTTTCATCGCCCTTCTTTATCTTCTTTATCATCTCATCTGCGGCACCATCGAGAAAAGACTGCCCCTTCGACGAGATCATCCTGCCCTTCTTGCCCTTCTCCGGCTTTACTACATATCCTGCCTGCTCTAACTGCAAAAGTACCGTTCTTATTACCTTACCCGAAGCTTTCCGGAACCTCTCCTTCTTTACGCCTCTGTTATGCCTACCGCCGTAATACGTACGTAGCCGCGATACGCCCACCGGCCCGTTTAGGTATATCTGCCGCAGTACCGATGCACATCTCACATACCACCAGTCGCTATCATGGGGCGGCAATTCTTTATTCACACCCGTTTTTACATCCATAGCCCATTTTGGCAGATGGATAGCGCGGTTCTCTTTCAACTTCTCTGCTACCGCCTTCCCCAATTTCTCCGGCGTCACGTCGTATACTGTTGTCATTTTGCCATTTCTAATATAATTTACGAAAAGTATAAAAACTTATTGACATGGACGGCTTCATCCCACGCACGTGGCTAGTTAATGCGGTTGGAATGGTGGCTTGAAAGGATATGCCTTTTGCAACTACAAAGCAAGGAATAAGTGAAAGATCAAATTGCCGTATAAAAGCGCAGTAAAGAACCCGGCGGTGATAAAGAGAATAAAAGGTAGTTCCGGCGTGACCCACACTTTCTCTTCTATCTTGCCCCGCGCATGATAATCTTTTAGCTCCTCCACCACTTCTGTATCTATCTCAACACCCCCGAAGCTAAAAATCCGCTTTATCTCGCCCTCCTCCTCCTCCTCCTCTTCATACAGATGCATCAATCTCATATGCTTAGCGTCGGAAAGCGACCCGATATGCAATTTATAGCCGAAGAATGCCAGTCCGGGATTACCCCGCAGCTCCTCACGGCTTAAAGTCAGAAGGTTGTAGACGAATAAACCGGGGGGGATACACAAAGAGAATATCGCGGCATTTAAAAGTGTGGTAATCGCAAACGGGAAGAGCATCAATGCGTAATTCGCTGCGAAGTTAGGGTAAACGGATGCAAAAGCGGGCCGCTCGGGAATGAGCAGAGAAAGGGCAATCAGACATTTCGCATCCGCACCACCGAAAAGCCGTAGCCGGTAGAATAGATAGACAGGGATAAAGGTGAAAAGGACAGAGGCAGAAAAAAGGATGAGAAACGGTATACCTTGAATAATGAGCTTGTATATGGCAATAGGGGTTCCTACAACGATCATGAGTAGCCAGAGCCGGTTTGTTACGCTTCTTCTCTTCAGGTCGGAATAGCATGCGTAAATCAGGATGGGCACGCAAAGAAGCACACTAAAAAAATCGGTTACCGTCATCATACAACCGGTGTAAGTTTTATCTGCGGGTGGTACTCCTCCTGCTCTAAGGCATAGATTCCCGTTCTTGGCAGCTCCCCATATATACAGGGTACGCCGGAGATATATTTCGTTTTGATATATGTTGAAGCAAAAGAATCCCACTCTTCACTTCCACTTCCACTTCTGCCTCCAAAACACATTACCACACAACCCGGTTTCCGAATCAAAGACAGTACTTCTCTAACTGCCGATTCTGCATCCCCTATCTCTTCCAGGTTGATAAAGACGATACTCCTTCCGCGCTCTATACTTATACGATCCCGGAGTTCCTTTATATCCTCTACCCGCTCTATATTGCCCCGATAATCCAGTTTCACAAAGGCAGAACTCTTATCCTCGGTATTCGTAGTCGAGACGAAGATGAGGCATCTGCCAAGGTTGAGTGCATTTATCGAGAGAGCTCGTGCTAAAATGTCATATGTAGTATGGTCTCCGGCAAAAAGATTAAACCCACCGTAACCGGTTGTGACCTGGTCAAGGTCTTTTATCCCTGTTGAAATTCGCGTTTCGCTGAGGTCAGGAATAGGGTCAGGAATGGTGGGATTTGCTATGGCGGTCTCGGCACCCTTGAACTCAGCAAAGCATTTAAACATGCCTTTATCAAGAGAGAAGATACGAACCGGATTGGTTATCTGACAGCCTCTTAGTTTTTGCATGAACATCCGTCTCAGGCGGCGCTCTTCACACATGTCGCTCTCTACCACAATTACACCGTCAACGAGATAGTCGAGTGCGGTCTGCCCCGTGTATTCCACGAGTAATATAATCTTCGTCTTCGTTCGTCGCGCGACGTCACACAGGTTATGCTCCAGTTCCTCTTTATCCTTATGTTCATAATAGCTGGAGTGAAAAGAGACTGCCTCCCAGGAGTCAATGATAACAACCGGATTTGCCATCTTCTCTGTCCGGATATAAACGGATTTCAGGAATTCTGGGACATTACCATATTTAAGTGGCTTTATGGTGACCTCCTGCAATGCCGACTTTTGTCTACCGCCTGGCTGTGTAGCATCTATGATGTCATCCGGAGAGATCTCCCCTTTTATCCAGGGATGCTGCATATATAGCGTCTCCGCGTCTACACTTGTGGAGAGATAAGTGCCATTTCCCTTCAGTGTGCTCAATAAAGTCAGAGCAAATACGGTCTTTCCCGACCCCGGCGCACCCTTTATCAATAACGTCTTCCCGTATTCATCATGGAAGAAAGTATTTATCTCGCTGGGAATCCGCGAAGCGTTCTCTATCATTTGTATTGTGTACACCGTTTATTTTATAGCTTTTTGTTATTCCGCTTTTATCTCTTTTACCTTCTCCTATACATTTGTATAAACGTTTTATAATGCAAAGATTTAAAAAATCAAGGGCGAAGAGATGCAAAGAAAGAGGAAGACGAACCCGCAGATAGAAGGGTTAATAGATGAGTTGAAGCGGATTGCGAGAGAGCGGCAAGTTCTTATATGGGACGACATAGCGAAGCGGTTAGAGAAGCCACGAAGGCATTATGCCGCGGTAAACGTGAGTAAGATAAATAGATATGCAAAAGCAAACGATACGGTAGTGGTACCGGGGAAAGTGCTAAGCGCCGGGGCGATGGATAAGCCGGTCACGGTTGCTGCTTTGGGTTTCAGTAAAAAGGCATCTGAGAAGATATGTAAGGCTGAAAGTGGAAGCGGGAAGTGCATAAGTATCGGTGAACTGGTGAAAGAGAACCCGAAGGGGTCGGGTGTGAAGCTAATTGTTTGAGCTGTTTAGCGCTAAAATATAAAAACGAGGTTAATCAAAGAAGTGATGAGCGAGGAGATGGAAGAGATGGAGATAATAGATGGGGAAGGACTCATACTGGGGAGATTAGCAAGTGAAGTGGCGAAGGCGCTGCTAAAGGAGAGAAGGAAGGGAATAATAATCGTTAATGCCGAGCACGTGTTAATCAGTGGTTCTAAGGAGGCGATTTTTAAGGAATATAAAAGAAAAAAGGACCGGGGTTCGCCAGAGCAGGGGCCCTACTACCCGAAAATGCCAGATAGAATACTGAAGAGGGCGATAAGAGGGATGTTACCGTATAAGCGGGAGAGGGGGCAAGATGCTCTTTCACGGTTGCGCATTTATTCTGGCATACCGGATGAGTACGCGGGGAGAGCACGTAAGAGCATAGAATATGCAGATGCAGCAAGGTTATCAATTGCGAAATATGTAACTTTAGGGGCGGTGAGTAAGAAGTTAGGATGGGCACAAAAGTAAAGGTAAAGAGGGTAGTGAACCAGGTGGGGAAACGGAAGACGGCAATTGCGCGAGTTACAGTAACAGAGGGTAAGGGTGCTGTGCGGATAAATAAGAAGCCGCTGGCGATTCTGGAACCCGAAGTAGTAAGAGCAAAGATTTCTGAACCGTTGTTCATTGCTTCGGAGCTGCCCGAGGTAGCTGGCGAGATTGCGGGTGTCGAAGTGGAGGTACGTGTGAAAGGAGGAGGGGTTATAGGACAGGCAGAGGCAGCTCGCACAGCAATTGCGCGTGGATTGGTGGAATGGACGAGGAACGAGAAGCTAAAAGAGACTTATCTCGAATATGATAGAAGCTTATTGGTCAGTGATGTGCGACAGAAGGAGCCAAAGAAGTTCGGTACGAAGGGTGCAAGGGCGCATAGACAGAAGTCATACAGGTGATGTGGACGGGGATAAATTCTGAACCATGATTCCAGTTAGATGCTTTACATGCGGGAAAGTAATATCAGAAGTGTGGGAGGAGTATAAGGAGAGAGTGAAGCAGGAAGACCCGGGTAAGGTGCTGGATGACCTGGGAATAATGCGATATTGCTGTCGCCGTATGCTATTAACGCATGAAGAGCTGATAGATGAGATGGCACCGTATGGATGATGTAAAAAGGGAAGGGGTTGTAGGGTAGCTTGGACTATCCTTCGGCGTTCGGGACGCCGCGACCTGAGTTCAAATCTCAGCAACCCCATAAAGATAGATAATAGAGGGCTAAAGGTTGGTTTATTTGAAAGAAGCGGAAGTGAGATATACAAAATACGAGGAAGCACGTATTATAGGCGCAAGGGCACTGCAAATAGCTGCCGGTGCTCCGGTACTAATAAATACCGACGAGATAGACCCCATTGAGATAGCAATGCAGGAATTCAAGAAGGGGGTTATCCCGATAACGGTAAAGCAGGAGGGCTAAAGAGATAAATATGCACGTTTATAGCTCTACCCGCGTGAATAACTTCTCCGGTTTAACCAGCGTTTGTCCGCACTCTATCGGCACTAATAACGCATCAAGCGTTACTGAATGCACGTCACTCTCCATACCAAGTTGATACCACATCTCCTCCATCTTTGCCGGCATCACTGGCTCCAACAATATACATACCGCTTTTAGTAGTTGCAGCACGTTTCTTATTACTACCTCACACCTTTTACGACCAGCTTCGCCTTCCTTTATCAAATGCCAGGGCTCCTCACGGTGAAAATAGCTGTTCCCCAAGTCCGCAAGTGACATCACGGCATCCACAAACTTCTTGAATTCGTATTCTTCCACCGCGCTTATCGCTTCATCCCGCCTCTTCGCGATTGACGTAAGTACTTCCTCTTCTATCGCGCCGTCGGGCACCACGGCGAAATGTGTATGAGCAAAAGTAAGTACTCGATGAACGAGATTGCCGAGAACACCCACCAATTCATTGTTAACACGCATAGAAAAGGACTCCCAGGAGAAGTCCAGCTCCTTCGTGTGGCTCGATTGCACGATCAGGTAATACCTTAACGTATCGGGATGGAAACGTTCTAGAAACTCCGCCGTCCATACCACGTTCCCTCTGCTCTTTGAAAAGGTATCGCCATTTATTTTTACCATACCCGAGGCAACGACAGCATCGGGCAGCGAATAATCCGCACCTTTAAGCATCGCGGGCCAGAATATGCAGTGATGATAAATAATGTCAGTGCCGATGAAATGCACAATCACAGCTTCATTATCACGCCAATATCTCTCCCAGTCTTTATCCGCTCCCCCCCTCGCATGCATTAACTCTTCAGTGAACGAGATATACCCGATGGGTGCATCTACCCAGACGTAAACAACCAGGTCATCCCTGCCCGGGAATTTTACGCCCCATTCTAAGTTACGCGTTATGCACCAATCCCTCAGTTCCTTATTTACCCATTCCATGGCATAGTTACGGGCATTTAGCGTACCGCCCAGTTTATCCAGGTAAGAGGTCAGGAACCCGGCGAATGTGGACAGTTTGAAGAAGAACTGCTCCTGCTCCTTGAAGACCGCAGCACGGCCACAAATCTTACATTTCGGCTCTATTATCTCTCCTGGTTCGAGATGCTTACCGCAGCTCTGGTCACATTCATCGCCCCGTGCTATGGCGCCGCAGTGCGGGCATAATCCCTCCACGTATCTATCCGGTAGGAACCGACCACAGGTATTGCAAAATGCCTGTTTTATTACCTGCTTATAGACATAACCGTTCTCTATTAACTTCTTCACTATCGCTTCCGTCCTTATATGGTTGCTTTTCGCATCTGTCTGTCCATAATAGTCAAAGTCCACATGCAATGCTTTAAACACCCCTCTGAAATGCTCATGATACTGCTCCACCACTTTTTCGGGTGTGGTACCCTGCGCTTCCGCACGAAGCACAATCGGCGTACCATGTGTATCAGAACCGCTAATAAAACATACATCATAGCCCATTTTTCGGTGCATCCGCACGTATATGTCCGCAGGTACGTAAGTCCTGAGGTGCCCTATGTGGCACTCACCATTAACATAAGGCAATGCAGAGGTTACCAGAACCGGCTTATCCACGGGTATCTTCATCTGTTTAAATAATAGTAATAAGGTCTACACTAATATCAAAAAAAATAGTAGCTTTCGATTTGATGTACTATAAAAAGGCGAAAAAAAAAAAGCCCCCGCAGCCTCACGTTATCGATAGGTGCTCATTGAAAAAATTTTCCAGCTAGTATCGTTTCCCTGCCCCAATGACCAGCCCCGCTGTGTCCAGGTGCCTGTTGATGTCGTCCATGTCGTTGTATTACCGAGCGAGAAAATACGGTAAGTCGGCTCTAGGGTCCCGTTGGCTACATAGCCAAGATAATAGCGAACCCAATCCATTATCCCGTCTCCACTGTTATATGGCCATCCCTGCGGCGTCGTCGCCCCTGGCATAAAATCCCATAGGGAAGCTGGCGAAGTTCCCCCTACGATCACCGTGCTAACAGGAGCAGTCAAGATAAACAGCCCTATCGCAACTAACACCCCTAACTTCTTTGCCCCATTCATGTTTACCTCTCCCATTATTTTTTGATATAGTTAACTATTCGTCATCTCCCTATATAAACTTTTACCTCTATTTATCATATATCCTGCCATAAGGTTAATCACGAGGTATATTAAGAGAGAGCGGATGATGAAGAAAGTGGGGATTGCCGATACGACATTTGCACGGTATGATATGGGCGCAGCGGCAATAGACGAGTTGCGGAAGACCGCTTCGGTGAAGATAAAGCGGTACACCGTGCCGGGTGTAAAGGATTTGCCTGTGGCGGCGAAGAAGCTGATAGAAGAGGAAGGGTGCGATATTGTGATGGCACTGGGCATGCCTGGCGCTGAAGATATAGACAAGCAATGTGCACATGAAGCCTCACTCGGTATTATAGCTGCTCAGCTTCTTACTTCTAAGCACATAATAGAGGTATTTGTACATGAAGACGAGGTAGAGAAGGAGAATGAGAATGAGCTGGCGTGGCTTGCCGACAGTCGTACCAGGGAGCATGTGCAGAACGTGATAAAATTGCTGTTCGCACCCGAGAAGTTAGAGGCGGGAATGGGAAAGCGAGAAGGTTTTGAGGATGCGGGTCCTTTAAAGCAGCCATAAGAGATTGCGCAATTACCACGCTCTTGATAAACCATAGACAGCCCGGATGTAAATCATCAAAATCATCACCATATAATGCCTTCCCCTGCTTTCAACTTAACAGTGGGCACCGTTTCAAGTGCACTATCGGCGGTTAAGGCACCCTGGATATACGCAGCAGGCACACGCAGTGAAATCTCCTTCGTCCGGCCATATCTACCTCTATTTACTACCTTTACATTTAACAGTCCTAAAAAGTCCAGCTCAGAGATTAAATCGGTAACACGTCGCTGAGTCAATGATCCCATGCCTAACTGCGCACAGATTACCTGATACGTATCATAAACTTCACCGCTGTGTAGACGTCTTTTCATATTCCCATTATTTAATCTTATCACGGCTTCCAATATGATTTTTGATTGCATGGGCAACGTTTTTACCACTTCTGTAATCCTGTTCTCTTCTATCATCTCACTTGCGAATTGCAGATGTGCTTCCATTACCTTGTTGGCCTTTGCGTGGTCTGCAAGTTCGCCCGCCAGTCTTAGCAGTTCAAGTGCATACCCTGCATCCCCCTCATGCTCCCGCGCGGCGAAAGCGGCACATAGCGGTATCACGGCATCGTCTAACGCAGAAACATTGAACACCGTTTCCACCCGTGCCTCTAAAATATCCCTCAACTGGTAAGCATCATAAAGTGGGAATATTATCTCCTCCGCACTCAACAAAGACAGCACGTCAGGGTCCTGGAGCGCCCGGAAGGACAAATCATTCGAAATGCACATTATACTCAACCTTGCTTTATTTAGCTCGTTGTTTACCCTCATGAGATTATATATGGCTTCATCGCCCTTGCTTACTAATTTATCCACTTCATCTAAGATTACAATTACACATCTTTTTTCGGTATCTACCGCGTCTTTAAACCCGGAGTACACCATGTCCGTGGGCCAACCAATCATAGGAACACGCTTATTGAATACTCTTGCGAGATATGCAAAAACACGATACTGCGTATCAAATATCTCGCTATTGATATACACAATGGTGCATTTACTCCCTACCTTCTTGCACATCGCCTCTAACTCAATGCTCACATACTTTACCGTAGCGGTCTTCCCGGTCCCGCGCTTACCGTAGATAAATAGGTTAGAAGGGTTTTCCTCCTTTAGCGCAGGGGATAGCACACTGGCTAAATTCTTAATTTGCTTTGTCCGGTGTGGCAAATACGCGGGAACATAAGCGGGACGAAGGGCTTCTTTATCCTTAAATATCCCGCTCTCCGATGTATAATTCTGGAATATGTTCCCCATCTTTTCCAGTCCCTTTAGTACCTATAAACCTAACCGTATAAATACATATTAAATAGATATACTTTTCGGTTACCCTTCCTGTGGAGTTCATAAATATTCCCTTTCGGACCGTGGATTTGAAACAAACCGCTACTGAAGTAGTAAATGAACGATAAAGAGATATATAGTAGAGAAATAGTACAAAATAGTACAGAACAACAACTATTTGTAGTTCCACATAATAGAGCTTGAGCGAAATGTCAGGACCAAAACCAGCAGTTTGCGTATGTTCCGGCGGAATAGATTCCACAGTAGCAGCAGCGGTTGCCGCGCAGGCGGGATACGACTTGTACCTCTTTCACGCTTATTACGGACAGCGCGCAGCGAAGCGTGAGAAAGAAGCGGTGGAGAAGATAGCAGCGTACTTAGGTGCAAAGGAGTGGAAGTTAGTGGAAATACCGTTTTTGAAGGAACTTGGTAGGTCCGCTCTGACTGACATCGCGGTAAAAATACCGTTAGGCGAAGAAGTGAATTTAGAAGAGAAAAAGACGCCAGCTACATGGGTGCCCTGTCGTAATTTGATTCTTTTGGCGATGGCAGGTGCATATGCAGAAGTCATCTCAGCAGAAGCTATCTTCGTGGGGTTCAATGCAGAAGAGGCGAGGGCGTATCCCGACAACGAGAAGGAGTTTGTGGAGCGGTATAACGCAGTATTAGAAAAAGCAGTGGCTTCTTATTGCCTGCCTCCAAGAGTAAAAGCACCTTTAGTGGAGTTGTTTAAACCTGAGATAATAAAGAAGGGTGTAGAACTAAAAGCGCCATTGCATTTGAGTTATTCATGTTATTTGGGTGGGGCGAAGCATTGTGGAATTTGTGAATCGTGCTTGCACCGACGACACGGATTCGAGGGAGCGGGTGTGGAAGACCCGACCGAGTACTTTCCCGCGTCTTTATCCCTATTCGGTCCATATAACCAATCATAAATAATGGTTCTGACTAAGAAGATGTATCTCGTTTTTTAAGTGGTATAAAATGAGCGAAACAAATATAATTAAAGGGTGATAAAATTGCAACTGCTGTTCATACATTCGGATTATATAGAATACGAAGCGAAAGAGAAGACGCGCGTTGCAGAAGAGATAGAAGAGACGAGCGCGCGATTAGAAGAAGTTCTGGTCGTTTTCGTTGCCGTGGAGTGCGAAGACGAGCGAAACGTAAAATACGTGGTCGAGAAGGCATCAGAAGAAGTTCGTTCTATCTACTATAAAGTCGGTGCGGAAAGAATCGTCCTGTATCCATATGCGCATCTTAGTTCTGAACTGGCTTCACCCGGTAAGAGCGTGGAGATACTGCGAGCAATGCATGAGCGTCTGGACGCAGCGGGTGTGGAAGTAAAGAGAGCACCGTTTGGCTGGTATAAATCGTTCACGCTGCGATGCAAAGGGCATCCGTTGTCCGAACTATCACGCAAGATAAAAGTTCTTGAAGATGCCGAGTTAGCAGAAGCGAAATCAAAAGCTCTGGAAGCAGAGGAGAAAGCAGAATCTCAGTTCTTCATTATGGATGAGAGCGGTAGTCTTATAAGAGCAGGGGAGTTTGAATTTGGTGCAGAACTGGAGGGGCTGAGGAAGTTCTTCGTGTATGAGAGTGAGAAGCGAAGAGCGGTGGAGAAGGTACCGCCACATGTAGCACTGATGAAGCAGCTGGAAATAGCGGATTACGAACCCTCGTCAGACCCAGGCAATCTAAGGTTTTATCCAAAGGGCGAATTGATAAAGACGCTACTGGAGGAATATGTAAGGACTACCGTAGCGGAATACGGAGCTGCCGAAGTCGAGACGCCGATTATGTACAGTGTAAAGCATCCCGCGTTGAAAGATTACCTTGAACGGTTCCCTGCGCGACAGTATTCAATGGTAGGCAAAGGTAATAAGCCTGATTTGTTCTTGCGATTCGCAGCATGCTTCGGGCAGTTCCTTATGAGTAAAGACATGAGCATTTCATATAAGAGCATGCCTGTGAAGATGTTTGAACTTGCTCCTTCGTTTAGAAGGGAGAAACGAGGCGAACTTGTGGGTCTGCGCCGCCTGAGGAAGTTCACGATGCCGGATATGCATACGCTCTGCCGCGATATGGAAGAAGCGTTAAAGGAGTTCAAGATGCAGTATGAACTCGGTATGCGTGTTTTAAGCAGTATTGGACTCTCATCGAGTGAGTACGAAGTGGGGATACGATTCACAAAGGATTTTTATGACGCGAATAAAGCGTTTATAGCGGATTTGGTACGAATAGCGGGTAAACCCGTACTGATAGAGATGTGGTACCAGCGGTTCTTCTATTTCGTGCTCAAGTTTGAGTTCAATTTCGTGGATGCGTTGGGCAAAGCGTCTGCGTTATCCACTGTACAGATAGATGTGGAGAATGCGGAACGATATGACATAAGTTATGTGGATACGAGTGGAGAGGAGAAACGACCCATTATTCTCCATTGCTCGCCAAGCGGTGCGATCGAGCGATGCCTGTATGCGCTGTTAGAGAAGGCGTATTTAGATAAAGAACGTGGAATTCCGCCGATGTTTCCACTCTGGCTTTCGCCCACGCAGGTACGGCTTATTCCTGTTGCAGAGCGGCATTTAGCGTACGCCGGAACTATCTTACCTGCTCTGCCCGGGATAAGGGTGGACGTGGACGACCGCGAAGAAACCGTGTCGAAGAAGATACGGGATGCGGGACGTGAATGGATACCTTACGTTGCCGTGATAGGCGATAAGGAAGAGGAGAGTAAGACGTTGAGTGTGACAATCAGAGGTGAATCACGCGGAAGTACCAGGAGCAGCCATAAAGAGGAGATGGACGTTATTGCGTTGAAAACGCGGATTGATACCGATATAAGCGGCAAACCATTCCGGAGATTGCCTTTACCTATTAAATTATCAGAGCGGGTGAAATTTGTGGGTGGATGAATCTTCTACAAATTGCACATCATAAATTTGATATGCCTATTTATAAATTGAAGTCAATACTTGAGAGCGGTGGAGCAAGTTGGTAGAAGATGAACGGGCGTAAAAGATATAAAATAGGGGCAATTTTAGCCGTGCTTTCTTTGGCACTTCCTGCTCTGGCATGTGCTCAAGTGGCTGGTAGTGTCCGGGTGAGCAACTGGGTGGCGATCAGTGCAAATCCGGTGGAAATACCCGCAGATGGCGTTTCCGCATCTGAGATAGAAGTGGTGGTTGCATCGCCGGAAGGGAGCGGTGAGCCTGCGGTAAATGCGACTCTGGAATTGTGGACTACTCGTGGTTGGCTTACAGAAGTAGGAAATAATCGTAATACCGGCGCAGTTATTAGTTTAGTTACTGATGTTAATGGCACGGCAACCGCACTACTGTCCGGGAATGAGACTGGGGTTGCAGATATTGTCGTGGTGTGTCTTCGTGGTGGCTGGAATTTTACGGCAGTAACGTTTCGGGAACGGGCTGCAACGACCTCTTCTGACGATAGAGGAAGCGCAGCCGGAGCATCACCAGGAATCCTGTATGTAGATGCTGGTGGCAGCGCGAATTTTATGACTATACAGGCTGCGGTAGATAATGCTACTGCGGGTGATACCATCATCGTTAGGAATGGAACGTACAGCGAGAACGTGAAAGTGAACGTGAACAAAGCAAACGTAACTATTCGTTCAGAGCATGGCTTGGCAAACACGATAGTCCAGGCGGCACAGCCTGCCGACTACGTCTTCGATATAACCGCCGATTATGTCTGTATTAGAGGCTTTACAGTCAAAGGGGCAACTGATGCCTACTCACACCTGTTCAAAAACGGAGGGATCTCTCTTGGAAGGGACGTGGCTTACTGCACCATTGCAGATAATAACGTCACAGGAAACCATCTGGGGATTGTTCTCTCTTCTTCAGGTCACAACAGGATAACGAGCAACCACGTGGAGTCGAACAGTGCCAGTGGCATCTTTCTTTATCATTCTATAACTAATGAGTTCGAGAATAATATCGTAAGCGAGAATAGCGATACCGGTATACTCATGAGGTATTCAAACAGTAACGACTTCGTGGGCAATATGGTAAGTTCAAACGGCAACTATGGTCTCTTCTTGACGTATTCGAATGAGAACCTCTTTTACCATAATAATCTCGTGAATAACGGAAATAATGTGTATGACGACCAACCGGAGATGAATCTGTGGAACCACCCGGTTCTTCCCGAGGGCAACTACTGGTCTGACTACACCGGCATGGATGATGGCAGTGGAACGGGAACGCATGCAATAGCAGGCGATGGGATTGGCGATATCGCGATACCTCATCCCGCATCGGGTTTTGATTATTACCCCTTCATGAACGAAAGCGGGTGGGAACGTCTGTGGCAGAATACAAAAAAGGCAATAGAAACAGCTACTGGCATCGGTACAGCCACCCTTTCCACCGATAATGGTTATTTTAGTTCCGTCGTGGCAGTCAATGAATCCTCGTTGCCCCCGCAGGGTAAGCCCAATATTAGTTTCCCGTACGGATTCTTCAGATACGTTATTGGCGGGCTTAAATCAGGAGATAACGTAACGATAACGATCGAACTCCCGGCTGATTTGCCGGCTAATTCGCCATACTGGCTGTATAACCAGAACTCAAGAAGTTGGCAGAGCACAACACCGGGCGATAATGATGGAGATAATGTAATCACTTTAACACTCAAAGATGGCGGAGTGGGAGATGAAGAAGTAGCAAGGGGTGTGATTTCAGGCACGAGCGGCCCTGCACTACTGGCGGATCTCGCACTCAAGCCCACAGACATTTACGTCCTCCTTGTAAACCTGACAGAAGGTGATGGTGTGTCTGTAAACATAACCGCAACTGTGCATAATATCGGCGGTGTCGCGGCAAACAATTTCACGGTGGCTTTCTTCTATTTCAATGACACTGCTGCTCGAGCTCGGATTGGAGATGTTAATATTAGCACAGTAAGTGCAGCCTCAAATGCTAACGCCTCGATACCGTGGATTGCGGCACCGGGAGCGCATAACATTAGCGTTGTTGCAGACGCAGGCGGTATAATAGTAGAATCAAATGAGACGAATAATGAAGCAAATGTAAGAATTACAGTAGAACCAGACCTTTACCCAGCTAATATTTCATTCCCTCGTGAGAGTCCAACCGAAGGTGATTCCGTGACGATAGACACAGTTGTACGTAATAGTGGATGGACTGACGCGAGAGAGTTCAACGTATCGTTCTTCGTGGATGGCGCGTTGATAGGAAAAGCACTGAATATCTCCGTAACTGCACTATCAAATGATAGCGCAGAGATAACGTGGAAAGCGGTCGCAGGGGAGCACAATATAAGGGTATTCGCAGATTCCGGTGATATGATCCCGGAATCAAATGAAACGAATAATAATGCAAGTAGTGTAATTAAAGTAAAAGAGAAGGAGTCTCCGTCTCCTCGCACGGGAGGTGGTGGCGGCGGCGGTGGTGGTGGACTACCACTTGATACAGATGGGGATGGCTACTGCGACTTGACAGAAATGCTCGAGGATACAGACTGGAGAGACCCGAATGATTATCCCGGAGCCCAGTTGCTGACACTCACACCAGCACCCACACCTACACCTACACTAACATCTACACCCCTGCCGACAGAGACACCTACACCAGCACCCACGCCGAGTCCAACAGCCGGACCACAAAAACGCCTACCCGGATTCGAGGCGGTATTCGCAGTCGCAGCTCTAGCTCTGTTAGCAGTCACGTATCTGTTACAGAGGAGAGCGTAAAACAAACCGCACAGCCTTTGCCCGCCTCTGATTCTATCCAGATGCGACCCCCATGCACTTCGATTATCCGCTTCACAATTGCGAGTCCGGCACCGGTCCCTTTGCTACGACTGTCCACTTTGTAAAAGAGTCCGAACACCTTATCGTGCTGACTCGCGTCTATACCTATCCCGTTATCCCGCACAAAAAATACGGTATCGTTACCATCCAGACGATAACCGAACTCTATCGCTGGATGTAACTGTCCATCCATGTATTTTATACTGTTGGTGATGAGATTCACAAGCACTTCCACTATCCTCATGCGGTCCACGTGAACGGTAGGGAAGTACCCAGCCATGGATATTTCAACCCCGCTCGATTTTATCTGCTCGGCAGTCTGCTCTATTGCTTCCCGGACTAATTCGCCAAAGGGCACATCTTCCACGGGATTCGCGACACGACCGATACGGGAGAGTTGCAGCGTGTCACTTAATAGGCGGTCCATCTTTGTAGCCCCTTCTTCTATATTTTTAAGATCGTTTTTCACTTTTTCACTGTCATTCCGCTCTAAATCTCGTCGTAGTATCGCTATAAATCCATGAATGGTGAGAAGAGGCGACCTTAAGTCGTGAGAGACCGTATAGGTGAACCGCTCCAGTTCGGCGTTCTTTGCTTCCAGCTCTTTCATGAGCCGTTCTCGATCCTTCGCTGTACGCGTGTGCTCGGTGATGTCCCGGAATATCGTCAATTTTGAGATGGTGCCGTCAATATTCTTCAGCGGTGTCTCAATGAGGTCATAAGACCTGTTCATCCTGCGTGCGTGCCATTCCCATCGCACCGTCTTGCCAGTTATTACCTCAGAAACTTTACACCATGGACAGGGTTCTTCACGCTCATGAAACACCTTATAGCAAATATCTCCGACATGGTCTCCCAACTCAGCAATCGAAACCCTGTTCATAAACTCTATTTCATAGTCCTTTGACACAAGGTATACGCCGTCAGCCATGCTTTCCAATATCAAACTCAGATTGTCCCGCTCTTCTTTTAGCTGCGCTCTATTCTTCTTGTATGACGGCTTTTTCTCTATCATTCCTCACTCCGGGGGACAGTTATGTTATTATCATTGTAAAATCGGTTATTTTAACCATAGAGGCGCTATCAAAATTTGTATCGAAAAGCATCAACTTTTTGCGCGGGTATATGCGACTATAATGCTAATAACCTGGAACTAAAATGACAAAGGCACTTTATACAGAACAATATAATTGAATAATGCAGAAGATGAAAGCAATTCTCGCACTCGAAGACGGGACAGTAGTAGAAGGCGAAGGTTGGGGTGCAGAAGGAGCTGCATTGGGCGAACTCGTATTTGCCACTCCGTTTACGGGTTACGAAGAAGCTCTGACCGATCCCTCGTATAAGGGTCAGATATTAATGCTCACTTACCCGCTCATCGGTAATTACGGGGTGAGCGGTGCTAAATTCCAATCAGAAGGGATAAAAGTAGAAGGCTTCGTGGTAAGGGAGAAATGCGACTTCCCTTCGCATTATAAAATTAAGTGCAGTATAGAGGAGTTCCTGCGAGAAGAAGGACTGCCAGGGATATGCGAAATAGATACGAGGATGTTGACGATAAAGACGAGGCAATATGGCACGATGAAAGCGTGTTTGAAGGTGGTAGAGGATTGCAATGAGGAAGAAAAAGCGAATGCCTTAGAACTCGCAAGGACACAGCCCGACATCTCAGAGCTTGATTTAATCGAGCAGGTCACATGCAAGCGGTCTTACAGGATAGAAGGGGCAGGGAAAAGGATAGCGGTAATTGACCTGGGTGCGAAAAGGAACATATTGAAGAACTTAGCAGAAAGGAACCTGGACATCTTCGTGTTTACGGCAAACACGACGGAATCCGAGATAAGGGGTTCGGAACCCGATGCTCTACTGCTTTCCAACGGTCCTGGTGACCCGAAGCGCGGTAAAAACGCGATGCGTGTGGTAAAGAATTTCGCAGGTGAGATACCTATCTTCGGTATTTGTCTCGGTCTGCAGATCATCGCGCTTGCGTTAGGTTGTGAGACGTATAAACTAAAATTCGGGCATCGGGGTGCGAACCAGCCAGTGAAGGAGCTCAAAAGTGGACGTGTGTACATAACAGCGCAGAATCATGGTTTTGCCGTGGATGAAGATTCGATGGACGGTATAGTGGAACTAACGCAGATAAATGCGAATGATGATACGGTAGAAGGTTTTGAGGACTCTTATCTAGGTATAAAATGCGTGCAGTATCATCCCGAGGCGAGTCCTGGCCCGTGGGATACGGCGAAGATGTTCTTTGATGATCTTGTAAATTATACGCGATAGGGAAGAGAAGCTGATATTGGGCACCTGTGCATGAATGGTATTGCTTGCGAAAGAAGGCTGTTATAGTCAACCGGACGCCATGCACATAGGTCTCCTCTCATACTCGTCTGGAGATAGACCATCCATCCAACCCTTGATGCGGAGCATCATTGTATGCTGAGATAACCTCTTCCACAGCCCATGCCTGTTCAACACGTTTCTCACGGTCTCAATTGCGACAACCCTCTCCCAGCCATGTTCCTTCCATATCCACCGGGCTATCCGCTTCTTTCCCCAATTGGGATGCTCCCTTCTCAACTCGATAATTCTCC
>JBAQFZ010000094.1:0-5209 GCA_049287525.1 Halobacteriota archaeon | reverse complement strand
ACTAATTGGCTTATGAGGTTACATGCTATTAAAATCAAATTTTGTGATAAAAAATGTTATATACGATTAGGCATAATTAGATAAATGAGACAGGTCCAAGTGTCCTACATTTATTTGAAAGTCAACCGTTAGTTAGCATTTGAAGCTCCGGATTCTGGCTTTACCACTCAGGGTTGAAACGTCATGAGCTTCCGGGCTTGCTCGGGATAGGACACAATGAACCTCATCTCGTCCTCTGTCACGGGCTTCTGCGTGTGCACGTTCGCACACCGGACGAGTTCTAATATCTTATGGGCTTCCACCTCATCTTTAAATTTCAACTCGTATCTCCCCGCTACGTTCTTGAACCCTTTTATGCCTGAGTATGCACCGGCTGTTATGAGCCTACCGGTCTCAATCTGCTCGATATGCCCCCTACCCACTTCCGTGTAGTGATACAGCTCATAATTACGCTCATCCTTCAGTGCGCCATCTGCATGTATTCCTGATTCATGAGCAAAGGCGTTAGCACCTACTGCCGGCTGATTGGGTGGGATAGGAACCCGGAAAGAGAGAGATGCGTAATTACATATCTTCCATGCCTGGCTCAAATCAACATGCTCGTCCAGGTGATATTTATTCTCAAACCCGCTGGATTTCTTTATCGCAAGAATGGTGGAGACCAGGTCGGCATTACCTGCACGCTCGCCTATGCCATTCACTGTCGTGTTGATGTAGGCATCCACGCCAGCGTCTATTGCTCCTTTAGCACCCGCAACGGAGCAGGCAACTGCCATGCCCAGATCATTGTGACAATGCAGTTCGATGTCTATTTTCCCTGCGTCTGCAAGCGCTTTTACACGGTCATATATGGTAAACGGGTCGTCATATCCCAGTGTGTCGCAGTATCTAATCCTCTTCGCGCCATGCTCTTTTGCCACGGCAGCAAGTTCGACCAGCTTCTCGAATTCCGTCCTGGAGGAATCTTCAGCATTTACTCCTATGGACTCGGCACCATGATCCTTAGCAGCCACAACCGCCTCGCACACCATGTATAACAGGTCAGACCATGTATATTTACCTCTGAATTTACCCTCCATCATCTGTCTGGATGTGGATATGCTCAAATTCACGTGCTTCAGCTCCGGCAGCAGCCGGAAGCTTTCTTCAACGTCTCCTTTCATTGCCCTCATCCAGCCGGCGAGCCGTATGCGTTTCAGCGCCCCCATCTCTACCAACTCCAGATTGGCGTTCATATAATTCGTTTCGTGCCGGGTGATGGGGAAACCGAACTCGCTCTGGAATATCCCCGCTTCATCCAGATACAGGTTCAGCATTGTCTTCTCCAACTTCGCCAAGCCCAATCGTGACGTTTGCACACCGTCCCGGTTCGTAACGTCAATTATATAGATTGTATTCTTTGCCATTTTTAAGCCCCCCTTGCTTTATCGTTACCCGTAAGTACTATAATAGGTACCGTTATAGTTATAGAACAGCATCTTTAGTTTATATTATATTCTATCTCTTCTTCATAAGCGGTGTATAAGAAGATGGAGCATATATTATGGCGAAAAAGTTGGCAGTACTTGATGTGAACAAGTGCATCGGGTGTATGGAGTGCATGTTTGCATGCTCGAGGCGAGTGGGTAGAGTAGGGCTCGACAAATCGGCGATAAGAGTGCGGTCTGCCGGAGGGATAGAAAGAGGCTTTGTAATCGTTGTCTGCCGTGCCTGTGACAGTCCGCCATGTACAAAAGTCTGTCCCACGGGTGCGTTACGGGAGCGAAAAGAAGATGGAGGAGTAGTATTGGATATGACAAAATGTATAGGCTGTGGTTTTTGTGCACAAGCCTGCATTATTGGTGCTATCTTCTGGGATGACGAGCACAACAAACCCATCGTCTGCAAATACTGCGGTGATTGTGCAAAATACTGTGTACATGACGCTATTGGCTTAGTCGAAGCTTAGGAGGCTAAAAGATGTTAATGAAGATAGAAGATATGAATAATGTTCTGTACATAGACTTAACGAAGAAGGACATCAGAACAGAGGAAAGACCGGATTTATTTGATGCGTATCTGGGTGGTACGGGAGTTGCGATAAAACTCTTAGAAGAGGAATGCCCGCATGGCATAGACCCGCTAAGTGAATCGAATCCGATAATCTTCGCTGTGGGACCTCTCAATGGTTTATACCCATCAGCTTCTAAGACCGTAGCAATGTTCAAATCGCCATTAACGGGTAACCTTGGAGAAAGCCACTGCGGTGGACGAAGTGCGACGGCTATTAAATTCGCAGGTTATGGGGCGATTGTTATTACGGGTTCAAGCGACATCCCGCTCTACCTGGCGATTGCAGGTGATGAAGTAAAGTTTAAAGATGCTTCTTCTATCTGGGATATGGAAGCAGTAACAGTGGGCAGGGTTTTAAGAGAGGTGGAGAAGGGTGCAGGAGTAAGGACCATTATACGCATGGGCACTGCGGGCGGTAAGATGGTGCGATATGCCTGTGCTGTGACAGAAACGTATCGTCATTTCGGACGGCTCGGTCTGGGTGCAGTGATGGGCTCGAAGAAACTGAAAGCCCTGGTTATATCCGCAGATAAGAGCGTGGAAATAGCGAAGGAAAAGAGGAAGGAATACCAACGTGTTTACGATGAGATACAGGACGTGGTAGTTAAGACCGATGCGATGGAGAAATACCACGATTTGGGCACGTCGGGTAAGATCTATTCGTTGAATAAACTCGGAGGGATGGCATACCGGAATTTAGAATCCGCAAGTGCCCCGGAAGAGATAGCGCGAGAGTTCTCAGGTGAGTCTATTGCCGAGAAGTATCTATCAAGACGGGTTTCGTGCGCACACTGCCCGGTGGGTTGCATTCATTTAGCATCGCTCAGAGAGCTCTACGAGCCCGGCTATTATTTCAAGACCTCCACCATGTCTTACGACAACGAGCCCATATATTCGCTTGGCTTCATGCTTGGGATGGAGAGTGCCGAGGATTATTTGAGATTGAATGATCGGGTAGACAGTGAGGGTATGGACGCGATAAGCACGGGAGTTATCTTAGCATGGGCGACAGAGGCGTATGCAAAAGGGCTAATAACGAAGGAGCATACCGATGGGCTTGAGTTCCGGTGGGGTGACGTTCAGGTCTATTCCAAGGCGATAAAGAAAATCGTGGAGATGCCAAACGAGTTTTATCATAACCTGGCTCAGGGCGTTGAACATGCGTCAAGCGTCTACGGCGGGCAGGATTATGCGCTTGCATTTGGTGGTAATGAGATGGCGGAATATCATACCGGCCTCGCATGTTACATGAATAATCTCACGGGTGCCAGACACAGCCATCTCGATTCCGCGGGTTACGACCTTGACCAGAAGTTAATAGGTAAAGAGTTCAGTATAGAAGAGATGGTGAGTGCGTTATTGAAGGAGGAGGAGTGGCGACAGATACTATCAAGCCTCGTGGTCTGCTTCTTTGCGCGGAAAGTGTTCACATCAGAGAGGGTAATAAAAGCTCTGGATGCCATCGGGTTAGAGGGATGGACTGCGGAGAAATTAGAAGTGCTTGGCAGGGATATTCATCGTGCTAAGATGGACTTCAAGTTCCGTGAAGGGTATGACCTCACGAACCTGCGCATACCGAAGCGGATTTTTGAAGTGCCGACACCGCACGGGTTATTGAAGGAGGCGGACCTGAGAAAAGCGATAGAGGTGTTTGGTGAGATGATCGGGCGGCGGAAGGAAACGCCGTAATTACTAATAGACGAAAGCCAGCAATTGCCCCCCCACACCCGCTTCAATCGCTTTCGCATGCGACATTACTCCTTTTGGTGTCGTAACGATTAGCAATCCGAAATCCCTTGCGGGTAAAAACCGCTTCTCCAACCGATCAAAATCCCGTGTATGGACATAAAACCGCGGTTTTATCGCATTACAATCGTTTATCTTCCCCCGAAGCTTTACCTTGAATATCCCCGCTTTTCCATCTTCCTCGAGCTCAAACTCCTTTACATAGCCTCCTTCTTGCATTACACTCAGAACGTTCCCTATCAACTTTGACGCTGGCTTTACACTGCATTCCATCTTCCCTACTCTTTCTGTATTCTTTATGTGCGAAAGAGCATCCGCAAGCGGGTCATTTAGCGACATTTCCCATCCTTATTTATCTCTACAACAAAGATACTCTATTATAATATAATTTAATATAAATGTTGTTTAGCCATCAAACTTCCTTTTCAAAGAAAGTTTGTCAGTTGAACTTCCTAAACCCTATCTCCCTTGCTATCTCCCGAAAACACTGTCTGCATAGATAAATACCATATCTACGAACCAATCCCCTTTGTCTACCGCATCGCCTGCAAGCGTTTGCACCCCGTCCGAATCTCTTATTCTTATTCCGCTCCATTTTTACCTTATCCCTCCTTCACTTATCTCTTTCCACGAAATATCCCGCCATAGCCAACATCTTCTCTCTTATCTCCGCTCTGCTTTTTCCCTTCACGTCTATTTGCCTTAGCGCTTCCGTGCCTTTGCGCAGATATTCCCGCGCTATCTCCTCCGAGTATCTTATTGACCCATACTCTTTGAATAGGTTAATTACTTCTTCTATTTTAAGAATGTCATCCCTTATCTGGGATGCAATCCCTATATTCTCCCACGCATTGCCCAGCTCCCCGGCTACTTCGTACGGTGCGCCACCGGCGATTGCACCGCATTTGGCAGAGACCGCAAAGAGCTTCGCGGTCTTTCGCCTCATCATCTCTATCACTTCTGACTCGCTCACTTTTCTACTATTCTTAAAATGGAGGTCCATCGCTTGCCCTTCCAGAAGCACAATACTCTGTTCCGCAACCTCTTCAAAGAGTTCTTTGTAGCACTCGATGTTCATGCGTTGCTATTGTAGTTCATCACAATTTAAATATACCCTCTTTACTTCAGCACTCAACTGCTGATTCTTTTTCCACATCTATGTTTTCTAATTCTAAGAGTGCTTTTAGTGCTTTCTCTGCCGCCTGCTGACATAATACACAGGTATCAGAAACTATCTCGCTCTCTTCCCAGCCTGCCGTTGCAAAAGTAAGATGGTCTTTTGCTTTATTACCTAAGTTTCAGACTTTATATACTCCACCCCTAACACATCCATAATTTGCCTTTGTTCCATTGAGGGAATGGACAATTTCGATGCTGTGACGTCCCCCTCGGGATTAGTGACTACAACATA
>JBAQFZ010000093.1:0-20800 GCA_049287525.1 Halobacteriota archaeon | reverse complement strand
TGTATAAGGAATCCCCTCTTTTCCTTCTCTTTTACAACCTCTCGATAAGCTTTTTTATATTTCCCCATCGATATTTCTTCTGCCATATTTTATCACCTCCTATTTACATTTCAATCTATATAGTCACTATACTTAAGTACGAAGCCTGTACCTAAGCACAAGCGCCGGTGACTTAAACTATATTATTGCCATAGGTGTATAAAAGCTTTTCGATTTTTTATTTTTGGTGTTGCCCTCCAAAAAGTTTGTTATAAAGCGATATGTACCAGGTTTTATGTGCTTTTTCCTTTTCTTCATCTATCACGACCACCGGTACAGTATCTGTTTTCTCGTAACCCTTCTGCCCCGATATATACCTCTCCACCACTTCCCATCCTTGCCCCACCGATTGCGAAGCGTTTTTGATAAAACTTTTTTTAAAAGTTTTATGATCTGTCAGCAATGAGACCGTATGCCGGTCATGCCTGAGGTCATGCCTTGTTACCCTTTCCCGCTTCACCTCCACTTCGCCCATGTCTCCTTAAGGTAACTATTAGATACGTCAAATCACTATAAAAGCTTTTCTGATGCTTTTCCTCTCGAAAATATCAGATATAATGGCTCTATTCGCAAAACAAAGAAAAAAAGCACACTGAAGTTGAGAAAACAAGCTCATTTAAAAGAAATAGGGCGAAATTTTTATCGAAAAATCGTAATTTTCGTTAAAATTGAAAAAGGAGAAATTTGTCTCGGCAAAGTTTCCAAAAGGAGCATGGAGAAAAGAGTTTCCCAACGCCACAAACGTCAATAATAAGGAGAAGCATACGGACCATTAAGATTTTACTCAAATAATTCCGATTGGATTCTTCAATCAACGCTTCATCAGCAAACGAATGTGGTGAACGTATTATCTTTACCAATTAAGCTTATGCTCTCGCCACACGCCTGGGTCCTTTATTGCTTCCGGGCTAATTTTCATTCACCTTGAAATACTCGCTCATTGCCTTCACTTCAATTTCGCCTCCTTTCATCCCCAAGATAGCAGAAGCAGCAGCCTTCGCCGCTTGCATTGTCGTTATATACGGAATACCGAGCTCAAGACAGGCTCTTCTTATACTGTATCCATCCTTATAGGACTGTTTATCCGTAGGCGTATTTATCACCAGCTTTATCTCCTGCGCGTGCATCATCTCCATCACATTTGGAGACCCTTCATGCACCTTCCTCAGCTCCGTGGCGTTAATCCCGCGCAGCCTCAGATATCGCACCGTGCCCTCCGTACCCACAATTGCCAGTCCCGCTTCTTTTAATTTCTGCGCAACTCCTTCTATCACCTCCTGGTCAGCTTTGCATACCGAAATGAAGACCGTACTACCCTTATCCACCGGCAATGGATTACCAGCCGCAAGTTCAGACTTGAAAAACGCTTTATCGAACTCGTCATCTATTCCCATCACCTCGCCCGTGCTCTTCATCTCAGGTCCTAAAATAGTGTCCACACCCGAAAACTTCAAGAATGGTAATACGACCTCCTTCACTGCTACATGCTTTAGTTCTCTCTCTTTAACGCCCAAATCACGTAATTTATGCCCCAACATCACCTTAGCCGCGAGCTTTGCAAGTGGTATTCCCGTTGCCTTCGCAACATACGGTATCGTTCTACTTGCCCTCGGATTCACTTCCAGCACGTAAACCACATCTTCTTTAACCGCCATCTGAATGTTAAGCAGCCCTTTTATCTGCAATCCTAGTGCTATCCTCTTCACATAGTCCCTCACAGTCGCTATAATTCCCTTAGACAATAATTGTGGTGGAATAACACAAGCGGAATCGCCGGAATGAATACCTGCCGCCTCTATATGCTCCATTATCGCACCAATCAGCACTTCCTCACCATCGCACACTGCATCCACATCTATTTCCGTAGCTTTTTCTAAGAATTTATCTATCAGGACTGGCTTCTCCTTTGATACACGCACTGCTTCATGTATATATCTAATCAGCTCTTCTTCGTCATGCACGATCTCCATTGCTCTTCCGCCTAGCACATAGGAGGGGCGGACAAGCACGGGAAATCCTATCCTCGAGACTACTTTCTTCGCGCCTTCCAATGAGGTCGCATATCCGCTATCAGCCTGTGGTATTCCCTGACGGAGAAGGAACTTACTGAATCGCTCCCGGTCTTCTGCAATATCCATGTCCTCCGGGTCCGTACCCATAATTACCGTCTTTGCCCCCAACCGCTCCAGTTCGTTCTTCAGTGGAACCGCTAAGTTAACCGAGGTCTGACCCCCAAACTGTACCATCACACCATCGTAGTTCTCCTTCTCTATCACGTTCATCACGTCTTCCAGCGTCAAAGGCTCGAAGAAGAGCTTATCCGATGTATCGTAGTCTGTGGATACGGTCTCTGGATTGTTATTTATGAGATGCGCTTCTATTCCTTCTTCCTTCAACGCCTTGACCGCATGCACCGTGCAGTAATCGAACTCGATTCCCTGTCCAATTCTGATAGGACCTGCACCAATAATCAACACCTTCTTCCGTGCCGAAGGCTTTAATTCACATTCTTGCTCATAAGAGGAGTAGAAATAAGGCGTTTTCGCCTCGAATTCCGCGGCACACGTGTCCACCATCTTATAGGTGGGTAAAAGACCTTCTTCTCTTCTGTAATCGCTTATCTCCTCCCGGCTACGACCGGTTAGCGCAGCAATCCGTTCATCGGTGAACCCCATTCGCTTCGCTAATCTTAAATTACCGCCTGGGTTCTCCTTCAATTCTGTCTCCATCTGCACTATCTTCGCTATCTTATTTATGAAGAACGGGTCTATGCAGCTCAGTTCCGATATCTCCTTTATGCTAATACCACGTTTCAAAGCCTCGTAAATCGCGAATATACGATCGTCAGTTGGAAATTCTAAAAGACGTTTCAGCTCCGTTTCTGACCAGTTCTCATAGCCAACGCCAAAGTACTTGTCTATATCCAAAGACCGGATCGCTTTTTGTAACGCCTCTTCAAAGGTCCGCCCTATCGCCATTACTTCGCCTGTGCTCTTCATAGAGGTCGTTAAAGTCCTATCTGCTTTTGAGAACTTATCAAATGGCCATCTCGGTATCTTTACTACTACGTAATCTATTGCGGGTTCGAACGATGCGGGCGTCTCTGCCGTCACGTCATTCCTTATCTCATCCAGATGAAGTCCTATTGCGATCTTTGCCGCTACCCTTGCAATTGGATAGCCGGTAGCTTTTGATGCGAGTGCAGACGACCTTGACACACGCGGATTTACTTCTATTACCCTGTAAGAGCCTTCTTTTAATGCGAATTGGGTATTACATCCCCCTTCTACCTTTAGTGCTCGTATTATCTTTATCGCCGCTGACCTCAACATCTGATGTTCCTCATCGGATAACGTCTGGCTAGGCGTGACCACTATTGATTCGCCGGTGTGAATACCCATTGCATCAAGGTTTTCCATGTTACATATCGTAATGCACGTGTCCTTTCCATCTCGCATCACCTCATACTCTATCTCCTTCCAGCCAAGTACGCGCTCTTCTACTAAAACCTGATGTATCCGCGAAACATGTAGCCCGTAAGATACTACCTCTAAGAGCTCCTTCCGCGTCCTGGCTATTCCGCCTCCCATGCCTCCCAGTGTGTAGGAAGGTCGGATTATAAGCGGTAGACCCAGCTCAGTTGCAACTTCTTCCGCATCCTCCACGGAATTGACCGTAACGCCCCTTGGTATCGGCTCGTGTATGCGTTCCATCGTTTGTTTGAATCGCTCTCGGTCTTCGGCATCATATATAGCTTCTAACGGTGTACCAAGTACATTTACGTCGTATCGTGATAATACGCCGCGTTCTGCTAATTCAGCCGTCATGTTCAGTGCGGTCTGCCCACCCAAACCCGCTAATATGCCATCAGGACGTTCCTTTTCCACTATCTTCGCTACCACGTCCGCCACCAGCGGCTCTATGTATATCACATCAGCCATCTCGAAATCGGTCATTATCGTGGCGGGATTAGAATTCACGAGCACAACCTCCACGCCTTCTTCTCTTAACGCCCGGCAAGCTTGCGAACCAGAGAAATCGAACTCAGCAGCCTGCCCTATCTGTATAGGACCCGACCCGATTACCAGCACTTTTTTAACGTCTTCTGCTTTTGGCACTTTCTCTATTTCTTATTCTTTCATTATCATAAGAAAAATGCCGCATCTAAATCGTATCCTTCCTCTTCCTCCTCCTCTTCTTTATCTCCAGCACCTTCTCCAACAACTCCACTTCATCCGCGGGCAACCATCCGCGCAGCATCTCCTGCTCCTCTGCATAGACGTTCACATATAATACGTCATTCTCATCTATCTGTCGCCCTATCGTGGGTCCCCTCATAGAAATCGCCACCTCCATCCCTTCGACCGCTTCATCTAAATTCTCTTTCCTATCCTGTATCCCATTTATAGTACCGATAGTTGCCCCATCCGCTTTTATCAACTCCACGCCCGTTTTTATCTTACCACACAGCACTTCAACGCCAAAGATAGCAGGCTTGCTCTGTCTGAATATACAACCTGGCAGTATCTTTACCATTCCAGGCATGGTCAATCGCTCACTCTTCTCTCGCTTCTCCCTCGCCTTCTCCTCCGTCACCCAGTTCTCATAATCTTCTATCACGTGATAAATCACATCACTCACAAAGATGGGAATCCGGTTTTGCAATGCCGCTTCCTGGGCATCCGGGAGAACGTCAATGTTAAAGCCTAAAATAACAGCTAAATACGGGTCTTTTATCGTAGTGGCATCTATTACGTCTCGTTTTGAGATATTACCCACTTCTGCTTTCTTTATTGCTTCTATCTTCTCACGCTTCAATTCCAGCGCAAGTGCTTCCAGCGAACCCAGTGTGTCTGCCTTTATGGTTATACCCTCTGGGCATGTATCCAACTTCATATCTGCTATCTCACGCTTCATCTCCTTAATCACGCACTCAATATCAGCTTTGCGCACCACCATCCGTACATAAGAGCCCGAAAGAGCGCCTTCTATATTTTGTGCTACTATTTTCACACCTGCGGAGGCACTCACCGTCTTTACACGTTTAAATCGCTGCTCTGCTCTTATCTCTTGCAAAGCTCGCGGTTTTAACAACGCTTTTACCTTTGTAACTACCGGCTCTTCATCCATGCAGCCAACCACGATTGTATCGCCCTCGCTGAGCGTACCATCATATAAAATCACATCTATCGTGGTTCCGAGCCCTCGCTCCTCCTTCTTTTCTAATATCGTGCCCACACCTGCCTCGTCCAAATGAATCCGCAGGGTCTTCTCAAAGTACTTCTGTGATAATCCAATCAGAACAAGGAGCAAATCCGCTACGCCTTCGCCGGTCTGCGCACATACAGGCACGATGCTTACCGTCCTTGCAAAGTCTTCTATCCGGTCGTACCGGTCAGCCGAGAAACCTTTATCGTAAATCTCACCCACCAGCTTATATATCCGCGTATCCAGCTCATTACGTGCATATTCAGGTTGACTTTTGTAATTAATAATGAATGGCTTGTTTCTTGACTGCCACCCTTTTATACGGTCTATTTTATTCAATGCAATGACAAAAGGCGTTTTAAATAATCTTAAAATGCTTAATGATTCGTACGTCTGTGGCTGAAACCCTTCTATCACGTCCACTACCAGAACCGCGACATCCGCCAATGCACTGCCCCTCTTTCGTAGAGACGCAAAAGCGTAATGCCCGGGCGTATCAATGAAGAGCAGCCCCGGTACTTCTATCCCGGTCCAATCGCTTCTTAACGGTGCACAAATCTGCTTTATCGTATCTATTGGTATTTCCGTTGCACCTATATGCTGTGTCACCCGTCCGGCTTCCTTCGATGCTATCGCAGTACCGCGGATGTTATCGAGTAGTGTCGTCTTGCCATGATCTATGTGTCCCAGTACGGCGAGTATAGGTGTTCTTATCTGTCTCGGTCCTTCCATCTCTGTTCCCTTCCATCTTTCTGTGTTTAGTTAGTTAGTTAATTAGTTAATGTGTTTCTATTTTATTTACTTTTATCCCCTCTCCACCAGAAATGAGTCTTATTAGGTCTTCTCCCCTCGTCCCACTTTTGCGCTTCACTGTCAAAATCCCGTAGCAGTTCCTCCTGCCTCTTACTCAACTTCTTTGGTGTAACAATCCGCACTTTAACCTGCATGCTGCCCCTGCCATGACCTCTCAAATCGGGTATGCCCTTATTCTTCAGGAGGAATGTCGTGCCGGATTGCGTGCCCGCAGGCATCTTCAGCTTCGCCATGTCGCCCTCTAAGGTCATCACTTCTAGCTCAGTGCCCAGAGCCGCCTGTGCAAACCGAACAGGGACTTCGCAAATCAGGTCGTTTCCCTCCCGCATGAAGAACTCATGCTCTTTCACATGCATCACCACATACAAATCGCCGGGAGGTCCCCCTCCTTCCCCCGCTTCGCCCTCACCTGCAATTCGCAATCTGTTTCCTGTATCCACACCTGCCGGTACTCGCACGACTATTCGCTTGTTCACCGCTCTTTTACCCCGCCCGCTGCAAGTTGTACACGGTTTCTCTATTACCTTCCCCCTTCCCCTGCATTGAGGGCAGGTAGAGATGGAGACGAATTGTGCAAAACCCTGACTCGTGACTCTCTTTACCTGTCCTGTGCCGCCGCATGTGGTACAGGTTCGCAAACCCTCACTCAATGCACCCGTGCCTTTGCAATCCGGACAGCTTTCTGCTTTGGAAATGTTTATCTCTTTCTCTACACCCCTTACGGCATCCTCCAGCTCTATTTCAAGGTCATATCTGAGGTCACTTCCCCTCGCAGGTCCATACCGCTCCTCCGTCCGGGCATACCTTCCCACACCGAATAAATCATCGAACATACTGCTGCCCATACCACCGCCTCTGCTTCTTCCCACGCCGAAATTAGCGCCAAATAGATTCCTGAACAGGTCACCGAATATGTCCTCTACATCGCCATATCGCGTGAACTTTGACCAGTCAAAGCCACCTGGACCAAAATCAACACCTGCATGACCAAACCTATCATAATTCGACCTCTTCTGAGGGTCGGATAAAGCTTCATAAGCTTCAGAGAGCTCTTTAAACTTCTCTTCCGCTACCTTTGGATTGTCTTTGTTTAAATCTGGATGATATTTCTTCGCTAATCTACGATAAGCACGTTTTATATCCTGCGGTGATGCTGCCTTGTCCACGCCCAGGATTTCATAGTAATCTCTCTTTGCTCTCAATTTCGCGACGTCCTCCGTTCTTTTAAGATTTGTTTAGCGCTTGTAAGATAAAGATTTTACTGTGATGCACCTGTGTTCATTTATTCACCGGTTCGTTCCACAGGAAATATTAGCGTTTTCAGTTACTTTTACTTATTCCTTTATATATAACCTTGAACTTCATTTCACATATTCAGTGAATATGTGAAGAGAAAAAGAGGGGGGAAAGCGGGTGAAGGTGCGAGTAGCAGTGGAGGATGAAGAGGGAATGAAAACCACACTGGAGCGTGAAGGGGACCCGTTTAATGAAGCTTTTAAATCTAACGCGATTAGAAGCATAGTCAAGTTCCTGGAAGACCAGATACCTTCGTCTGCGGCTATTAACCCTTATGATATTGAGAGCGAAGACCTTACGATAAAGGAGCGATTGGCTTATTTCTTGTGCTATGATGAACGAGCACCCGGAGATTGGTTCACTTCTTCAGAGCTGAAGCGAATATACGAAGAAGCCTATGGCGACAATGTAAAACTAAGCACGTTATCCACATACCTTGCAGACATGCACTCTGACGGTATTTTAACGAGGAAAGGGAGCAGAGCAAGAAGACGGTACAAGATGATTTCCACTACTAATACTGCTGCTACCACTGATAGAGCGAATCTACCAGGACAGGAGAGGGAAGAACTCATGGAGAATGACGGCACGGATGACGGCAACATGGAGTTTATAGATTTATTCCCCCTTCGTGAGGTCATTCAACACTGAGTTATCGCGTGAAAACCTCTACTACGGTAATAGTTTTATTGCTGGTATCCAGTCATAATAAACCCTACCATTCACCTCTGTAAACTTTGTGCAGTTTATCGTGCCATATTCATTTGTAAACGTTTGATTGTGGATAACTTGTGGATAAGAGCCAGTTCTGATAGTGTAGTAGTATATTTTGTCTTTTACAAGCGTGAATGAATCATCAAAGGCGATGTTCTGCCAGTTGCTCTGGTAGCCTTTCCAGGTTGTTGTTACGTTAAACGTCGAGTTCCATAATCTTATAGATTCGGTATGCCCTCCCGTGCCTTTGCAGGGATAAGTGTAAAGTCTGGATACGGTAATCGTTTGCTCTGGTTTAATTGTGCCGTTATACGTGCCTGAGATACTTGGATATGGATTTGCTGGTGAGCCGGTATCAAAATGATTCCGCCCTCCGGTCTCTATAATATAATTCCCCTCCGGTTCCACCAGCGGATAATTGTCTGTATCTCCATCTCCATCTACGCTATACGGTGTATTCCAAATCCCACACCCAGCTATCTTCTCTCCCGCATCAGGATAATTATCTTTATAATCGCTCCAGTAATTGCCCATGTAGTTTGTGTGTGTGCCACTCTTAAAAGAATAGCTCAGTTCTTCGGGTGAGTTCCAGATGCTGGTTGAGTTGTAAGAAAGAACGTTATTGGTTTTGTTTATGAAATTATTGAGATAGATTTTGTTGCCGTGGGAAATCTCGAACTCAATGCCGTAGCTGGTGTTGCTGCTGCTGCTGACATTGTTGCCGGTGATGGTATTGTTATCGGAAGCGTATAGACGGATACCGTTCCTGCGGTTGCTGCTGAGGGTATTGTTAGAGATGATGTTGTTGTATGAGGTGCCGGAGAGTATACCGTTGTTGTAGCTGCTGCTTGCATTATTGCCTGTGATAGTATTGCTATTGGAAGATGATGCAAGACGGATGCCATTGTCGTAGTTCTTGCAGGCATAGTTGCCTGAAATAAGGTTATTGATGCTGAACAAGTCGAGTGAGATGCCATTGTCGTAATTCTTGCAGGCATAGTTGCCTGTTATAGTATTGTGGTGGCTGTAAAGTGATAGGAAGATACCATTGAAGAGATTGTTGCTTACATTATTGCTTGTTATTGTATTGTAGTTGGAGGAATAGGATAGGAAGATGCCGTTGTAGAGATTGTTGCAGGCAGTATTGCCATAAATAGTGTTATTAGCGCAGAACGGCTCGAGAGAGAGTCCATATTTGGCGTTGTTGTTGACTGTATTGTTTGCGATTATACTATCTTCTGTCTTCAAAAGTGCTATACCAACAGTTGTATTGGATAACTCCTGATTCTCTACCGTGATATTAGTACAATTTACAAGAATCACCTGTCCTGCCTCTGTCACCACAGTATCTGATGCGTCTTCTAGATAGACAAGCGGCTTGCCATTTACCGTATTCTCTGCCACGGTGTTCTGGTAGGAATAATGAACAAAAAGACCGGTATTTACAAATGTATTGTCTGTAATGGCGTTATTGTCGCTTGAATCGTCGAGATAGATGCCGCCATTACTGTTGTAGACATTATTGCGTTTGATATTGTTGCTGCTGGAAGACGTGAGGTAGAAGCCATCGTTGTAGTTGTTGCCGGCGTTATTGCCTGTCATAGTGTTGTTGGAAGAGGTGAAGAGGTAGATGCCGTTGGAATTGCTGCTGGCATTATTACCTGTAATGCTGTTATTGTTGGAGAAGAAGAGGTGGATACCTTCTCCGGCGTTGTTGCAAGCGGTATTACCAGAAAGGATATTATTGGTGGACGAGTTGAGGAAGATGCCGCTGCTATAGCTATTGTTGCAAACGATATTGCCTGAAATGGTATTGTAGTTGCTGAAAAGGGAGAGGAAGATGCCGTTGTAGTGATTGTTGCAGGCAGTATTGTCAGTAACAGTATTATTGTTACTGGAACGGTAGAGTAAGATGCCGTTATAGCTATTGTTGCAAAGAGTATTACATAAAATAGTATTATGATTGCAGGAAAGGGAGAGAATGATACCGTTGTAGCTATTGTTGCAGACAGTATTGTCATAAACGGAGTTGTTATTACTGGAATTGCGGAGAAAGATGCCGTATTCGCCGTTGTTGCTGACATTATTGCCAGAGATATTATTGATACCAGCAGAGTCGAGGAAGATGCCGTTGTAGCTATTGTTGCAGACATTATTGCCTTTGATGGCATTGTGATTGCAGGAATCGGTGAGTAATATGCCGTTATTTCCGTTGTCGAGGGCATAGTTGCCTGTGATGGTGTTATTGTTACTGTTACTGTCGAGTACTATGCCCTGGCGGTTGTTGCTGCTGACATTGTTGCCTGTGATCGAGTTATCGTTGCTGGAATCATAGAGGTTGATACCGTACCTGTTGTTGTTGCTGACAGTATTGTTTGAGATTAAACTATCTACGGTCCGCCATAGCATTACGCCAATGCACGTATTAGATAACTCCAGATCCTCTACCGTGATATTAGTGCAATTTACAAGTATCACCTGTCCTGCATCCGTCACCACAGTATCTGATGCGTCTTCTAGATAGACAAGCGGCTTTACATTTACCGTATTCTCTGCCACGGTGTTCTGGTAGGAATAATAAACAAAAAGACCGTCATGCACGAAGGTATTGCTCTTAATAGAGTTGTTACCGGAATGGTAGAGGTAGATACCGTAGTTGTTGTAGTTGGCGGTGTTGCCTGTGATGGTATTGTTGCAGGAATAGTGGAGGCGGATGCCGTAATTGTTGTTGCTGGCATTGGTGCCTGTAATTGTACTCTCGTTTGCGGTTACATTGACTCCGGCATCATCCGAAGCGTTTGTTACCGTGAATCTGTCGAGTGTAATTCCGTCTGCGGAAAGCGTAATCACACTACCATTGCCACCTCCATTCACCACAGGTTTACCGCTGCCAGTGTCATTGCCTTTTAAAATGAGTTGCTTGGTCACGTTCACGTTCTCGTAATACGTGCCGCTGTGCACCTCGATGGTGTCGCCTGGTTCGGCGGCGTCAACCGCTGCCTGGATACTGGTGTAGTTACAGCCATTTTGGCATACCGTATATGTAGTAGATGCGGAAGCGCAGCTTACGAATGCCAGCGCTGTGAATAAAACCACCAGTATTAATGCCTCTACCAATTCCCGCCGATTTCCGTTTTTCATCATTTCCCCTTCCTTTTTATTCGTCCTGACAGAATTACATGAATGATGCAGTCATAAGTAATCCTTTCCATTTGCATCATAAATATATTATATTTACAACAATTCCACCTTCATCTTCATCCATCCATCCATGTGCCCCTTTACTTTGAAGCCTCTCAACCGCAGTTATTAGTTTAGTTTGCAATCTTTCTTCATGGCTAAGGTAACATATTACTGGTATTTTGATAAAGTAAGGATAAGCATGAAGAAAGTGGAAGAAGAATGGACGAGCTAAAATTCTTGGGAACCGCAGGTGCAAGGTTTGTAATGATAACGCAATTTCGCTCTTCTGCGGGTGCTATTCTCAGCATGAAAGGCACGAACATCCTTATAGATCCGGGTCCTGGCACGCTGGTACGATTCGCATCCAGCAAACCGAAGTTCAATCCCGCTAAGCTGCACGCCATTGTGCTGTCACACAAGCATTTAGACCATTCTAACGATGTGAACGTGATGATCGAAGCGATGACCGGGGGTGGCATCAAGCACCGGGGGGTGCTTCTCTGCCCGCAAGATGCACTCTCGAACGGAGGAGATGCCGTTGTGCTCGATTATTATAAAGGACTTCTGGAGAGAATAGAAGTGATGAAAGAGGGTGGGCTTTATTCTATTGGTAACCTGGTGATAAACACGCCGAAAAGGCACGCTCATGGTGTAGAAACTTACGGACTGAACATAAGGGGGAAGGGGGAAAGTGAGACACGGATTTCCTTTATTATGGATACGTGCTATTTCGACGGGTTAGAAGATTATTACGATGGCGAAGTCCTCGTGCTGAACGTGGTGATGTATAAAAAGAGAGAAGGCGTGGATCATCTTTGTGTGGAAGACGCGAAGAAGATAGTAGAAGCGAACCGACCAATGGTGGCGATACTCACGCATTTCGGCATGACGATGCTGAAGAATAAACCCTGGGAGATTGCGCAGCGACTGAGCGAGGAAACGGGTGTGAAGGTGATAGCAGCGCGGGACGGTATGAAATTCGACTTGAACAGACCGTCCTCTTAATCACTTCTTCCCTATATCAGCGGCGAGAAACGGACTTTCACGCGGTATAATACCTTTTTATAGAGAGAACCTGTACTAAGGAGAAGTGACAGTGGAATGAAAGAAGTATTGATGGGCACGGGAAAAAGTCTGGTGGAGGCGTTATTAATTGTCGGTGCGATAATTCTGCTGGCTTACGCTGTTACGGGGACCTGGCATATAGGATTTGCTGTTGAATCAGGCAGCATGGTTCCCCATATGCAGATAGGGGATTTGATTCTCGTGATGTCACCGCACCGTACGAATATCACAACATTCAAAGCGGGAGAAAAGCAGGATTATAAGTCATTTGGGGAATACGGTGATGTGATTATATATCGTCCAAACGGGCTCTCTTCTGCGACACCGATAATACATCGAGCCAGGTTTTGGGTAGAAAAGGGAGAAAGGATGCCAGGAGGTGAACTCGCACCTTTCGCAGGATACATCACGAAAGGGGACCATAATGAGTGTTATGATCAGCAATGTTTAAGGGTGGATACAGAGAAGGGATGGGTTAGAATTGAACCTGTGAAGCCCGACTGGGTAATCGCCGTGGCGAGGGTACGGGTGCCTTACGTTGGTTATCCTTCACTTATCTTAAAGGCGGGTTCGCAGCAGCTAAAAAGAATTCTTCAGTAAAATAGGCATCGGGTGATTTAGATAAGAGGGGTTTATTATTCCACACGCTCCTCACGTTCGCCCCTACTCTTCAACTTACGTTTGTAATAAGTTAACGGATGATAAACTCTATCACAGATATCATCACTCCCTGTACAATTGCCATAGGTACGCATGGTCGCACAGGACGGTGCAGTATAGCGAGTTTCGCCTTTATCACCTGCAATGTGCTCTACCTGATACCTCGTCCGCTCTTCATCGAAATCCGGCGAATTCCTGTATATCGCTATTACCTCGTCCCCGGTTAGACCGATATTCAAGAGGAACGCAGTAACCGCGAATCTTGCACCATGTGTAACATTCACACCCTCTTTTAAATTGCTCAGAATGGCTTTTATACAGGGTGGGAAACTATCCGGGTCTTTTACCAGCGAATCGAACCCGGCATCATCGAACTTCTCACGAGTTGCTTCCAATTCCTGTTTTATCTTCTCTGTGTAGCCACGTATCGCCAGGCATATATCCAGAGGCACTTTCAACGGTAGGTCTTGCTTTATCCGTTCATATATCGCTTCCTGGATAACGCGAATAAATTCGCTCTTACTCAGTTTCACTTTACCTCGCGCCAATCCCCGGTTTAACAATCGCCATCGTTTATCATGTAGATTCGTTGTGAACCGTAAATAATCAATGAAAGACATCGTAATCTGCGCATCCGTAGAGGAATCTATTCGTATGTCAAATTCTTCGGACATCCTGTAAATAATATCCCGACTGGAATCTTCTGATAGGCGCTCGTATGCCGCTTTTGCCTCCGAGAGTGCATATCTGCGTACAAGATAGGCGTCTCCGATACAGGATACGAGTATACGAGCAAAGGGATAAGAGAATAATTCCTTATCTGTCAGGACAGGACTAATCAGGGCGGGCTTTCGGATTGTTCCCTCTTTTAGGGCTTCTATTACCCGCTCTTCGCCCCGCAGTCTTGCACGTTCGAACGAAGCAGCGCTTATTAACTCGTCAAGCGTAATTCCGGTGGTATCTACATATTCCGATGCCTCTGCCATAAAAGGATATATGCATAAATGCTGGGGGTCAGCGCGCCATTCGGTCATCTTAATCTACCTTTGTCTACCGGGATTAAATAAGTTGATGGTCGGGTATCCTGAGTCTAATATGCCGCACCGTTAAGTCCACTAAAATAGCAATACGTAAAAATTACCTTTTTAAATAAGGGTAATTAATGAATAAGCGTGGCGAGCATGAAAGTCGTGGTTTCGTTAGGTGGTATCTTCTTTGAGGATGCAGCACGTATAAAGGGCGTTGCCGAGGTCTTAGAAGAGCTTGCACAATCGCACGGACTATACGTAGTTACCGGGGGCGGAGAACGTGCACGCGAATACATAAAAATAGCACGTGAAATAGGTGCGAACGAAGCAATATGTGATTATATCGGCATAGCTGCGACACGAATAAACGCGAAATTACTCGTCTCTGCGTTGCATAACGTCTATCCTGAACCTTTCTCGGATTATAAAGAAGTCGCCAGGGCTATGGACGGAGGAGGAGGAGGACGAATAGCGGTGATGGGTGGTGTAAGCCCGGGTTACACGACAGATACCGTGGCTGCGATTCTTGCTGAGTATGTGAATGCTGAACTCCTGCTAAGCGTAACATCGGTGGATGGCGTCTATGAGGCGGACCCTCGTGTATATCCGGCTGCAAAGAAATACGATAAGCTTACGGCAAAGGAGCTTCTGATGATAGTGATGAAAGAGGAACTAAAGGCTGGATCGAGAATTATAATAGACCCGGTTGCCGCAAAGATGATAGAGCGGAGCGGAATAAAGACCATTGTGATTGAAGGCAGCAATCCGCGTAATATTTTGAATGCCGTTTACGGTAATCATTCCGGTACGGAGATAAATTATAGAGTCTAAGCGGGCAATACACCCTAAAGTAAGTCCCGGAATATGCGCTACCCGCAATCTCATTTTTGTGCTACTTCGTAACACAAACAATGCCAATCTCTGCTTCTTTTATTATCCACCCGCCACCACACCGACTACCGCGAAGCAGAACAAGAAAGTGCTGCCTCTTTGCTACACTTTACCGCTCTGCTATTTACTCAGCAGGAAGTTGTTCCTTGCAGCAAGCGATACAAGTTCGGTCCCGAGAATGAAGACCGCCTGCTTGTGATCCTCTTTGCTCCGGTGCACCTGAAAAGGCGTGATGCCCAACTCGTTATACTTTGCGAAATCACAGTTCACACCCTCTGCCTCACAATACTTCTTCAATTGAGCCAGCAACAGATGCAGATGCACCAGCTCTTCTTTTTTCATTTTTATTCTTGATATAATATAGATCGCATCAGGTAAAAAGGTTAACTAATTAACGAGCTAAATAATAGAAATAAAAAAGGGTGATTAGCATGATACGGATAACGCAGCTCATTCATGGAAAAGGAACCGTTAGTGACGCTTTTAAGTATAGAAATACGCCTCTGCATCAGGTGCCAAGCAGGTTACTGGCATTCGCGGAAACACGCAGGCCTGTGGTTTTCTGGAACATCACGAATAAGTGTAATTTGGCGTGCACCCATTGCTACATCAGTGCAGGACCGGGGGTGGACAGTAGCCGTGAACTGACATTGGAGGAAGCAGAAACGTTCATCGCCGACCTTGCCGATATGAAAATCCCCTTGCTTCTGTTCACCGGTGGTGAGCCACTGCTAAGAAAGGATTTCTGGGAACTTGCGGATTACGCATCAGAACAAGGGTTGAAGACCGCACTGAGCACCAACGGCACACTGATAACAGAAGAAGTCGCGGTGAAAATACAGGCTTCGGGCATTGAGTATGTGGGTGTGTCGCTCGATGGTGCAAAGGCAGAGACGCATGATGCCGTGAGGAACCAACCAGGATGTTTCAAAAAGGCGGTGCAAGCCTTGAAGAACTGTGCGGAGATTGGACTGAAAGCAGGCATCCGGATTACCATTACGCGGGCTAATAATCGTGAACTCGAGAGTTTGCTTGACCTTTCCCTCGAATTAAACGTGCCAAGGTTCTGTGTTTACTGGCTCGTTCCGAGTGGACGTGGCAAAGCGATTTATGATATCCAGTTAGAGCCAGAAGAGACTGCTCGTATCTTTGATTTACTATACCACCGTGCATGTGATTTGGGTCCCGCTAAGATGGAGATTCTCACCGTAGATGCACCTCAGGACGGTATCCACCTGCTGAATCTGCTGAAAGAGGATGGTAGTCCGGAATATGAGAATGCCTTGACACTGCTACAATATACGGGTGATTCATGCAGTGCCGGTGACCGCGTTGCGAATGTGGATCCGACCGGAAACGTTTACCCATGTCAGTTCGCGCAGATGGACGAATTTAAAATCGGGAACATTAGAGAGCGTGAATTCAGTGACCTCTGGAATGATCCTGGTAATTCGGTCCTTGCCATGTTCAGAGAGAAGACGAAGTACTTGAAAGGGAAATGTGGCTCCTGCGATTATAGGGAGTTATGCGGTGGTGGATGCAGAATAAGGGCATACGCACAGCAGGGGGATATATGGGCTGAAGACCCGCTATGTCCGCTCAAGCCCAATAGGTAATATTGATAAAGGCTTTTTATAAGGTAGAAGCAATAGAAGAAACATGGGACTAAAACCAGGTCGTGCGTACACGAAAGTAACGGGGCATGCGTATGTGCGAAGGGAATACATGGGCGGAGTGCCTGGAAGCAAGATAGCAATCTTTGATATGGGTAATTTGAGCAGAGAGTTCCCCGCATCTTTATCCTTAGTTGCGAAAGAAGCCTGTCAGATACGGCATAACGCATTAGAAGCGGCGCGAATTTCCGCTAATAGGTACCTGGTGAAGAAGGTGGGGAATAATAATTTCTATTTGAAGATAAGGGTGCATCCGCATCATGTGCTGAGAGAGAACAAGATAGCGTCGGGTGCCGGTGCGGATAGGGTATCAAGTGGTATGCGGCGCGCGTTTGGAAAAGCGGTAAGCACTGCGGCACGGGTGAAGCCGGAACAGAGGGTAATGAGCGTATCGGTGGATAACCTGAATTTCAATGATGCGAAGGAAGCGTTGCGAAGAGCGAGTCATAAACTCCCCACGCCTTGCCGGATTATAATAGACAGCGGGACGGAGTTAGTGGCGGCATAGCCGTTTTCGGGGGTGCCAGTACTATTTGCTCTTATGTTATTTTGATTTTGAGAAGTGTGAAACGCAGGAATCAGAACTAATTCCATTATTGGATGACGGATACGTTTGAATAGCAGTTTCAGAAAGCGTTGAGCGGCGTCATGAAAAGAGCGGGGGTTGCTGAGTTAGGAAAAGGCGCAGGGCTTAGGACCCTGTCTCGTAGGAGTCCGCGTGTTCGAATCACGCCCCCCGCATAAGTTTAATTCTGGCACAAAATCACGACAGAAACGACAGATTCAAGAGGCAAACTTGAAGAGATGATATGAAAATACCTACTGGACGGAGGATGATGATGATGAGGTAATTTGTAAACTTTATAATAAAAGTTATTCTATTCATACATACAGACATAGAAAATGGTTGCAGCAGGAATGGAGGAGCGGGGATATACCGAACGAGCCACAGACGATTTGCTGCTTAAAGTGCTTGAGAAGGAATTTCGCGAAGCGATGCAGGACGTGCTCGAAGAAAGGCGAAAGATTACGGACCCGGACGTTTGTAATATCTTTAATCTCTGGTATTTACGTAACCACGTGAATGACATCCAGAAAGAGATGTACGAAGGATTTGCAGTGCTAAGGCATGAGATGGTAGAGCACTTTAAGACGGTAGATGAACAGTTTGCACAAATGCGAAGGGAGATGAATGGACGCTTTGAAAAGATGGAAGCGCGAATATCACAAATTTTTATCTTCTTAGGTGTCGGGTTCACCATTCTTGCTGCTCTTATCACTATATTTCAATTTACAGGTTGATTTGCTACTAGATATACCTGGAGAGAAAACAACTTTCGACCCAGAAAGGCAGAGATTTTGGGGATAGGGAAGTATAAAAATTCTTCCCCCCTGATGCCGACCGAGCATCTACGCATACGCGTATTTCACAAAGTCCTCCACCTTCTCTGTGAACTCCGCACGGGCATCCGGCGTTATTGTTGGTCGCACAATCTTAATAGCCGCATTGAAGTGCTTCTTCCTTAATACTATATCCTTTATCGCTTCTTTCGTGTGTGTTGCACTTGTATCTGATGTGATAAACTCACGTAAAGCACTCATCACCGCCTCTCTAACAATCGCAGCCATATCAGAGCCGACATACCCCTCGGTGATCTCCGCAAGTTCTGCCACATCCACGTCCTCTCCTACTGGTTTGCCTCTCAGATGTACATCAAATATCTTCTTACGCTCTTCTTTATCCGGCGGCTGGATGTATATCAGTCGGTCAAGCCTTCCGGGTCGCAGTAACGCGGGGTCTACCATGTCTGGTCTGTTTGTAGCTCCGATCACAATTACCTCTTTCAACTCCTCTAAGCCGTCTATCGCGGTCAACATCTGAGAAACCACCCGCTCTGTTACGTGCGCATCATAACCAGAGCCTCTTACCGGCGCAATCGAATCAAGCTCATCCAGGAAGATGATACATGGCGCAGCCTGTTTCGCCTTTCTGAAAAGTTCTCGGACTGCCTTTTCTGATTCGCCGACCCATTTTGAGAGCAGTTCAGGTCCATTTATGCTTATAAAATTCGATTCGCTCTCATTCGCTACTGCCTTCACCAGCATCGTCTTTCCGGTGCCCGGCGCTCCAAACAGCAGGATACCTTTTGGTGGTTTTGAATTCAGGTGGGCAAAAGTGTCCGGGAATTTAAGTGGCCATTCCACCACCTCTTTCAATTCCTGTTTCGCACGTTCCAGGCCACCTATGTCGTCCCATTTGACATTTGGCACTTCTACAAATACTTCCCGGAGTGCAGAAGGTTCCGTATTCTTTAACGCCTCATGGAAATCCTCTTTTAGCACTTTCAACTTTTCCATCACTTCCTGTGGTATCTCCCGCTCTAGGTCTACCTCCGGTAATATTCTGCGCAGTGCGTGCATTGCCGCTTCTTTGCATAACGTCGCGAGGTCGGCACCCACAAATCCATGCGTGTGGTCGGCAAGCTCCTTTAGATTCACGTTCTCTGCTAATGGCATACCCCTCGTATGCACCTGCAGTATCTGCTCACGTCCATTCCTGCTCGGAATGCCAATCTCTATCTCACGGTCAAAACGACCTCCTCGTCTTAACGCTTCATCCAGTGCATTTGGTCTATTCGTGGCGCCGACTACCACCACCTGCCCTCTCGATTCCAGACCGTCCATCAAGGATAGAAGCTGCGCTACGACTCTTCGCTCCACTTCGCCCATTGTCTCTCCTCTCTTCGGCGCAATGGAATCTATTTCATCAATAAATATAATAGAAGGTGCGTTTTTGCTACCTTCCTCAAATATATCTCTCAGATGTTTCTCACTCTCACCGTAGAACTTGCTCATTATCTCGGGTCCTGAGATGGAGTGGAAATTGGCGTCCGTCTCGTTTGCCACTGCTTTTGCGATCAACGTCTTTCCCGTACCCGGCGGTCCATGCAAGAGAACGCCCTTCGGTGGCTCTATTCCCAATCGCTCAAATAGCTCTGGATGGCGCAGTGGCAGCTCGATCATCTCTCTTATCAGACTTATCTCCCGTTGTAACCCACCAATATCCTCGTAAGTCACATGCGGCACACCCATTGTCCCTTCCCGCGCCTTACGAAGCACAATTTCGGTTTCTATCTTCGATATCACAGTGCCTATCGGGTTCGTATTTGTAACGACAAAAGTGATGGGATTACCCAGCATCTCCACCCTTATTATCTGTCCTTTTGTAATTGGCCGCCCTTTCAGTACCCGTGCTATGTATCTTTCACTACCTGCTATTTTTACTGGCTGCATGGGCTCAAGCGTTATTCTATTCGCTTCTCGCACTTTCGTCTTCCGTATTTGGACACGGTCATCTATGGCGACACCTGCATTGCTCCTTATGTTGCCATCAATCCTGATTATTGACTTGTTGTTGTCGGGCGAATATCCAGGCCAGACAATAGCGGTGGCGATATTCTTTCCCTCTATCTCTATCACATCGCCGCTTACAACACCCAGCTTTCGCATTGTCGCCGCATCTATCCTCGCTATTCCCCTGCCGGCATCCCTATGGTACGCCTCTATTACTCTCAATATCACCGGGTTATCTTTCTCTACTTCGTCTTTCATATCCCTTCTCTCCTCTTTATCAGAGCGACTATCTTATCTATATTATTTGTTTACCAGTATCTCCGAATACTTTTTGGGGATAACGGCAAAAGAACTAATTTCAAGCGTTTCTGGCAAATATAATCGAGCACATTTTGCCATCAAACCCTTCGATGTCGAGACACTCAGCGAATTAAGCGCCAGAAAAAGAGTGAAAATAGTAAAAAGCCGACGTTAAAGCTGTAATGCAAGCTACCCCTTCTCTGTTAGCAGCGCAATCACTTCAAATACCAGCGGTTTGATGATGCTCATCCTGCACTCTGAAAGTGGTCTCTATCCCCCATCTCTTCTTATAATACCGCACGTATCTGAAAATTTTCTCGTATTTGATGTTTGTTGCAAAAACCCGGTCGAAACCCTTGTAGTCCGGCAATACCGCAATATACGTGCTTATGTCATATATTGTCTTGTCTCGGTTCAGTCTCCCCTGATGCTCGTGCAGTCCCGCACCTTTCTTTAACCTCCCGTAAAAAGGCTCATGGGTCTCGTCAATCGCTATAATGAATCGCCTTCTTCTTATCTGCTCCTTCGCCTGCGCTGCATTTTTGGCTTTTTACGCGGATTCTTTTAAAGATTCCT
>JBAQFZ010000092.1:0-2746 GCA_049287525.1 Halobacteriota archaeon | reverse complement strand
CCTATTTTGACTTTTTACGCGGATTTTTTTAAAGATTCCTTTTTGATACTCATGTTTATGCGTGATACAAGTATTGTGCAACGCCGTTATTACGCATAGGGTAAATATGGGCTTTCGGAGATACTGTTAACTCACGATAGATAGTAAATTATAAATGTTTGATTATAATCTACCTAAAATGGAGAAAATGACTGTTGATGATAATGATACGACACTTACCTGGCGACAGATGGAAGTATTGAAACTCAGGAACGAAGGATATTCACAGGCCGAAATTGCGAAAAAATTTGGGAAGACTAAGCAGAATATCTCTTCAATCGAGAAAATGGCATGGGCAAATGTGAAGAAAGCAGAAAATACGATAAAATTCGTTAAACTGCTCGAAGCTCCGATATGGTTTAGCGTGGAAGAAAACACCGATTTAGATGAGATTGTTGGAAGGATATTCTCGGAAGCGGATAAGGCAAAGATACACATGACCTATGATAGCCTTTCTCTTGCAATGAAGATCCGTGAAGAAGCTATGGATAAGATAAAACATCGAGTCATATTACGGCGATTTGAGATAGGAGTTACCCGTGAGGGTGGAATAATTCTGATATAATTTATCTCACCGCATAATATCGCTCTCCAGTGCAATACTTGCAGTTCCCCTCTCCTTTTTCCGGTATAAACGGCTCACCGCATTCCACACACAAAACGACTCCCTTTTTCGCCTTTGGTGGAATCGCAATACGCACATCTTCAAACGAAAGTATATCCCTACCAGCTTTTAGTATTTCATCTACAACTTCTCGGTGTGAAACTTCTCTTTCGTTGAGATACCATGCGTGTATTACAGGATATTTTATCGTCTTCTTCGGGTCTAGAATAATGCGAATACCGTTTGGATTGTCTCTTTTTGTCATAGTAAGTGCCATCTTATCGTAATTCACGATTCGCAGTCTCTTATTCCCAATTGTGCAATTTGCAAGTGCGGTCGCCGCATCTGGGATGCAATTACGCGTCTCCACAGTTACAAAAATATCGTCTTCAAACTCGCATCCCAGAATCTCGCGGGCATAGTTCATCATGAAAACGCCGATTACCGCACCGGAACTAAAATATCCCTGGTATTTCCAAACTGCCCTCAACTGCTCCTTTAATCGCTTGTCATCTACTTCCTCTATTAATATCCCGATCGCAGTTTCTGCCATTACTTCCCTTGAATGTAATACGTCTTAATTAGAGTCTCAGTATCGAGAACTTCCTCGGAAGACGCCTCAACCCATGCTTTCATCCCCTTGTAGTAGGGAGAGCCGCTGCCCATTGTATCACTGCTAATAATCGTATTTGCCCAGGGTCCTCTGGGGATGAACGCATGCCCTTCGCTGACACCCTCATCTATTCTCGCATATACCGTTACTTCCCCTACCTCTGTGTGCACCTTAACTTTTGCCGGGCTCTCCAACCGCTCCATATCCCTTGGATTAAGATCGCAATAAGCTGCTTCCTTTACATATTCGTCCGTCATCTTCCTTCCACCCTTTATCACTGCACCTTGTCTAACCGTAGACCCGGTATTTAAGACCACTTCTATCATTTCTTTATCTCCTCAAATATCTGCTCCAGTGTGTCTTCATTGGAGGTTGTGAAGTCGAAAGGAGGATCTATAAACTTTCTTGCTCTTAACGGGATATTGTCAAGCCTGTAAAAGGTACCCTCATTTTCCATACCGTCAATCACACCTGGCAAGACCACATCGCTCAACATCGTCGAAGGACAGGGTGCAATATCTATGGTTATAAGTGGTATATCAGCCATGTGCTCAACCGATTTTCGCGGTAGATGTGCTCCCAAATCCGCACCGCAAAGCAACATCGCATCCACTTCCTTCCGCTCAAGTACATTTGTCGCCGTGTATTCTCCGGGATTGTATTGTGCATAACCCCGTGAAAATTCCACACCATATGGATAGCCCGTTCTCCACGAACAACCCTGATTGAAACCCGCGACGTTGCAATGCCCTCGGTTTGCAATTACAGCGCATTTAGTATATGCGTTTAGTTCCGCTATGAGCTGAAGTAGGGTAGAAAGATTCTTATCCTTTCCCCTTGAACTTGCCAGTCCAAGACCAATGAACGCCCCTATAAATTCCGAATTCACCAATATATCAACCATCTCCTTTATCGTCTCGACTTTCACGCCCGTAGTCGTTTCTGCGAATTCATTCAGCTCATAACCCCGTAAAACCGCCCTCATAGCATTAAATAAAGGCAAATCGTAGTTCGGCCTTACTTTAACGTAAAGGTCTGCCTGCTTTGCGGTGTTCGTAACCCTTGGATCGACAACAATGATCTTTCTGTCATTTCGCCATCTCTTTCTGAAGAAGCCAAGTGGAAATACGGACCTTTTGCTCTCATGGCAAGGATGCGACTCCATTGGATTGGTTCCCCAGAATACAACCGTATCAGCCCTGTTCTTCATCTGTCCAATCGTGCAGGATGGGATGCCGACTTGCTGTATTCCAAGAACGGTAGGTCCGTGGCACATTGACACGTTATTATCAACAATTCCACCGAGATAGTCGGCTATATCTATGCCAACCTTCATTGCTTCGATTGAAGTCTCAGAGCCTATGTGGTAAGGTTCAATACATCGTTCATCATTTCATTTGACAAATAAAGGTTCAATACATCGTTCAGTCTTTTGATAGCAGAACCATTTAACGCATCCTTAGTGATGCGTTATGGATATTGAAGAAGAG
>JBAQFZ010000091.1:0-5872 GCA_049287525.1 Halobacteriota archaeon | reverse complement strand
AGACCGCTAAGTAATTGAATTAGCGTTAGGTTTTCCCATATTTCTTTTTCTCCTATCACCTTTCATCACCTTATTTTTCCATCGGTGATGCACCTTATTAAAGTTTATTCTGCAACAACTTTAGTATAGGTCATATGACCCTATTTAAGATACTAATTTGGGTACTCTTCTAGATTCATCCTACATCTATTTATAGTTCCATGTACTACCATAAACAGGTGTCTATATGACACAAAGAGAATAAAGAATATTTAGGAGGGTAAAAAAAAGATGATAAAACAAAAAATAGTCTTTGTACTGGTCGTGGCTATCGTTTTTTTAGCGATGGCTGGTGGAGCAGAAGCGGCACATGGGATTATAGGCACGGTTAACGCTGCAACAACAGAAGGTACTCGTGTAGATAGCCCTGCGGCGAGTATATACTACGCAGGGGATGAAGCCAATAGCAGGTCGGATACAATGGTGACATTTCTGGAAGGTGCATCGGGACCTATACTTGTATCCTATATGATTTCAAACTACACGATAACACCACCGCAGACTACCGAGATAGATGTGGAGTTCTCAGAGAGAGTATCATACAAGATAGCAATAGAAAACGCTACTGGCACTATATACAAATGGACTGGGGAAAATGTCACGAATCCAAACCCTAAAGAATGGAATGGGACATACGAAGATGGTACACAGGTACCAGACGGTGATTACACTGTGAATGTTACAGGGACAAACAAAACAACAGGGCTTAGTGTGGTCAACAATACGGAAATTATCACTGTGACACAAGGCGGTGATGTCTATGGCGTTAAACTAAGTGTGAATACGCAGGAACAAGCAGTAGCACCGAATAATACCGCAACTTACACGTTGACGGTGAAGAATACCGGAAATGTGGCAGATAACTACACACTGAACGTTACAAACGAAAACGGAGCGACCGCTGCCCTGAACAAGGCAGCAATCTCGAACCTGGGTGCTGGCGCAAGCGAAAACGTTTTGCTGAACGTGAGTAACGAAACCGAAGGAACGTTCGTGGTAAACGTAACGGCAACCTCAGAGAAAGGCGGCACGAGTGTAAACGCGACAATAGCGACCACAACTACCGTGCAAAATGTCACCCTTTCAATCGTATCCTACACGATTTCAAACTACACGATAACACCACCACAGACTACCGAGATAGATGTGGAGTTCTCAGAATACGTTAAGGCCTGGATAACCATTGAAGACACAGAAGAAAACTCGGTGAACGAGATATACTATAACTCAAAAGTGAAGAATCCATATGGTAAATCATGGAATGGGACCTACGAAAATGGTACACAGGTGCCAGACGGTAATTACACCGTGAATGTTACCGGAACAAACACAACAACCGGGGCGTATGTGATAAACAATACGGAAATTATCACCGTAACATCAGCAGAAACACTAAAAATAACAGCCTACGCACCTGGAACTCCCGTTTATGACGATGCAGCAGCAACAAGAACTTTCAACGTGACAGTAAACCAACCAGTAAACGTAAGCTGGCAGATAAATGGCACAGAGGTGCAACTAAACGAAACGGTAACGGAAGCAACTTATACGAACCAGAGCGCGGTTAATGGAACCTGGACTGTCTCTGCCGAGGTCTCTAATGCAAATGGTACCGCAATACAGACCTGGCGATGGCACGTGGGAATGAATCAACCCCCCATCGCATCATTCTCGTATTCGCCCGGTAATCCTGTGATTAACCAAACGATAACATTCAACGCATCTAATTCAACAGACCCGGACGGAAACATCACGTATTACGAATGGTACTTCGGAGACGGAGGAAATAGCACGAACATGACAGAGCCAATTACCAATCATACCTATGCGTCAGCCGGTACTTTTACTGTGTCTCTAACGGTAACCGATGATGAGGGTGCAACAAATGCAACGTCCAGGGCAATAACCGTTTCTGAAGGGTTAGTGTTCGACACAGGCACCGGAACCTATCCCAGTATCGCAGGCACACACAACGGCACAATCACGACAAACGTAACAATCGCAGTATCCAAACTCTACACGTATCCATGCGAAGGAACGGGTGGACACCCCGAGTACGTGATAATCGCGAATGAATCCGGAGTTAAAATAGCCGAAGCCGGTTGGAAAGGGTATCAAGTAGATGGGCATAACATCTCTTTTGATGTGCCTTTCACGCTCGTGGCAAACGAGACATACAGCTACACCATTCGTACAGGCTCATATCCGCAGATTATACACGCAGACAGTAAGACGGTAGCAGGCGGAACTATCACTTGCGATACATTCGTGGATGCGAATGGGAACATATACACCGATTGGATACCCGCGGTAAGGTTAGGAAACTAAGAATAGACATTTAGGGAGTTATCTCCCTTTCTTTTTATTATTATTTGTGTTTGGATTTTTTAATGTAATAAAGTCTTGTTGATACGATAATAGTGATGTTGTATGGCTGTTATAAGGGGTTCAGATACAGGTACCACGCTTAAGATTATAGCTTCGGCTTCTACTTTGGACAGTTTTCTTTCTCTTACAATATTGAATTGTTTTACAGTCGCCTAACAGCAAATAAAATTACAAACGTTTGCAATAAAACTTTAATTGAACAATAATTTTTTATGTGGCATTATCCCTTTCCATCAAATGTGTGACATTTTGCACACACATAAAAGATTTAGGAGGAAAAGGTAAAAAGTGAAAAACGAAATGAAAACAAAAGCGATAGTATTGGCGATTTGCATAGTAGTTTTAGTGGCTATGAGTGCTCTGGCGAGCGCGGGGGAGAAAACTGAAAATCTAACGGATGGCATTACTGATGACATGAGTAACACTGAGAATGATACTATTATAGTGCAGGGCTTCGGTACGCCGAAACTTGAAATTACGGCTAAGACGGTTGAACCGAATGTGATAGCACCAGGAGGGGATGGTGTATTAAAACTAACCATAACAGAGGTTTGGGGGTCTGATTACGCTCAGGATACAACTGTTTATGTAGAGATTTTAGACCCAGACGGCTGCGTTTTTTTAGAGACGGGAAATAGTCAGGCAGAGAAATATTTGGGTAGAATAGATGAAGATGGTAGTAAAGAGGCTTCCTTCAATCTTAGAGCCGCTGATGCACCTGATGGAAAGAAAACGATAAGAATAACCGTTAAGTATTGGGACCCAGAATATTGGCCCCTTCCAGACATTATACATTATGAATATGCAAGCATAGATTTCGACGTGAACAACCCTACAGTATCAATCTCCACAGGTGATTATAATGTGCATCGCAATAGGAATTTCACAGTAAACATAGCCGTGGACCCAACGGTTCCAATACAAGGCATGCAATCTGATTTGAGCTTTAATTCTACTCTGGTAAGTGTGGTCAGCGTAACCGAAGGGAATTTATTAACACAAGGTGGTGCAAGTACTTATTTCATTCAGGGAGACATAGATAATGCCAAAGGAACGATAACGGGCATGTCTGGAATCATATTAGAAGGAGGACCGGTATCCACTCCCGGTATATTCGCAACGATACAAATGACATCAAAAAACGATGCGGGGACGTCACCATTGCGCCTTTCAAAAGTTAAGACTACAAATATAGAATCAAAATCAGAACCGACTTTGGTAAACGATGGCCGTGTTACCGTATGGCCATACGATGACTGTGATGTGAACGAAGATGGCTGTTGTGACATATATGACCTAAGCCGTGTGGTAAACCACTTTGGCGAGACCGGGTCGCCAGGGTGGATTAGAGATGATACTAACCGAGATGGAAACATTAATGTCCTTGATATAATAGTGATTTATCAACATTGGACAGGTTAAGGAGACCTTAATTAACCATGAAAAGCAAAAAATATATTGGGATAGGGATATTAACCCTATTTATTTTAGTTGTATTGAGTAACGTGGCAATAGCACAGGCAACAGTTGTCAGTGTATCGCCATCAACACAAAATGTAGCTACAGGAGAAACATTCACTGTTGATATAACAATAGACCCAAGCGTACCCCTTGCAGGTGTTCAATTCGATTTGAGTTTCAATCCTTCTCTTGTAAACGTGAACAGCGTAACCGAAGGGGATTTATTGAAACAAGGAGGTACGGATACATATTTCAGTCAGGGGAAGATAAATAACTCCGCAGGGACGATAACCACTGTGTACGGGGTTCCCGCACCAAAACAAACGGTATCCTCACAAGGTGTATTCGCAACGATACAAATGACCGCGAAATCTATTGAGGGGACATTCACATTGAACCTTTCAAACGTTATCGTTGGTGATGAAGAAGGAAATCCTGTATCAATTACAGTAAATAATGGGAGTACTATCGTTGATGCACCAATGCCAAAAGAAGTAAAAATAACATCCTACGCACCAGAGACGCCTGTTTATGACATTGAAGGAGCTACAAGAACGTTCAATGTGACAGTAAACCAAACAGTGAACGTAAGCTGGCAGATAAATGGCACTGAGGTACAAATAAACGAAACTGTAACCGAAGCAACTTATACGAACCAGGGTGTAGCGGAAGGAACCTGGAATGTATCGGCAATCGTGACAAATGCAAATGGGACTGATATGCAGGTTTGGGTGTGGAACGTAACTAAAGTAACGCTAGAAGCACCAGAAATAGCGTCCTACGCACCGGGAACGCCCGTTTATGACGATGCAGCAGCAACAAGAACATTCAACGTAACAGTAAACCAACAAGTAAACGTAAGCTGGCAGATAAATGGCACCGAGGTGCAACTAAACGAAACGGTAACCGAAGCAACTTATACGAACCAGAGCGCGGTTAATGGAACCTGGACTGTCTCCGCCGTGGTCTCTAATGCGAATGGTACCGCAATACAGACCTGGCTATGGCACGTGGGAAAGAATCAACCCCCAATTGCATCATTCTCGTATTCGCCCGGTAATCCTGTGATTAACCAACCGATAACATTCAACGCATCCGATTCAATAGACCAGGACGGAAACATCACGTATTACGAATGGGACTTCGGAGACGGAGGAAATAGCACGAACATGACAGAGCCAATTACCAATCATACCTATGCGTCAGCCGGTACTTTTACTGTGTCTCTAACGGTAACCGATGACGATGGTGCAACAAACGCAACGTCCCGGGCAATAACCGTTTCTGAAGGGTTAGTGTTCGACACCGGCACCGGAACCTATCCCAGTATCGCAGGCACACACAACGGCACAATCACGACAAACGTAACAATCCAAGTATCCAAACTCTACACGTATCCATGCGCAGGAACGGGTGGACATCCCGAACACGTGCTAATCTGGAATGAATCCGGAGTTATAATCGCGGAAGCCGATTGGAACGGTTATCAAATAGATGGGCATAACATCTCTTTTGATGACTCTTTCACGCTCGTGGCAAACGAGACATACAGCTACACCATTCGTACAGGCTCATATCCGCAGATCATACACGCAGACAGTAAAGCGGTAGCAGGCGGAACTATCACTTGCGATACATTCGTGGATACGAATGGGAACATATACACCGATTGGATACCCGCGATAAGGCTTGGAGAATGAAAACAGACTTTTAGGGAGTTTATCTCCCTTTCTTTTTTTATTGCATCGTACTGCCACACACGCAGTGTTAAATTTATCCGTAACTTTAACCCGTAACTCAGCACATTTTACGTAATAGGTATATTCAGTTTTTCCACTATGACTCTGGTTTTCTTAGGTGGTAAGGTTCAATACATCGTTCATCATTTCATTTGACAAATAAAGGTTCAATACATCGTTCAGTCTTTTGATAGCAGAACCATTTAACGCATCCTTAGTGATGCGTTATGGATATTGAAGAAGAG
>JBAQFZ010000090.1:0-37258 GCA_049287525.1 Halobacteriota archaeon | reverse complement strand
ACGTATATACGTAATACATTTATATATTCTTTTCCTCGCCTCAGTTCTCTCTTCTATTCAAAACAACTTATGAAAAGCTCATGAAGATGGAATATATTACGTAAATTAGGCGGAGTTACGGTTTAATATAAAAATATTGGCACATGATTTCTTAAAAGTTTGTTTAAGAAACGTTTTCCGGTGGCCAATTATTCGCCAGCCAGCCAGGAATCCTACCACTGTCCCGCGGACCCACAAGTACCGTCCAACCCGTTGCATCTTCCGTCTCTCCCGAAATCCGTGCTGCAAGGCCTGGCATCACTAATGTCCCATGTTTAACCTTATTTTTCACTTCAAAGGATTCAAGTGCATCTTTTATCATGTCCGCATTGAACTGCCCACCTGCAACTGCTGATTCCACGCCCAAGCCATCCGTATCCACCACCATCAAATAAGAATCAATCTTGTTTGACGAGATGTCGCTTTCTACCGTGTAGTAAGTCAAAGCGAAGTTAGTAGTGACAAAGAGTGGTGAATCCCCTCCCGGATTGCCTACCGCTCTCAGCCCGGCATCAACACTCACGGGACGCCGGGGGTCGGTATATATATTCGCGACAAGAGTACGCTCAGTTATCAATGAATGCGGCTCTATTGAGTGCAGAATCATCATATCCGCATACCTTATGATGAACGTATCTGCGATAATCGCTTCCCAGTAAGAAGCATCCAGCGCTTCTTCATGAACCAGCCATGCGGTCATGGGCACGGCAATCAGTGGATATGCGATTTCTTTATCCTGCCCCTCTATTCCCGCACGTCTTAACCGTACAAATCTGGAGAAGCTCTCAGTTAAACCCTTCCCTGTGGGATACGTCCCCGGGTCCAGCACGATGTCCTTGATGCCCGCACTGGAGAAGGTCAGTGCAAGGCTGTTTAGCATGTCGAGGTCTGAAGAGAACAATGTAACAGGGACTTTATAGCGCTCTGCAAGTCTCAGTACCTCTTTCCAGTTCTCCTTGTTCGCGGCATATATCAGTGGATTTTTGTCTGAAACCACCTTCAACCCTTCTTCCTGCACTTCCGGATTGAAAGAGCAGAGCACAAGCGGTAGGTCAGTGGCTTCGGCAACGTGCTTTACACAATCCGCAAATGTCGCCGCATCGCCCGACACCGAACGAATGGCTATCGCATCTAACGTTAAAAATTCACCCACGTAAAATTTCCGCCAGTTTGTTATCTCTTTTACTCTAGCCCGCAGTTCTTCTTCTTCCATCGTATCCCAAACGTCATAGGTAAGCGCAGTTCTGTTGAAGAACGTCATATCGTGCCGGTACAGCACATCCTCACCGCCTATTTTCAGTGCTTTCTGACCTACGCCAATCCGCACTTCACGCACCTCTGGCGCTAGCATTTCCGCTAATTTCTTAGCTTTATCCGCATACTTAGGCTCAAAAAGAGGTGTACACGCCTCCAATCTCTTCTTCCTATCTTTCAATAGCGATGCGAAAGCTAAACAGGTCTTCTCACCGCATTCGCCACAATTCGTGCCGGGTAGATATTGCCAGATCTCCATCGGGCTGCCTAATCTCATTTATCGCACCTCCACTGCACCCAATCGTCCATCAATATCGCTTTACCCTCATCCTCTTTCGCACCGAACAGCATCTGCGTTACTCGCTTGACCGCATTCGCCGCCTTCGGGTGCATCATCATGAACAGACACCCCCCTGCAATTCCTAACGTCAGCCCGGTAATAATCTCAAACAGCGGACCCCTATACTCCGCGGGTCCCCAATCAGAATCGTCATTAATGGGCGAATTCTTCATCCACGCCTCTCGTGCACCCCACGCATTTGTGATACCACAGGAAATCGGGAATGCCAGGTCTGAATCGCCCTTCAGTGCCGCTATTCGCATCCGCTCGATATTCGTGAATGCGTAATCCAGTCCATAACCAAGCGCAGCCGTTGTCGGGTCTATCACTATATCTTCTCGCGGTACACCGAGTTTGAACAGATACCGGTTCAACGTCTTTTGCGCATTTATGTCCAGTTGAGTCCACGAAAGGATAACATGCCCGTACTCCTGCGCTGCTTTCGCTATCCGCTCGTAATCCATGTTCAGGTTCGCAGACGCAATTAAACATCTCTCGCCTTCCGCTACCGCAGCCGCAGCCTCCAGTACCGCCGGGTCTTTATCTGGATTTCCCGAACCTCCTATGACAATAGGAACCTTAACCGCTTGCAGCACTTCCTCTACTGTTTTTGCCGCTTCTCGCGCTGATGTATCCTTTAGCAGCGGGTCCGTGCTTATCAGGTGAATCGTAACCATATCCGCACCGAATTCGTGCACGTTCTTCTTCGCCCATTCTCCCGGGTCATCCATCACATCCTCGTAATACCCTCGCACTGCCTTCGCCAGTGTAATAGGCATGTCAAAGCAATCCACAGAAATTACCGGTGGATGCGGCATCTGATAGTCAAAATTATAAAATGGTAATGATTTCTCGCCCCCTATCGTCACCGTCTTCTCCCGCGTGCCCCCATCAGCAGACGTGGCACCGATGGTGACTTCTTCTATCTGCCCGTTCCATTCCGTTTTCGCTACTTCAAACTTCGTCATCACTAAATCCTCTATCCGTTTCTCGACAGGGACCGCCAGGGTCCCGCCTCTACCTGTTATACCCTGCAGTGCCTGAATTAGCGAAGGAGGAACGCCTGTTGACAACCTTATCTCTATTTCACCTTCTATCCTGACGTCCTCCAGCTCCACCACTTCATGCTCTCCTAATAGATTTAATATATCCGCTAAGGTTATTTCCTTCGGCATCTTCCGTAAATTCAATTGTGCTTCCCTTTATTTATATATCTTTACTATTTTTAGCGACTCCACACTAATATCTAAATAGTATCTGAACAGTGCTTTTCTCATCCCTTTCTGACACCGCTGCCGTGCATGCGAAAACGCAAAATAAAACATTAAACGAAGAGAGAGATTATGATGTACCAGTAGAGGAACAAATGAGCGATACGAACCGTGATATAAAGGTGGTCCCTCTCACTGCCCTGTTACCGGGAGAACGAGCGAAGATTGTTGCTCTGGAACATGGTGGTGGGCGTAGACACCGCTTCAGGACGATGGGGATGATGGAAGGTAAAATAGTAGAAATAGTAGCAACACAACCCGCGAGGGGTCCCGTGGTCATAAACGTAGAAGGCACGCAGATTGCGATTGGGCGGGGGATGGCAAGACGGATATTAATCGAGAAGATATGAAGAAAATATCGCTGATGGGCTGTCCAAACGTAGGTAAAAGTGTTGTTTTCTCACGTCTTACCGGCGTGAATGTAATGTCATCTAATTATCCCGGTACGACAGTAGATTTTACCAGGGGTAATACCTGCATTAGAGGCGAGAAATTCGAGTTGATTGACGTCCCTGGCACTTATTCCTTAGAACCCACGTCAAAAGCAGAAGAAGTGGCTCAGTCCATGCTTCAAGAAGGGGACGTGGTAATAAATGTCATAGATGCCACGCATTTAGAGCGAAATCTTTACCTCACACTGGAGATCCTGGGTCGTAAAAAACCTGCGATCGTTGCTTTGAACCTCTGGGACGAGACGAAACACATTGGCATCGATATAGACGCGGCAAAACTGGAAAAGCTGCTTGACGTGCCGGTAGTTCCCACATGTGCGATTACCGGGGAAGGGATAAAGGAGCTCGCATCTAAATTGAGTGATGCACGAGTATCCAGAACTATCGAGCCGATGTCAGAAGGCGAGAGGTGGTCAAAGGTGGGAGAAGTCATCGGGGAGGTTCAAGTAGTGCATCACCGCCATCACACCGTCTGGGAACGCATAGCAGACATCACCGTGAAACCGATAACTGGCATACCCATTGCGATAATCGCGATACTCCTGACGTTTCTATTCATAATCAAAATAGGGAACGGGCTAATTGAATATCTGATGGACCCTCTGTTCTATAATTACTATGGACCGTGGATAGTAGGCGTGGGGAATTCTTTCGCGCCTGGAGGGCTGCTACACGAGATCTTGATAGGGCAATCAACCGTGGAATCGCTGAATTTTATGCAATCTTTCGGGCTTCTGACGACTGGTTTATACGTACCTTTCGACATGGTCCTGCCTTTTGTAATCACTTTTTATTTCATGCTCAGTCTGCTAGAAGACACGGGTTATCTGCCGCGACTCGCCGTTCTCGTGGATACCGGGTTGCACAAATTGGGATTGCACGGCTCGGCAATTGTGCCCACGATACTGGGCTTTGGCTGCAACGTTCCTGGTGCATTAGCCACGCGCATATTGGAGACGAAGAAGCAGCGGTTCATTGCTGCCACACTCATGGCAATAGCGGTTCCCTGTATGGCGCAATCGGCAATGATATTTGGTATTCTGGGTCAACGTGGGCTGAAATGGATATTAATCGTCTATGGCACCCTGTTTGTGCTCTATATCCTTATAGGCATGGTGCTGAATAAAATAGTCAAGGGCGAGAGTCCCGAATTATTACTGGAAGTACCACCTTATAGGAGACCTGACCCATACACATTACTAAAGAAGACATGGACCAGGGCATATAGCTTCTTAGTAGAAGCAGTTCCATTCGTCTTATTAGGCGTTTTAATCGTGAATCTGATGTATATATCAGGATTAATCAGCGTTCTTTCAACTGTATTCTCGCCAATCCTCACTACTTTGCTGGGTTTGCCTTCGGACGCGGTTGTTGCGTTGGTTATGGGATTCCTCAGGAAGGATATAGCGGTTGGTATTTTGTTGCCTCTGGGTATGACTCCGCAGCAATTGACGATTTCATGTGTGATCTTGAGCACTTATTTCCCTTGCGTTGCTACTTTTATCGTGTTGCTCCGGGAGCTGGGTGTTATGGCTATGTTAAAGGCAACAGGTCTGATGATCGCCGTTTCTTTCTCTGTTGGTGCAGTGATGAAATTGATATTGATTGGGTTTTGAATACCAACCAGCATCTAAACTATCGTTGCTATCACCCTCGCATAAGCCGGTCTCGTAATAACAATCCCGATCAACAGCCCCACAATGGTTACAATCGCAAAGCCACGTAATGTACCAAGCGCCATAACCGCAAGCGCAAGCATCGCCACGATGGTTGTGGACGCAGAAACAAATATTATACCAAATGCAAATGTGATTCGTCTGCGGTACATACTTGCGGATGACTGCCCTCCAGAAAGTACTCCATCCGTTATTATTACCAACTGGTCCACGCCTGTACCTATCACCGCTATTATTCCCGCGATGCTTGGCAAATCCAGCTCCCACTTTATCACTGCTGCGAATCCCAGTAACAATATTACCTCACTGAGCAGACAGAAGAGCATCGGTAACACTATCTTCTTCTCACGGTATCGCAAGAAAACAACGAGTGCAACCGAGATAAGAGCAAGTAAACCCGCAATTACTGCACCAGTCTTAAATTTCGCACCTAAATATGCAGGTACCTCGCCGGAGCCCATTATCTTCACATTTACCGGTAATGCACCTGCTTTTAGGTGTATTATCAGTTCCTGTGCCCGTTCTAAACCCTCGTTCCCTACTCCCGTCTCGGAGATTAAACTAAATACGGGTCCTGTTCGCAACTCTGTCGTAAGAGATGGTGCTAAGGGCCCGCTATACACCACCTCATTGTCAAGTAGCATAACGAGTTCGTGGTCCTTTGGATTGTCTAAAGCGTCATATTTTAGCGCGGCTTCCCGCAATGCTTTTGCTCCTTTCTCGGTTAACGTAAATGGCGCACCCCAGGACGTTTTTTCGGATGTTCGCTCTGGCACCATCCTCACACTCTGTATCCCCTCACTGCCGTAAACGACATGTGCAGTGATATTCGCTATCTCTGCTAATTGCTCACCCTTGCTTATTTCGCCTCCGGTGCCGTTCGTCTGTATCCGTATCTCGAATTTACCGGGTTTGCCCACCAAATCCTCCGCCGTCTTTATATCTACACCTGCTAAGTCCACGATCATGAGATCACTCCCGACAGGTCTTACCGTAGTGCTAGCTAAGCCCAGCATATTTAGCTTCGTTTCTATTATCTCGCGAACCTCCTCTCCCATCTCCGGGGTCACACCCTCTTCAAAATAATCCGTACCATCCGGCCGCTCCGCGATACTTCCGTTTAATCCCGTCAGCACCTCTCTTAACTGCTCTTTTGTGACTGTCTTTCTTATCTCATATACGTATACATCCGCTGCTACCTTCTTGTAAGGGTTTACCTCTGTATCCAGCGCCTTATAGAGGGAAGAAGAAACTTCGCTCTCATTAACCGGTGCTTTTATCCCGACTAAGGTGCCTTCTAATTTCAACTGCAGTGAAGTTCCACCCACCAGGTCCAGACCATACCGTAAATTGCCATTTATCCCCGCACCTGAAAAATCCGATGCCCCATCAGCTTTTTTCGCTATACTTCCGTTAATCGTCTTTAACACCTCTGATAAACGTTCTTTTGAAACACCAGGTATTATTGTATAGTATCCTTCTGCATAACCTACATTCCTACCCAGTTCTTTTTCAAGAAAACGGGATAGCGCACTCCCCTCTATGTCAGCATTTATCTTGACTGTGACGGGCGGCTGCGGATAAACATAGATAGCCACGAGGGCGAATAATACGAGCAATAGCAATGCTATTAGCCTTGCGTCTCTTAACAATCCCCTCTCCCTTTTCTTCATTACTTCTCTCTCTCTTTCACGCCTTCTCCTCTTTCATTCTACTTCCGAAGGTGAACCATATAATCTTCATCTTGATATTTAAAAGGTAATGTAAAATCTGAATGTACCCGCAAGAATTCTGTTTGAAAAAGGAACTACAGAGGAAAGCAGTACATGCCACCTCAGTACTGATAGTTCTAGCTTACTGCTTACTGCCAAAAGGTGCGGTATTGCTGCTGCTGACCATATTCCTGGTACTATTCCTCGAGATAGAATTCGTCAGAATTGACCTCCGGCTAAAGTTACCCTTCTTTCAGGGTCTTTACCGGGAGGACGAGAAGGACCGATTGGCTGGGAATGTCTTCCTCCTAATGGGTGCTATAATAGCAATCAGCGTATTTTCCAGGGCGATAGCGATGGCTGCTGTACTGATGACCGCCTTTGGGGACGCCAGTGCAGCCATATTTGGCAAGAGATTCGGCAGGACATGGATACCGAAGCTGAAGAACCGTGCAGTGGAAGGTTGTTTAGCAGAGTTCATCGTGAATATGGTCATTGGGTTCGTATTCTTAGAGTCATGGCTGGTAATCGTGGTGATGGCAGGGACGGCGACCATAGTCGAGACCGTGACGAACAAAATGGATGATAACCTCCTGGTTCCGTTATTCGCGGGGTTTAACGCACAAATGCTTACATACGCGAGTTCTTTGGGATACGTAAATGCTATTATCCACCTTTTTGCTTAGCAGTTGAGTTGTTGCACCAATCAAGGAAGTACTTTAGGTTTTTGTAATAATATATATTCTTTAATTTAATGACGATAATCTCAGAGTTGCATCCGCGATATAAGTCTTTAATGAACCGAGATAAGCTCGTAAAAGGTGTAGACGCAGGTATCACCAGTAGACAGGGCTTGATTGCTCATGGCAGGGGAGAAGCCTTCGATTATTTAATCGGGGAGAGGACTTTAGAGTCCGCGAAAAGAGCGACAGAAGTTGCTGCTGCTATGCTCCTGACTGCGAATAAACCGGTGTTTTCGGTAAATGGCAATGTCGCAGCACTGGTGGCAGAAGAGATGGTTGAGTTGAGCGAGTTGCTAAACGCAGCTTTAGAGGTGAATATCTTTTACAGAACAGAGGCGAGAGCGAGGAGAATAAAGGAACTGTTAGAGAGACTGGGTGCGAAGAAGGTGGTTGGCGATACCTTAGATGCGAAAATACCGGGGATAGAACATGCACGTGCACGGGTAGACGGCGAAGGGATATATAGTGCTGACGTAGTCCTTGTGCCTCTTGAAGATGGAGATAGGTGCGAAGCACTCATTAATATGGGCAAGAAGGTAATAGCTATTGATCTGAATCCCCTATCGCGTACTGCTAAACAGGCTTCTGTCTGCATTGTGGATGATCTAGAGCGGGCATTGAAGAATCTTATTTCGGTAGTTAAAGAAGAGAAGGGCAATGGAAAGAAGGATTTCGCTGCGTTAATAGAGGGTTACGATCACAATGCGAATCGGAAGGCGGTGATTAAAGAGATAGTGAGCCGGTTGAAGAATGAAGAATTGAGTGGACGATAAACTTTTTAGTGCGTAAAGAGATTTACAAAAAATATACTTTACTTTGACCAATCGAAAAATGGGTGATAACGAAACAACAGATTTGACGGCAACGGAAAAAAGAGTCCTGCTTGCTCTTAAGGATGAAGCGGACGAATATGCCCTGGGCACCTTATCGGAGAAGACAGACATAAATGAGGATGCCGTGATGCAAACGGCGTTTATACTCGCCCAGAAGGGGCTTTGTGAAGTAAACGCGAGAGAGAGAAATTATTATCGCCTAACCATAGAGGGAGAGGATTATGCTGAGCACGGGTTGCCGGAGAGAGAAACGCTGGGAGTTCTGATAGCCAGTAACGGAGCAACCCTTGACCAGTTGAAACGAGCATTTGGCAAGCGGGCAAATATAGCAATAAATTGGCTACTGAAGAAGAACTGGGCGCGGATAGAAAGAAGAGCAGACGAGAATCTTTTGATGCCGGTGGTCAAAGTCGGTGTGGAGTCGGGCGTTGACGAAGAGATACTGAAATATCTGGCTGAAGGCGAGTCCGAAAGGGAATTGCTGACGGAACAGGTGACAAAAGTGATACCGGTGGAAGAGACAGCGATAAATGACTCTCTGGCTCAGTTGATCTCCCGGAACTTGCTAGAGAAATATACACGTGTGGTGCGAAAAATAGCGATTACCGGTGCAGGCAGAGAGATTTTATCGCGGGGTGTCCGGGTCGAGGAAGAGATAGCGCAACTCACGCCTGAACTCATAATAACAGGGTCCTGGAAAGGCTGCAAATTCAAGCGGTATGACGTGAAAATATCGGCAAAAGAAGTATTCGCGGCGAAGATACACCCCTATCAGCGGATTTTAGACAGGATGAGACGAATATTCATGGATATGGGCTTTGAAGAGATAAAAGGCGAACTTGTTCAGAGTGCGTTCTGGAATTTTGATGCGTTATTCGTACCGCAGGACCATCCAGCACGTGAGATGCAGGATACGTTCTATCTGGGAACGCGAAAGCCGATAGATGCACCCGATGACCTGATAAAGGTAGTAAAAGAGATGCATGAGCATGGCGGCTCCTTAAATTCTTCGGGTTGGGGTGGGGCATGGCGAAAAGAGTTAGGAGAAGAGCTGCTGTTGAGGACGCATACCACTGCTATCACATTGAGATACCTGGCTTCGCACCCGGAACCACCAGTGAAGGTCTTCAGTATTGACCGCGTGTATCGCCGCGAGACGATTGATCCGACGCACATTCCCGAATTTGACCAGTTAGAGGGGATTGTTATGGACCAGGGTGTGACATTCAGCAACTTGCTGGGCTGCCTCGATATATTCTATAATAAGATGGGTTTTCCTTCGATACGATTTCGACCCGGTTATTTCCCTTATACCGAGCCATCAGTGGAAGTGGAAGTGTACATGCCAGAGCGAGGCTGGATAGAATTGGGTGGTGCAGGTGTGTTCAGGGAAGAGGTAACGACTCCAATAGGCGTAAAATACCCGGTTTTAGCATGGGGACTCGGTATCGGACGATTAGCTATGCTTAGCCTGGGACTGACCGATATACGCGATTTGTATCGCTCGGATATTGACTGGTTACGGAAGGAGCGGGTATTCAGGTGAGTAGGTGAAAAAGGGATATATTTTTATATTATAAGACATATAAAAAATAGCACTATGGTGAAAGCAGCGATAAATGGTTGGGGGCGAATAGGACGGATTGTATTCCGTGCTGCATTACAAGACCAATCAGATATTGAGTTCGTGGCAATAAACAGTCATGCGGCGGAGGCTTCCTGGATGGCACATCTGCTGAAGCACGATTCTGTGCATGGTATACAGGAGGGGGATATAAGAGCGGAGGGAGATAGACTGGTAGTGAATGGCAAAGAGCTGAAGATATATGCAGAGAACGATCCGGGAAAGCTGCCCTGGGGTGATTTGGGCGTGGATGTGGTAGTGGAATCAACAGGTGAACTCCTGAGCAAGAAAGACGCATCGAAACACCTGGATGCTGGTTGTAAGAAAGTAATAATAACAGCACCGGCAAAGGACCCGGATGTGACGATCGTACCGGGTGTGAACGAAGCGATGTACGATCCGGCAAAGCATAGCATCATTTCGCTCGCATCTTGCACTACCAATTGTTTAGCACCGGTAGTAAAGGTATTGAACGACACGTTTGACGTACAGAGAGGGTTCATGACCACAGTCCATTCTTACACGAGTGACCAGAAGCTGCTCGATGGTCGGCATAAAGACCTGAGGCGAGCACGTGCCGCTGCCATGTCAATCGTACCAACAACCACGGGTGCGGCTGCTGCGATAGGCGTCGTACTGCCATCTCTGGCGGGTAAAATGGATGGTATATCTTTGCGAGTTCCTACCTGTGACGTCTCGGTCGTGGACCTCGTGGCAGAGCTGGGGCGAGAAGTGACACGAGAAGAAGTGAACAGCGTTTTTGAAGAAGCGTCAAGGACTGCTTTGAATGGTATTCTCGACTGCTCTTATGAACCGCTTGTATCTATGGATTATATCGGGTCGCGATATTCGGCGGTGGTTGATGCGGAGTATACAAAGGTGGTGGGAGGCAAGATGGTGAAAGTACTCGCGTGGTACGACAACGAGTGGGGCTACTCTTGCAGAGTTGTAGACACATTAAAGAACCTGGAGAAACGGGGTTTGTAGCGAAATAGAGAACTGATAGGTAAGCAGAGTGAGAGGGGGGAGGGAAAGATGGGTAAAAACGTTAAAGAGTTCTTAACGATAGACGATTTTGAGTTAAAAGGTAAAACAGTTCTCTTTCGTGCTGATATAAATTCGGTGATTATAGACGGCAAAGTGCAGATGAAGGAGCGAATAAAGGAGAATGCAAAGACAATACAGGAGCTTTCGGAAAATAAAGCAAAGGTGGTCATTCTCGCGCATCAAGGACGTGTGGGCGAAGTCAATTTCATGTCGCTGGAGCAGCATGCGGAACTGCTGAGGCGGCTCATAGATTTACAGTACATAGATGATATAATAGGACCTGGGGCGCGAGAGGCGATAAAAAATCTTGACGATGGCGAAGTTTTATTGCTGGATAACGTGAGAATACTTGCAGAGGAGAGTATTTGTAAGTCACCGGAGGAGCATGCGAAGTCTATTTTCGTGCGAAGACTTTCACCTCTTGCGGATATTTACATAAATGATGCTTTCTCAGTCGCTCACCGATCTCATGCGTCAGTGGTTGGCTTCCCGGCTGTAATGGATGCCGGGATTGGAAGATTAATGGAGCATGAGCTAATATCTCTAAAAAAAGCAGTTCACCGCATAAAAAGACCGTGTATCTATGCTCTGGGCGGTGTAAAGTCCGAAGAGGTGTTTGATATTATGGAGCACATCCTGAAGCGTAAAAAAGTGGATACTATACTCACGAGTGGCGCGCTTGGCACTATCTTCCTGTATGCGTGTGGTACAATTAAACCCGGGGAAGGGGAAACGACAGATAAACAGTTTAGTAAAAATCTGAAGCGAGCCAGAAGAATCCTGACGAGAGGAGGCGATAAAATTTTAAGTCCTGAAGATGTGGCTGTGGAGGTAGATGGTAGGCGGGAGGAGATTCCGGTGGACGCATTGAAGCCAGGGCAGCAAATATACGACATCGGGGAGCGAACGAGTAAGAGATATGCGGAATTGATAAAAGGAGCAAAGACGGTGGTAATGAAAGGACCCCCGGGGCTATACGAAAAAAATGAGTTCAGAAAGGGAACAGAAGAGCTGCTGCAAGCTCTTTCTGCTTCTGATGCTTTCGTGCTTATCGGTGGTGGGCATACATCAGCGGCAATGAGCACGCTTGGTATAAAAAAGACCGACCGTACATACGTCAGTCTGGCAGGCGGTGCGTTCTTGACCTATCTCTTAGAGAATCACCTGCCCGGGATAGAAGTGTTGAAGAGGCGCTGATTGCTCCTCACGCACAGGGGGATAGAAGCAGAAGGAAAGAGCATGATCAAAAGCACCTTTATCTTCGTCCCGGGAATTGGTGAGAAGACCGAGGAAATTTTATGGAAAAAGAGCATCTTAACCTGGTACGATTTGAAAGAGAGAACTCACATTATTGGCTTAAGTAAGGCTAAAAGAAGAATTATAGAAGACTATCTGGATAGAGCAGAAAAAGCCATTGATATGCATGATGCTTCTTTCTTTGCCACGCATTTGCCACAAAAGGAATACTGGAGACTCTATAAAGAATTTCGAGATAAAGCGCTATTTGTAGATATAGAAACAACGGGGCTTTCGCGGTATTACGATAAGATAACGCTTATAGGTACTTCCAACGGGCATAAAGTAAAAATTTTCGCGAAGGATAATAACCTGAAAGAGGCGTTAAATTGTTTACAAAATTATGAAATGATTGTGACATTCAACGGTAAATTATTTGACATCCCATTTATTATGAATGAGTTCCCGGAAGCCAAAATTCCACCTATACATATCGATTTAAGATACCTTCTACGAACTCTTGGGGTAACAGGTCCACTAAAAAAGATAGAAGGCACATTAAATATTTCAAGGCCAAAAGAAGTGCAGGAAGTTAACGGGCGGGAAGCAGCAGTACTATGGAGTAGATTTGTGAAAGGCGATGACTCCGCTTTGGAGAAACTGCTCTTATATAACTTCTATGATGTGGTAAACTTACAGGACATCATGGATTTATGCTACAAGAGGAAGATAGAGGCGATAATGCCCAAAATGAATCATGACCCTTCGCAGCAAAAATTAGTTGACTCGTTGGGAAACAAAAGCGCGAATCTCCAGCTCGATACTAGCCTCAAGTTTAATATACCGGAGGTTATCACCCGATACGCTCATAACGGTTTATTAGAGGCTTATCTGAACACCGAACTGCTGTTTAGAATAAATCGTACGAAAATAGAGAAAATCGAAATTGAAGTAGATAGCTTAATACAAAAAATAAGAAATAGAAACCGCAGCCCTGTATCAGTCGGAATAGATTTATCGGGCTCCGCGGAAAGAAATTCGGGCTTTTGCATTTTACAGGAGAACAAAGCGTATCTGGAGGTGCTAAAAACGGATGATGATCTTATTTCTAAAACAATGAGTGTCAAACCAACGGTAATATCAATAGATTCTCCACTCAGTCTACCCAAAGACAGGTGTTGCGCTGATGATTCCTGTGAATGTCGGAAGTATGGTATTACTCGTGAGTGCGAGAGAATCCTAAAAAAGAGGGGTATTAATGTATATCCGTGTTTAATCAAGAGTATGCGAAAACTAACCCTGAGAGGCATCAAATTGGCTAAAATATTTGGAGAACATGGATATGAAGTAATAGAAAGTTATCCGGGAGCAGCTCAAGACATCCTGGGAATACCGCGAAAACGCGTTAACTTAAAGGAGTTAGAAACGGACTTAAGGAATATGGGTACAAAAGTCTATTCAGAGCGGGAAATAATTACACATGATGAACTGGATGCACTTACTTCCGCTTTAGTTGGATATTTTTATCTTGCTGGGGATTACGAAGCAATAGGAAATATTGACGAAGAGTATCTAATTATACCATCATTTAATAAGCAAAAAAATCCGCTGATTGAAATGACATGTCTATTGTAGTAGTAGTGGGAGGACAATTTGGCGGTGAGGGAAAAGGGGAAATAACGGCACACCTATGCCATGAATATGGATTTGATGTCGCAGTCCGATGTGGAGGGCCAAATTCAGGACATACTGTCACCAGCAATGATAAACAAGTGGTGCTCAGGCAAATTCCTGCAGGGGTGGTAACCCCTCACACAAAGTTATTTCTTGCCGCGGGTTGTCTTATAGATTTGAATGTTCTATTAGCGGAGATAGATTCATTTGACCTCACTCCGGATAGATTGGGGATTGATTATAAAGCTGCCATTATAGATAAGAAATATGTTCGCGAGGAGGAGGATACTGGGCTTGGTGTTAGAATTGGCTCCACCTGCACCGGGACGGGTATTGCAGTTGCTAAAAGAGACACCACGGCATCAGGATTTTTTAGCGAAGTGGGAATTAGCCCTTTAACAGTCTCTGATGTTATTATGGTGATACGAACATTCCCCATAAGAGTTGAAGGAAACTCGGGGCCGCTTCCAAAAGAGATTGACTGGGAGACTATTCAACGTGAAAGTGGTTATCCTTACAAGATTCAAGAATTTACTACTGTAACTAAGAACTTACGAAGGGTAGCAAGGTTTGACCTTGAACTTGTAAAAAAGGCGGTTTGTGCTAATATGCCCACTCATATAGCTTTAATGGGTGTGGATTATTTCAATTATGAAAATAAAGGAGTAAGGTATTTTAGCAAGCTAACTCAAAAAGAAAAGGATTTTATTTTCTGGTTAGAGCGAGAATTGGGAGTTAAGATAAGTTTCGTTGGGACCGGTCCGATGGACTATGAACTCATTGATAGATTGGAATAACTAAGAAAGATGAACAGGAAAGAACAAGAAAAGGAGCTACTTAAAAATTACCAATGTCTTGAGATAGACCCTTTAGAAACGGCAGGAGTACTCTTAAGCAATGAGATAAAATACTACGTTAAGGAATACAAATTGATTGAACCGTTTAATATTGACAATTTAAAACCGGCAGCCTACAAGTTAACAATAGGGGATGAATATGCTAAAGGAGGAAATATTAAGAAATTATACGACGAACCGGGCAAGAATGAAATAAGAATACCCCCTTATGAATTGAAATTGAGAAAGATATTAGAAGGTTATGAGAGGAACCCTTTTCTCAGTGATTTTTATGAAGGCTCCAATGTAAATCTGGAAACAGAAATTACCTTTTTGTTGATTCATTACTCACAATTGAAAGAAGCACTTAAAAATCACGTTAGTGATTTTATCTTAGCTGATTTCTCAATCGAGAAGGATTTAGTTTATGCAATATTGAACTTGAACACAGATGAATTAAAGGTTTTTGAAAATATCTATGATTATGTTATTCACGAAGTTGGGGTTCCCTACGTGGTTATATATATAGACTTATCTTTAGGGATATTGAGGCGGAGAATATTTCAACGAGGACGACCTTATGAACTAAATGCAGATATACGCTATTTTAAGCAATATAACGATAAGGTCAAACTTTATTTTAAAAAGAAAGCACAGAGTAAGGTACATTTTTTTGATGTTAGTGATTTGGAACTTGATCATGATAACAGAAAGTTGATGCAAATCAGGGATAAAATTTTAGAAGTAGTGGGAAAAAGCACATAAATACTGGGAGTAAAAACTGAAAATGGAAGAAAAAATAGAGTACTCGGTATTCTCGCCTACGGACTATCGGTATGCTGTGGATGCACTAAGGGACTATCTCTCAGAAGAAGCGTTTGTGCGGTATAAATCTAAAGTAGAAGCAGCAATTGCCCGGGGGTTCACGAATAGAGGTCTTTTAAGTACGGATTTATGCGCAGAGATAGAGGAAGCGGCATCTAAGGTAAGAGCGGCGGAAGTATATGACGAGGAGCAGCGCACGAAACACGACATTAGAGCGTTGGTTAATGTGATAAAGAATAATGTGAGCGAAGACGCGAAACCATTCGTGCATCTCTGTGCTACTTCGTATGATGTGGTGGAGACTGCAAATGCGCTCAGGTACAAAGACGCCGTGAACAAAGTTATTATACCTGATATGATCGCGTTGGAACGAACCTGGATAGACCTGGCACGCCGGGAGAAGGACACGTTACAAATAGGACGCACTCATGGTCAACACGCAGAACCTATTACTTTCGGATTCGCAATTGCACATTACGTGAACCGGTGGGGTTCGCAGATATTAAAGGTGCAGGCAGCAAGCGAGAACCTTGTAGGGCAACTTTCGGGTGCCGTAGGTGCGTATAACGCGATGTCTCTGGTCTTTGACGACCCGGAGATGTTTGAACGAGAGGTGCTGACTCTGCTTAAGATAAAACCCGCAGCGATTTCCACGCAGATCGTACCACCGGAGCCCATGTCTGATCTCTTTCATTCGGTTATCAGCAGTTTCTCGGTTTTAGCCAATTTCTGTGACGATATGAGGCATCTTCAGCGGACGGAGATAGGCGAGGTGATGGAGCGAGTGGTAGAAGAGCAGGTGGGTTCGTCCACGATGCCGCATAAGAGGAACCCTATTGGTTTCGAGGGCGTGAAGAGCCTGTGGAAGAAATTTATGCCTCAAGTTGTCACTATGTACCTTGACCAGGTGTCCGAGCACCAGCGTGACCTGACGAATTCGGCGTCGCAGAGATACACCTCAGAGTTGCTCGTGGTTTTTGACTACTGTGTGAAGCGGCTGGTGCGAATTTCCGCGCAGTTAGAAGTGGATAGAGCGAAGATGCGTACGAACTTCGCCATTTCTGAGGATAACATTATTGCGGAACCGTTATACATTCTCCTATCTTATTATGGGCATCCAGATGCGCATGAATACGTGCGTCGGAAGAGTTTTCAGGCGTATAAAGAGAAAAAATCGTTACGGGCGCTCATCGAAAGCGAAAAAGATGAGACGGTTCTATCGTATATGAAGCGATTCACGCAGGAACAGAAGGGAAAGGTTTTTCATGCTGATAAATATACCGGTATAGCGGCAGAGAAAGCGGAGAAGGTTGCGAATTATTGGGAACGGATTTTAAAGGATTTGTAGGTTGATGCGTACTTCATAAATTTAAATTTAATTGTGTTTTATATCAAGATATGTGGATTGTGGGATCATATTTCAACTTAAATACAAAAATCATAATAACGATTGGATAATAGCAATGAGGTGGAGGGAAGGCAGGGACAGGATGAGAATTGGCAGTTTAATGGTGCTAATAGTGTATCTGTATCTAACAGTCGTGATTATGCCTACAATGACTCAGTCTGCTATTTCGCTGTTTAATAATACAAGTAATGCTACCAATAGTGAAACTGATAATATCTCTGAACCGACTTCAATGCCCATTCCTTCTTTCTACACGAATACCAGCGAGATAAACAAGAATCTTACCATACCGGTACTCGTGGGCGTGCCTGATTTCGCGGTTACGAACATTACGTTCAATCCGTCTGAACCCGTCATTGGAGACGTGGTGGAGATAAATGCAACGGTATCGAACTTCGGCGTTAAAAATGGAACTGCTTATGTCGAATTTTATGATAATAAAAGCATAGAACTAAAAAGAACACAGGATGATTATTCGGGATGGAAATCCACCAATGACACCATCACACTCCCTGGCGCTCTTAAAATGCGCGTTCATTTCTCGCATATCGGAGCATATTCCTCTCTTATAATCATTTACGACAGAAACAATTCAAAAGTTGAGAGATTTGATTATCCTCCAGATGATATTACCGATTACTGGACGACATGGTGCGATGGCGATACCATCCGCATAGAATCACAATGGGGTGATTTCACCGTTGACAGATATGATGCTTTGCTTGCAAATGAGAGTGTCTCGCTTAACGCAGCACGCTTAACTAATATTTCCACAAAATGGAACCTTTCAGACCAATACATGGGGTGGGCAACTCATGGAGAACATAACATCACAGTCATAGTTGATCACTCAAATCAAGTAGTTGAGTCCGAGGAGACAAATAATAGTAGAGACGGGATGGTGGTGGTGAACCCTTCGCTCGATTTCACAGTTACTAACATCTCTTTTAATGAGCCTTCGCTTAACGAAACAGTTGAGCTGACTGCAACAGTTGCAAACTACGGTGTCAGGGATGGAACCGCCACGGTAAGAGCCTATTGTGATGAGATAATAGTCAACGAAACCGTAGTGTCGTTGAATTTCACGGACCATCCGAAAATGGTAGCTATGTGGTGGAACGCAAATATAACCAATGGTGGCGCGGGGCGTCATAATATATCTGTCGAGATAGACCCGGACAAAGTATTTGTGGAGACAACCGATGAGAACAATAGCTTCCACGAGCGGATATTCGTTAACGGCACTGATCTGGCAGTGACAGATATAGAAATACCATGCGGGCAGTTCGGCGGCAGGCGTTGCTATCGTGATAAGAATGAGACCATAGCGGTGATAATAGCGAACCTTGGCGCACGTAACGCTTCCACCTTTACTGTAATGTTTAGCGATGGGCTCGGTGAAGGAAATAGAAGCGGGTCTGCGTTCTTTAATAAGACCATTCCGCGCCTGAACAGCAGTGAGACCACGAACATCAACGTGACATGGACTCCCCGAGAGTTTGGTAAGCACACGATAACCGTAAGCATCCCCTTTGACAAGCGTGATAATGATGAGATGAACAACGAGCTGCTTGTAAATGTATCGGTGAAACCCGAATATGACGTCTCGGTTGAAGATGTGAGTGTTTATCCCGCGAGGGTGAAAGAGGGTGATAACGTGACTATAAATGCAAGCATAGCCAATTTGGGCTTGAAAAACGGTAGTGTAAACGTCAGTTTTTATGTGAACAGCACCGATATTGTCGGCTCTAAGCACGAGAGGTATATTGAGATTGGAAGAACCAACCAACCGGTTTATGTAGAGCCGGACAAAATAAACAACATATCCTTTACATGGAATGCGAAGATAACAGGCGGAGACCATCTCATATATGCGGTGGTGGACCCGGGTAACGAAGTTCCAGAATGGCCTGGTGACTTTACAATAGTAGGAGAATCGATCATTCTCAAAGACCCGGTTAGCGCGGGTAACAATGTGAAGAGCTGCATACTGCAGGTCAACCACACACAGTTGAGCATTACAAATCTCACGCTCGCTCCGTCTAAACCTGTGATTGAAAACAAAATCAACGTGACCGCCATGATAGAGAACAATGGAAATGAAACCGCAAACAGCACCGTCCAGTTCTATATTGAGAAGTCGTTGGAGCACACGCCCGGAACTGGTGAGGAGCGCTATTCTATCTTTCAACCCGAGAATCTACCAATAAGGGTTCATTTCAAATATCTAGAAATTTTAACCGGTGATGGCTCCGTCTGTGTTGACATTGATGGTGAGCGTGTGAGTTTGTATGTTAAGAGCGTGGACGTGGCGGAAGGACAACCAATAAAAGTCTCTGAGATTAATTTCGATAGCCCGTGTGGTGATTGCCTTAATCATGACGCAACAGGTACATGCACTAAGAGGCAGTGGGAAGACGTATGGACTGAATGGAGAACAGCAAAAAACTTGACTGTTCATGAACACCTGATTAACACTTCAATAGACAAATATCAGGTTCAACTGGGCAATGACACCATTACGATGGATGCGAACCGCAACTCGTCATATAACGTCATGTGGAATGCAAGTTTACCATTAAAAGTAAAATGTGAACGCAAGGATAATAGGTTTATAGTATACGATGAGAAGAACCTGGTTGGAGAGAATTACACGCTAATTGCGAATGTAGAGAATGAAGTGGTGCGAAACGAAACATACTTGAGCGGAACAGACCTCGCAGTTGACTTCTCAGTGAACAAAACCTATTTTGATGGCGAGGAGGTGAATATCACGGCGGTAATAGAGAATCTGGGTTTGAAGAATGCAACGGAGTTCATGGTCAACTTCTCTGAAAGTTATTATGTACCTGGCAGCAGCGAGCCTATAATAGAGCCGATTTATAGCACCACTATTGAGAATCTTGCAGCGGGCAATACAACAAATATCTCCGTGCCCTGGAATGCAAGCATATATAAATATGGATGGCACAAAAACGGGGAATGGATCTACGATTACACGCTAAAAGTAGAGATCAAGCCGTTAAACAACGCCAAATATGAGGAGAAGCGGGGCAATGATTTAAAGAACTGGCAGGTACAGTTGAAATGCTCTCGTGACTTTATCATCCCGAATTTGTCATTCGTGGTGAATAACGAAACTCGAGATGCAGCTCATGATGCGGTTCGTTTAACGCCGGGCGAGACTGTGACTGTGAATGCCACGCTAAACGTAACAAACCTTGCGAAGAATCGTGGTGGTACCGTAGACGTGAGTTTCTATGTTGATAAGGTTGATAATGAGCATGAAATAGGAAATGACAGCGTGGAATTTGGGGCTGGTAACGGAACGAGTCATGCAGAGATTGAGTGGTATGTGTGGGATTTTGGTGATGTAAAAATTGCTGACGACCATGACATAATCGTGGTTGCAGACCCGGAGAACAAAATAAACGAGCTTAACGAGTCGAACAACGCAGCCACATGGCAAATACACACGTATGCAGCCGAACTAACAGTTACGAGTCTGTATTTTGAGCCAGATAAGGAGAAGATAAACAAGAGTGATAGAATAAATATCAGCTTTGAGGTTGCTAACTATGGACACGAGGATGCGAAAAACGTCTCTCTGGTCGTATATGACTGTGCAGATAGACAGATTGAGAACAAAGACATCAAAGTATATGGTTCTGTGCTCTACCCGGGACTGCAGGAGCGAGAAATAGAGCACGAAAAAGCAAAAGCAACGAAACTCTATCTGGATCTGGAGATAGATGATGGCGTAGTGTGCATTCATGATAGCAGAGGCGGGCAGATTGGGTTAATAGAAGGAGTAACCGGTGTGATATTCAAGGATAATTTAAGCTACTATGAGAATTTCCACGGATGGACGCCATGGCTAATTAGCGGTGATGTCTGTATAGAGGCGGCAGGCAATGCTTCTGCAAAAGTGAGCAAGGTTTATTATCTGGAACCGGGCGAGGACGCAATTAACACCACTTATAACCTCTCGGTTGACAGAACAGAGGAGAAGATTATTCATATTTCTGATAACTGGACTGCATCCACGTTTGGAGAGCGCCTTATCGTTGCTACGATAGACCCGGGAAATGAGATTCAGGAATATAACGAGTTGAATAACACTTTTGCGAGATACATAACTGTTAATACCAGCGATCTCGCTGCTGATATAAATTTGAGATGGCTTAATGGCACGGAGATAGAGAAAAACGCGATTATAAGGGATAATGACACGGTGAGAATAGCTGCAAATATCATTAATATAGGCGTGGAGGAGGTGTCGAATTTTGATGTTAGGGTCATGGGAGGCGAAGAGGAGCTGGTTAACGAAACAAAAAATATGACGTTAATGCCCGGTAATTCGTGGCTGGTGGATAAGCCGTGGACGGTGAAAGTAGGCACGCAAGTGATAAAGGTGGAAGTAGATTACAATAACGAAATAAACGAGACGAACGAGACGAATAACATAAATGCGACGGAAATAGACGTTCACGGTGCAGAAGTCACTGGGAACACAACCTGGGAATCGTCAGGACTTCACGGGCAGATATTATTTGACCCTTCGCAGCCTTATGAGGAGGACTACGTGACTATAACCGCGAACATCACAAATTCGGGTCTGACGCCCGCAACGAATTTCAGTACTGCCCTGCTCTTCGATTACCAGCCAGATATATACCCCACGATCGAGAGTAATAATCAGTTACAAAATTCATTCTTCAAAGGTAGTCAAAAAAGTAATACAATTTCCTATACCGGTGCAAGAGGTGTATACGTCTGCATAGATACACAGAATAAGACGCTTTTGGATAGAGACGCATATGGTCTGATCGACTGGCACCAGGTGTTTATGATATATGATAAAAATAATACCGAAGTTGCGAGAACTGACGAATCATGCGGGGTTCTTGTACCCGGGGATACGGTAAAGTTAGAGAAAAATGAGGATAATGAAGTTTTACCATATATTATCTCCTTTTATCCGGTTTACCGGGCTAATCTAACCCGAGATGAGAAGCTAACGTTGAATGTTAATTCTTCAACAAATGTTTCAATTACCGTGCAAAAAGTAACAGCAGGCAATCACCCGGTCTTGCTGCTCATAGACCCGGAGGGCAAAGTACCTGAGGATGTGGATAACAAAACCGATAATGTCGTAATAAGGGTGATGGAGGTGCAAACAACGAGGGATTTCACAGTCGTGGAAGTAATCCCCGAAAGGGGAAACATTTCTGATGGGGAGAAGATAAATATAACCGCAAACGTATCAAACGCAGGATACAGAAACGGCACGACAACAGTGCAGTTTGTGGATTATGAAAACGAGAGCCGTATCCACAGCTATTATCTAACTAATAGCCTGCCTGACTGCTCACGTCTCTCTAAAAGTCTGTTATATTTACCGGTACCGCCAGTCGAAACATTTTCGCAGGAATATAAGAACTTAACGATACTACACCGTCCGGGCACGGATGCGATACAGCTCAATTTTAATTGGATAACTCAATATGAATATGATGTCAGTGGAAAGCCTTGCGGAGAAATACACATTTATAATCTGAGTGGTGCGGAAATAAGACCGAACGAATGGCTAAAATGTGGAGGAGGTTCTTTATCCACGGAGACCATAAACAGCATCTGGATTCCTGGCGATACTATCTTCATTTACACATTGAATGCCGATTTCAATCTCACCGGATATACCACTATGAAGGAGTGCCATGAAGAAAATGTCACACTGAATGCCAGTGTTGCGTGGGATGAATCCTCATCATGGAAGATCACAGAACTGCAGAGTGAATCAAAGAAGATCACCTCGTTATGGAACGCGTCTACCGGAACACACAATGTCACCGCTATAATAGACCCTGATGATGAAATAATCGAGAAAAACGAAACGAACAACCGTTATGTTCTTCCATTGAGTGTAAAAGCAACGAAAGAGCTGGAAATTGTGGATTTAAATTACAGTGTTCAGAACCCGGCTCCGGGACAAGACCCGTGGCATCCAGGTGAAGGCGAAAACGTGACGATTAGAGCAGTCGTGCGTAACAGCGGAACCGCAACTGCGAACTTATCGGTTGATTTGTGGCTGGACACCTTGAAGGATTCGTCATCTGCTCCCGTGCCTTATAACTGGAACATCACGTTAGAAGGGAAAACGAGGTATATAACGTTTCTTAACCATACTGAATGCTCGCTTGCGCCCGGTGATCACGCAACTGTGGCGGCAAGGTGGGAGAACATAAGCGTTCACGGTAATCCAACGTATGTAGTGAGGGCGATAGCAGACCCTCTGGACGAAATAGACGAGCTGAACGAGAGCGATAATGAAATGAGCATAGAACTCGTAATGGATTATCCGGACCTCACGGTTGCTGGCTTTAATGCGCCTACTCGCGAAGAAAGAACAGCATCGGTAGAACTCGGAAACACCGGAATTCTGAAGGCATCAGAGATCAATGTCAGTCTTGACATGGTTAAACATGAACCTCTTGCATCAAAAACTGGGCTTTTGGACATCACCAATGACACGATTGCCATAAATATAACGATGAAAGGGGCGTCGAAGATACGAATTCATTTCGCGTCGCTTGATACTACCGGTGAGAATTCGTACATAGAAATAAGAGGAGTAGATGAAGATGGGAACCTTCATCCTGTGAAGACGTACGAAGGAGTGAAACATGAAAATAAATGGACACCGTGGTGGGAGGGAGGAGGCAGCATAAGCATAGACTATACAAATGCGAATTTTTACGTCGATGGATACGAGTGTGGGAATATATACAGGAAGGAAGGGGCATCAAAAATAGGTATCTGTTTCAATTCGCTTGATACCACGGGTGATAATTCATACATGGACATATATGACGGAGAAGCAACGAAGGTGGAAACGTATAGCGGCGCGGTATTTGGGTATAAATGCACACCCTGGATGAAGGGTAATACGACGATCATAGATTATGCGAATGCCTTCTTTGACGTGAAGGAATTATGGTGGAAAGAAGAGAATATAACGAAGATAAAAGCAATAAATGCAAGTGAGTGCGAGAAAGTCTCGTTACTCGAAAGCTGGACCAAATATGAGGGACTGGTGAGGCTAAATGTGACGGTAGACCCCAGGAATGAGATAATTGAGCAGCGAGAAGATAACAACAACGGGTCTGTTTTGATTTATGCCGACCTCGTACCGAAAGGGATGGATTATGTTTATGAAAATGATAAGCTAATAGGCTTTAATGCGAGCATACTGAACGACGATAAGGCGGTCGAGGAAGGGAAGGGGATAGCTTTTCCAGTATATGATTTCAACGTCTCTCTTGAGGTCACACCGTGGGATAATGAGACTGAAGTATTGTATGAGAACTCAATGAGAATTAATGAGAGTGAGAAGATATACGGAGGAGAAGTTATAAACGTGTCGTTCAACGTTGATGTAAATGAACTCCCGGAAAATCGAACGTATAATTTCACGGTGGTTGCTGATTCTGAGCGCCGTGTATATTCGTGGGGCGAGATAGAGGAGATAAATGAAGGGAGGTACAACGAGTATGCAGTGCAGGCAGGTCCTGACATAAGTGTTGGTGAGATATATAGCGAACTTATATCATCCGAATCATGTGAATGCTATGTCGGAGCGGTTATTAAGAACGAGGGGGACTTGAGTGCGTCTAACTTCTCTGTTAGATTGAACTTGAACAGCACGCGCAAGAATGGAACGTATGAAGAGATTATACCACTGTTGGGTCCAAAGGGGGGGAAAGAGAATTTGACGTTCCGAAAGGATAAGGTAGAGATAGAACCCAATGCGATTTATGATGTGAAGATAACTGCGGACTCGAATAATACAGTGGATGAATTGAATGAAGGGAATAATGAAAAGGAAGAGAGGATAGGACCGGATTTGACAATTGACCGGATAAATTATTATAGTGCGAAAGGAGCGCAGCGGGAAGGAGATAAACTGATTGTAGATGAGAATCAGACAATAAGTGTTCTGGTTAATAATACTGGTAAGGTTGGTGCTAAAGACTTCGAGGTCAAGATATGGATAAATACAACGAACAATACTATTATCTATAATCCTTCGCCCGTTTCTGTTGTTTGTGTTCCTCCTGGTGTGGTAAGACCTGTGCCCTTTCAGTGGACGCCGATAGCCGGGGGCTGGTTTATTCTGAATGCAACCGTAGATCGGTATAATAATACTCCGGAATGGAGTAAAAAAGGCGATGCTGAGAGTAATAATGACAAACTATGGGAAAAGATAAAGGCTGGATTGCCAGGATATAAAGCGAAAGAAGGTTTCCTACAAGCACATGGTGGAGATGACGAATTTAATGGTGGGATTATATATACCGTGGGAAACACACATCGTCTCGGTAGCGATTCCATGGACACAACCCTTACAACCGATTTTGGCAACCCGATTCCGGAAGATGCAACTGTGAGATATGCCAGACTTTATGTGTATCCGGATTGGGCTCATTGGCCTAATAAAAACCCACGAGTAGAGCCCTGGATGGCTTTCCTGCCAGATAATACACAACTGAAGGTAACTTTCAATGGCAATGAGCTATCAAACCCGATATTTACTCCAGAAGCCAATAACCCTGACCAACCCGTGGATATCCCAGATGCAACAGAATGGAATGCTACCTATGCCACGTACTATTATTATGATGTAATGGCTTATTACAATAACACACCCGGGGTAATCAATCAGGCGGTAGCCGAGAGGCTGGAATATCCTCAGACTGATTATCGCTATGGAATAGCGGGAATGGCTCTTCTTATTGTTTATAATGACCCAAATGCATCTTTGATGCGATATTGGGTGGGGGATGATCGTGATTTAATTTATGCAAAAGAAGACAGCAGAGAAAGCACCGGCTTCGAATATGACGAATGCACGAGGAAGGTCAAATTTGAGGGTGTAACTGATGCTCTTCTGGCAAATGCAACGCTTAAAACGGTTTTGGTGTCATATGAGCCGGGTAAAACATTATACCAAGAAGCAGGAGGTATAGCAGATGCGCTTTATTTCAATCCTAACAATGTTGACAATCCCGATCTAAACGAGAACCTCTCCATAAAGGTGGAGAATAAAGGTCACTGGCACAAAGTAGGAGGAGATATTGCTATAACAAATGGAGATAATAACGATGACGGCTGGGTATACGTGGAGAACCTGCGTGAAGGCACGAATGATGCGGCGATACAGAGCAGGGGCGCGATGATGGGAGTTGCTCATGCGATTCTTAAGGTGACGTACCCACCGGACCTCGTGCCATCTGTGAACACAGGGTTGAAAGCGACAGCAGGGAATCCGTATGATATTCCCATTACGATAACGAATTCGGGCAAGAGCACCGCGCGAAATTTCGATGTCCGTATATCTATTGATGGAAAGGAGACCTCTGAGCATATTGACGAGCTGGAAGGAGGCAATAGTAAGACAATAAATATTAGAAAGATTGCACCAGCCGTTGAAGGTTTTATTACGTTCAATGTCACGGTGGTGGCGGACCCGGAGAATAAAGTGCAAGAGTTAATAAATAACGTTCGGAACGGAGAGACGAACAACAATATTACAGAAACGGTAAAAGTCGTGGTGAGTTCAGGTAGTCTGGCACTGCCAGGATTAGGTGGTGGCGGCGGCTCCGGAGGCGGTTGGGGCACGGGAACGGGAACAGGTGAAGGGTCTGGTTCCGGAGAAGGAAGAGGTACAGCAGGCGGGACTGGAGAAGGAGAAAGGGGTGAAACTGGGAGTAAGACAATTACGGGACGGCTGATGAAAGGCACTACCGTGTCACGTGAGGCAGGCGGCGGCGGTAAAGGCGGACTATCGTTAATCGGATGGCTGATTCGGCTAGCGATGCTTGCAGTGGCTGTTGTACTTGTTTATGCGGGCTACTGGCACGAGAAGAGGCGGCATGAACATGAACCTGAGCAGTGAAAAAAGATAAGTAAGTAGGCACCTTCAGTGATATTATTTATATAAAGATATGTTAATTATAGTCATCACGGATATTGTAATAGTATGTTCTTTTATTTTATCTCTGATCGGATCGCTGAGTGGCGGGGGAAGCGGAAATGAGCGATATGGAAAGCGGGCTGAAGAAGGTGCGGAATAAGGCAAGAATGCTGCTCATTCTGATGAGCCTGTTTACGGTGTGTATAGCAGTGCCCGTGGTTGCGCAGCCTACGACTCCGTTCATGGCTTATGGCGGGGTTAACGACAGCACCGGATTACCAGTAAACAACCCGAATGTAACGATAACAAATCTTAACACGGGCGAAGTATTCAACGTAGAGACGAGCGCGAATTTTAGCTATTATCAGGTCTCAACTTCATCGTCTCATCTGAACACGACCGACATTCTCCTCTTCAGGGTCCGTGACAATGATGCTGTAACGGGGTTCAATCGTAGTGTGACACAAGATGCGATGAATAGAGGCAGTTTACTCGTGAATCTCACGCTTAAAACAGTAGAAAGGTCGCAGTTCTTCGATACGGGAAGGTCTGCCAATCCATACCCCAGCATTTCAGGGATACACAACGGCACAATAACGCCAGACGTGACAATACGCAATGTATCTATGCTTTACACCTATCCCTGTCCGGGCACCGGCGGGCATACGGAGTCCGTGTCATTTTATCATTCGACGAATGGCTCCCTGATAACTGAAGGGCATTGGAATGGCTACAATGGTGACTGGCACAATATCTCTTTCCCAGGTTTCACGCTGTATGCAGGTCATACGTACATATATAGCATACGCACGGGCTCATATCCGCAGATAATTCATAATCACACGCTGGCAAACGACTATGGAACAATCACCTGCACCGGGTTCATAGATGCAAACGGGCGTTCGTATAATGATCGGATACCTGCAATTTGTCTGGAGGGCGAGTTTGTACCGCCAGGTGAGGGATACGGTAACCCAAAAGCCGCATTCTCGTCTCACTACAGTCCCGTGAACATCACGGTAGAGCCTTGCGTGCCCCCCTACGACTTACCTATCACGAACATAGTAAAGATTGCAAATCATAAGAAAATAATGTTTGAGTTTGGAGATATTGCGATTGAAAACACACAGTTCAGGGAGAACGGGTTCGTTATACGGTCTTACGGGAACGGTACTGAGGACAACATTGTGGTTCCGTATGAAGACATGAAGGCACGTGGCATTCCTATATTCATTACTGCCGATACCCTGCTTCATCTTTACCAGATACAGCTCAGCGCGATTCTCAAAGATATAGAGGAGCGAGAATTCGTTGACGAAGTCGTTGATATGAGCAATGCGATGCTCGAGCAGTCTAAGAGAGATTACGAAACTTTTGATGATCCGGCGCTGAAGGAAGCAGCGAGAAGGAATGTCGCTTATTTCTCTGTTGCCTTAACGCTCTTGCAAACGCCGACTGAGGGTTATAACGGCGGCGAAAACCTCACCGGGATTAATTTCACGGTTCCTGATTATGTAAAAGAGGAAGTAGCTAAGGAAATAGAGAATATAGAGAAGCATGAGGGATTCGCGCCAGGTGCGGTATTCAATACAGATCCTAATTGCAACTGCTCTTCTTCCTGCTGCTATTGTGAGGATTATTCGCAATACGTGCCTGTAGGGCATTATACACAAAGCGAAAAGCTGAAGCGATATTTTAAAGCGATGATGTGGTATGGCAGATTGGCGTTTCTATTAAAAGGTTGCAACGGTGATGACGCATTGATACGCGGGGAGGATGCCAACATATCAACTATTCAAGCTGCTTTAATTTCTTCGGAGCTTCCGGAAGTAAAAGCTGGCGTTAACACCACGCAGGATATATGGAAGAGAATATATGCAGTTACTGCATTCTTTGTGGGCAAAGCGGACGAGTCAACACCATACGAATATTCAAATGCGTTGAACAACGTCTTTGAGGCGGGGTTCAATGCCAGTGAACTGAGCGCAGCGGCTAACTTGCTAACGCTGAAGGCAGAGCTTGCGAAGGTGCGGAGCCCCGAAATTTACGGCGGTAGCGGAGAAGGCATGACCAGGACAAAGGGAATGCGATTTATGGGTCAAAGGTTCGTTCCTGATTCGTACATGTTTCAGCATCTGGTATCTCCGGTGGTAGGCGACTATGTGGGTAATGGCACGCCCACGCCGTTCACGCATTGTATTATCACACAAGCGGAAGCGGGAGGCGGTACAAGATGTTTCCCGCGGGGTTTAGATGTGATGGCAGTGCTTGAGTCTAAACGTGCCGAGGCGATTTTGAATGCGGAAGGGGATACCGAATATGCAGGTGAAAACACGAGCTATGATACACAATTAAAAAAGCTCAAATCGGAATTTGCCGGTATCAACAGCACAGAATGGAACCAGAATTTGTACTGGGGCTGGCTATACACGTTAAAGCCGTTGTTAACAGAGTTCGGAGACGGCTACCCGACATTTATGCGGACAGAGGCATGGCAAAAGAAGGAGTTGCAGACTTCTCTCGCTTCATGGACGGAATTACGGCATGATCCTATACTTTATGCCCCGCAGAATTATACTCCTCCTGCGCCCCAGCCAAACAGCTATACTACCGGCTATGTGGAGCCAGTACCCGAATTTTACGCTCGCTTATTGGGCTTAACGCAAATGACAGAAAAGGGACTGGAAGACCTTGATGCCCTGAATGAAACAGATAAAACACGGTTACAAAGTTTAGAGTGCATTCTTGAACGATTGATTACAATATCGGTGGATGAACTGGAGAACAAGAGATTGACCAAGGACGAGTACATGTTCATAAATAACTTTGGCACGGATTTGAACGCTACTATTGCGGGTGTGAACACAAGCGACAAAGAAACGACCGTCGTTGCGGATGTGTATACTGATGGCAATACAAATATGGTGCTGGAAGAAGGAGTTGGATACGTGAAACTGATTTTAGTTGCTTACATGGTTCCGGACGGCGGACTAATCGTGGGTGCAGGCCCTGTGTTCAGTTATTACGAGTTCAAACAGCCTATGGAAGACCGGTTGACAGATGAGCAGTGGAAGGAGAAGTTGAGGAGTGCCCCACCATCAGAGCCGGAATGGGTAAACGGGCTTATTTACGGGTGATACTATTCAGCGCCATTCTAGGACCTAAAAGTACCGATGACCTTCCGCATAAGCACGTGCTCCCTGATAACCTGCTCGCTGAGATTAAGCCCTTACAGGGCTTGCGGGGTTATAGGGGCAGAGCCCTATTTTGTTGGCTCCATTCCAGGGTAAAGGAGGCATGTATACCCGCTTCCCAGACCGTTTCGGATATACGTTACCGGCTTCTTCAGTTCTTTGAACGCCCTTAGGCGTGATGTCGAAGGAATTGAGGTTTTAAATTCTCGTTTATCTTTATTAGCTCTGCATTCTGCTTTTCTACTTCTGCTACCTTTTCTTCCAGCTCCTCTATCTGGAGCATCAAACTACGATAATCGCTCGCTGTTACTGACATCTCCACACTCAGACTTTAAGCCATCAAAAGTAATATGGTGCTATGGTGCCATATATTTAAATAAAGCTATTTTCCACTCCAACATATAATGAAATGAGCATATGCACATGTCCGGAAAAAATTGAAAAGTTTTTAAAGGGATATGTAGCTATACAAATACAATTAACATATTATTATCTATAATAGTCAAAACTTAAAAGAATACACAAACAAGAGGCGATAAAATGACACATCATATTAGAAGAGAGCTATTGCCTTTCTCTGCAATTGTCGGGCAGGAGCAGATGAAGAAAGCACTTATATTGAATGCTATTAACCCGCGTATAGGCGGTGTGCTGATAAGAGGCGATAAAGGAACTGCGAAGTCCACTGCGGTGCGTGCTCTTGCTGAGCTCCTGCCGGAGATAGAAGTGGTTAACGGCTGTCCGTTCAATTGCAATCCGTATGACGAGCGTGAGATGTGCGACCTCTGCTACGCGAATAGCACGGACGGCGACGAACTGGAAGTAGTAAAACGTCAGATGTGGGTCATAGACCTCCCCCTGGGTGCGACCGAAGACCGGGTAGTAGGCTCAATAGATGTAGAAAGGGCGATAAAAGAGGGAATAAAAGCGCTGGAGCCTGGGATTTTAGCAGCAGCTAATCGTGGCATTCTCTATATTGACGAGGTAAATCTGCTGGATGACCACGTTGCCGATGTCATTTTAGACTCGGCTGCGATGGCAATAAACGTGGTGGAGCGAGAAGGCGTCTCGGTTTCTCATCCTTCTAAATTCATCTTAGTTGGAACGATGAACCCGGAAGAAGGCGAACTTCGGCCACAATTATTAGATAGATTTGGACTTCAGGCAAGTGTAGAAAGCATAAACGACGTGGAGAAGCGGGTAGAAATTATGAAGCATGTAGAAAGCTTTGACAGTGACCCGCAAGCGTTCAGGGCGCGGTTCGAAGTGCGACAAAAAGAGCTGTCCGCTAAAATTGAGCAAGCGAAACAGGTACTTAATGAGGTCGTAATTAGCGATGGCTTACTGGAAATAACTGCTGATACGTGCATAAAACTCGGTGTACGAACCCATAGAGCCGAACTCGTAATAAATCGTGCGGCAAAGGCGATTGCTGCATTTGATGGTAGGACGGAGGTCACTTTTGAAGATATAAAAGAGGCGATGGAATTAGCACTCCCGCATAGAATGCGTAGAAAGCCATTTGAGCCGCCAAGTTTGGATATCGAAAAGCTCGATGAGATGATGTCCAGGAGTGCAGAAGAGCAAAAGCGAGAGAAGCAGGATAAAGGCGAGACTAAGGAACCGAATAAGAAGCAGGATAAGCATCAGGATGCCCCGCATGACGAAGCGCAAAAAACACGGGACCACGATATGAACGAATCACCGGACGAATCAGTTTTTGAGATTGGCGCCCCGATTGATACAGATGCAGTACGGCAAAGACGGGAAAAAGACCGGCTATATCGCAGGAAGGTATCAGGAAGGAGGATACCCACGCTCTCGCTTCGCAATAACGGCAAGTATGTACGTTCTGGCTACCCGAAATCAGAAATAAAGGACGTTGCACTTGATGCTACTATACGTGCCGCGGCACCATACCAGAAAGAGCGAAAGGTGGTGTTGGTGTCAGACCTGGCTGTGGTGATTAAAACGCCTGATATTCGTGAGAAGGTCCGTGTAGGCAAGGTATCAACAGCAACGATGTTTGTTGTGGACGCTTCGGGTTCTATGGGTGCGAACCACAGGATGGAGAGTGCGAAAGGTGCAGTTCTCGCTTTACTTTTGGATTCGTATCAACAAAGGGACAAGGTCGGCATGGTCGCGTTTCGTGGTACCCGGACAGACGTGTTGCTTCCGTTGTGCTCCAGTGTAGATCTGGCATATAAAAGATTGAAGGAACTACCAACCGGAGGAAGAACACCGTTAGCCGCGGGTATTGAGTGGGGACTGAACCTTCTGATGGCTGAGAAACAGAGGGATGAAGGTGCGATACCCATTCTGCTGTTGATCTCTGATGGTCGTGCAAATGTCTCTTCTTCTTCTTCTTCTTCCAATAAAGATATAAAACCGGAGTTAGTGATGCTCGCGGAGCAGGCACGAGCTAATGGTATATATGTGATTGTGATAGATACCGAGCTGGTTAGTAAATCGTTTATACAGATGCAGCTTGGCTATTGCCATGCTATAGCGAGCTATTCAGGGGGGAAATATTATCCTATTGCCGATTTAACCAAAGAGAAAGTGCACGATATTGTTGTTCAGGAACGAAACTGGTTGAACGATTTGTATACGGTTTAGACGGATCAGAAACGATTCTTGTGAGTGAGTGAGAGAAGGGAGTGCGAGAACCAGGGAAGCGTTTTTTTTTGTTGTCTCAGGGTAAAAGCGTGCAAAAACCGAAAGTTATATAAAGTAGCATGAATTATTACTTCACTATGGTAGACAGAAAGTGGATAGAAGAGTTAGAGGAAAAGACTGCGGAAGAGCTGATTCTTGTCGGCGAAGAATACCAGGAGGCAGGTAAGCACGAGGAAGCAATAGAAATTTATAAGGCAATAGTGCGGAAAGAACCACTTCTCCATACGTTGGCTAAGGTATGCAACGACTGTGGCGTTGCATATGCAAGCTTAGAGCAATACGATATGGCAATCGGATTCTTCAACGCTGCACTCAATCTCAGTGGCTATCTAATAGACGAAGGCATATCTACCTGCTACAATCTCGGACGGGTTTACCGGATAACTCGTGATGAGGAGAAGGCGCAGCAGTATTTCCGGCGTGCAGAGCGGTTAGAGGAAGACCAGAAAGACCGGAATGAAGTAGCAAGGTGTATATGCTCCACTTAGGAGCTTTGAAACGCGGGTTATAGTTACTAACTAACTATATCCGCAGTGCCTGCGGCGTCAAAAGCGTTGAAGAACCTCATAGCTTCTGCGTACACCTTAGCTTCAAGCTTTTTTTTGTAGCGTATCCCGGGAAACGCGGTATATCCGGTCCTTAACGCCCTTTATTGCGTACTTACCAAAAGAGGGGACTCTTACGGTGTTGTGTTAAACCGGTATAACCATAAAATATGAAATGTAAGAAGTATTTATATGATATTACAAAGAAGATTAAGGTATTATGGGAAAAATGGAAAAGATAACCGTAAGTTTGATAAAAGCGGACGTAGGAGGATTTCCAGGGCATTCGACCGTGCGACCAGAATTAAAGGAGAAGGCGAGGGAGCAGATGGAGAAGGCGAAAAAAGAAGGACTGCTCGTGGACTACCACGTCTTGAATGCTGGCGACGACCTGCAGTTGCTGATGAGCCACCGTAAAGGCGTGGATGCCGAAGAGATACATGGGTTGGCGTGGGCGACTTTTGAAGAAGCGACGAAAGTAGCGAAGGAGCTGAAGTTGCATGGTGCGGGACAAGATTTGCTGGTGGATGCGTTCAGTGGGAACATAAGGGGTATGGGACCCGGGATAGCGGAGATGGAATTCACAGAGCGCGGGTCAGAGCCGTTAGTTGCGTTCATGATGGACAAAACAGAGCCTGGTGCGTTTAATTACCCGATATACAAGATGTTTGCAGACCCGTTCAATACCGCTGGACTTGTCATAGACCCCACAATGCACGATGGGTTCGTGTTCGAGGTCTGGGACATAAAAGAGAAGAAGAGAGTGTTTTTAAAATGCCCGGAGGAGTTATATTCGCTGTTAGCATTGATAGGCGCGAAGAGCAAGTACGTGATAAAGCGCGTGTTCCCGAAGGAGACGAGTCCGATACCAGAAGAAGAGCCGGTGGCGGCGATAAGCACGGAGAAGTTGTTCTTTACCGCGGGTAGATACGTGGGTAAGGACGACCCTGCCGCGTTAGTACGAGCCCAGGGAGGGTTGCCGGCGCTGGGCGAGGTTTTAGAGCCGTTCTCGCTGCCTTATTTAGTCAGTGGCTGGATGCGCGGGTCGCATAATGGACCTATAATTCCCGTTCCGTTCAGATATTCGCAGTGTACGCGGTTTGACGGCCCGCCTCGAGTTCTTGCAGCAGGGTTCCAGATAAGTCATGGCAGGTTAATAGGGACTGCGGATTTGTTTGACGACCCTGCTTTTGACCTCGCAAGGGGAAAGGCGCAGGAGATAGCGGATTATATGCGAGCGCATGGACCTTTCGAGCCGCACCGGCTGCCCGTGGAGGAGATGGAATACACAACACTGCCTGGTGTGTTGAAGAAGCTTGAGGGGAGGTTTGAAGAGACGGAGTAAATCTCCTTGAGGATGAAGCCATGGGTTTCAGAGATAAAATCCGAGTATTCATTTTTTACTCGGGACTCCCTGAAAGTCATCCCATAACGCTTATCTCTCTAATTTTATCAATAGCTACAGCAGTACTTTCGACCATCTATGTCTATGTCAAAACCCCACATCTTAAAATCGGTCTCCTAATATTTACAGTTGCTATATCTTTTCTATTTTTTGTCGTTATAACCCCCCTGATGTTTCCACCAGCAAAACAGGTAAAAATTTTAATCGCAGCTTACGGTAATAATCCAAGAATTATACCGTTTATAGCAAGAAAGGTTAAAAGATGGTTAGATGACATTGTAAATTTTATGGAGAAGCAACCAAGTATAGAGGATATTAGAAAAGCTATGGCACCACCATTAAATATTAACAGCCTTGAAAAAACTACAAAAAGATTTCTAAAACCAAGTTCAACTAAAAGATTTGCAGATAGGGTAGAGAAAAAAGGAATTTACTTAAATGAATTGATTAAAGGGGTTAGTGAATCTCTTCAGATACCTCAGGAATCCATTAAAGAACTAATAAATACCAAAGTAGATGTTACTCAAAAAATAAGTAAAGAGATATTTATTTCCTATGATCAAATCAAAAATAGTATAGAGGAGTTAAGGGTTGCAGAGGGAGTTGCAACTGCCACTAATTATTGCTGTCGAAAAATAGAAGAAAGAATTGATTATCTCGAAGGAAAGGGACAAAGTCTTAATGCCCAAATTAAATGGCTTAAAGAATTTGATGAACGAAAAGGAGATATACCGACACTATTAGAAATAATAAATGAGTCTTCCGCAGAGAAAGCAGTTTCTAAGCTATCTAAATTGCTATATGAAGAAGCAAAAAATGGGAGGGATATTTTGTGGTTAGTTCGGGTTGCAAACTCAAGAAAGGGAGTCAAAATTGGTGAGTTATTAGGTATAAAGATTATGAAAGGTGTTGGGAATGAAACTTTGACTTGGTATGAAACACAAATATCACAGGAAAATTTGCAAAATGCTCTTGAGGAACTGTGGCAGAAATTTAGAGTTATGAAAGGTGTTGGGAATGAAACTTTGACTTGGTATGAAACACAAATATCACAGGAAAATTTGCAAAAAGTAAAGGGATTTCTCGGATCTTTTGTTAGGCTAAGAAGTAACGCTCTTGAGGAACTGTGGGAAAAATTTATAAACTGGAATGAAAAAAACGAAAAACTTGACTTGAATCAACCCATTGCTATTGGTCTTGCATCTGGATATAGCGTTGCTCTAAGGAGAATTTTAAAAGGAATATGTGAACATGTTCAAGATATAAAGAAATTAGACATAATATTAATAAGCGAAGCTCCTGGTGATGATGAAGAGGTTTTAAGGGCAGAGCTTAAAGCAGATTATCTGGGACTAAGATGCGATATTATGCCTATTGATGTCATAGAAAAAAAAGAAATGGAACGGCAAATAAACAGTATTTTTGTTGGTATTGAGAGTATAAACAAACAAGGAGATATTGTCCATCCAAAGGGAGGCTCCGATGTTATCCGAAAAATAAAAAAGTATGAAGCCAATGTTTATGCTTTCGGAGAGTCATATAAAGTGCTGGACTTCACGGAGGATGATATAGATTACACAAAACTTTCGTTGTCTCGAAACGAAAACATTGACTATGTAGTAACGGACCACGGTGTTCATGAAAGGGATGGAAAAAATTGGAGAATAGAAGGAAAATTAGTAAATAATTTAGATTGTTGTGCTATATATTGGAAAGAAAAATTAAGAGGCCAGTTCTTTTAAGGTAGAGGGATGGCACGAACTTTTAAAGATATCGCGATAGAAGGCAAGAAAGCATACATTACAAATTACGAATCCGGAATATTTTTGCGAAGCAGCAGCGAAGCGTTCTTTGGTAAAGCTTTCTTTAGAAAGGTTTTTTGTAGAAAGATTGAAAGGGATGCTGGCAGAGAGGGAATGGAAGGATGTAGAGGAATTGGTGATGGTTTTGGAGGAGGTTATCTCGGCATACAATGATGCTCCGCATCAGGGGTTGGATGGTCTATCTCCAGATGAGTACGGGAGGAGACTTATGTGTGCGGCATCTGGTTGACTATAACACTAATAAGAAGAATAATAAAGGTGTTTGGGATGACAAACGAGGGTAAAACGAAGGATATATTAGATTTTGAATTTGAAAAGCACAATACCGCTTTTTTACTGCTCTTCGCCATACTCGCTATCTCATTTTTCGCATTCGGTGCCTATATGCTATGCGGAACCGGGGCTTTTGAAACCGCTATCGGGTATGCATCCTGTACCGCTGGTGTAATTTCTCTTATTATGTTCATTTACACTATTCGGTTTCTTAGCCATCAGGTAGCTCAGTGGTCTAAAAAAGAAATAAGGAGACCAATTGTATCCATTAAAGTTGTTGCAGAATAAACTTTAATAAGGTGCATCACCGATGGAAAAATAAGGTGATGAAAGGTGATAGGAGAAAAAGAAATATGGGAAAACCTAACGCTAATTCAATTACTTAGCGGTCTA
>JBAQFZ010000089.1:0-7120 GCA_049287525.1 Halobacteriota archaeon | reverse complement strand
TTCCCGATTACGGTGTATATCGCAGGCGATGCGAACGGTGACGGTGAGGTGAACGTCCTCGATGTGGTCTGGGTAGGCAAAAACTGGCGCAGGGAATGTCCTGCAACAAATCCATGTGCCAACAACTACAACTGTACTGCTTATCTATGGGATGATGAGCAGCAGGTAGATAGTGCAGACCTGAATAACGACTGCGAGATAAACGTGCTGGATGTCGTGATAATCGGAGCGAACTGGCGGCATGTTGCGGGGTAAAAAAAGAGAGGGTAAAAGGGAAAGCGGAAAAAATAAAATAAAAGAATTCCCCAGGTTTCTTTTTCCGGGGGGCATTTATTTTTTAGACCCGGATTTCACAGATTGACACAGATGGTAAAAAATGAGCCAAAAGGAAAGAAATGAAGAGGAGGTGAAAAGGAAAAGTGAATAACAATCATATTCCTGATAAAAATGAAATCAAATCAGAAGTAGAGAATACCGTGACTTTGGGCTGTTTCTTTAATCTCTTCTCATTGGACCAGAGAACAGCACCAAATTTCAGGGCTAATGCGAAGTATTCGGTGTCATCTGGGTCTGGACTTATCCTGTTCGCTTCTTGCAAGAATCGTTCAAATTCTTGTCTTGGGATTACATCTATTCTCTCCTTCAATGAATTCACAAACTCCACAAAGTCATCCTCAGAAAGCGAAGATTTGGCGATGATCTCTTCTTTATGCTCCTCTAACTCCATGAATAAGAATTCAGGAACAATTAGTTGGAGCCACTCACAAAAAATCAAATCACAGGTTTTACCTCTGGCGATTATCGCAGAAAAGAGCACGTTGGCATCCACAACCAGCAACATCACATCTTCGCACCTTACTTCAACTCAGAATACAGTTCCCGGTACCGTTCATGCAATCCTTTGTTTACCTCTCTTCCCAGTTCTAAAGCATCCTCATCGGTCAACTTGCTCTTAGACGCTATGCCTTTTAACCGAGCTAATTTCGATGCTTTTTCACGAATAGCATCTCTTGCCACCTTTGACCAGTCTATAAATGATGTCCTATCCATCTCTCGCTTCAAATCTTCCGGTATTCTAATCACTAATTCCGCCATTCCTAGCACCTATAACCATATTGGCAATGCCTGTATAAATACTTTCTCTTCGACTTTGACAGGTTGTGAAGATGCAACATCCAAGATGCAAGATGCAAATCAAACCTGTATCATGTATCCGGCAACCAAATCACAATCCCAATTTTGGCTATGGTCTTGTCTCTGACAAAAAGGAAATCAAATCAGAAGTTGAGAATACTTCTATCACATATTTCGGAGCGAATAACTCCAAACCATATTTCAATTCAGGGTCTAAAATCAACTCCCTTGCCGTACTGCCTTTCTTGAAAAAGGAGAAGAGGATGTTGGCGTCAACAACTAATTTCATTCTCAGACCCTATTTGACAAGACCATATCTCCTCGCTAATTCTTCATTTACCTCCCTTCCTAACCTCAAGCAATCTTCATCAGATAGTTTGCTGTTCTCTGTCATTCTATTAAAGACTGACAGCAGCAATTTCCTGAACGCCTTCAACCTTTCAAGCTTCAACTCTGCCAATCTCTCCTCTATTGCCTCTAAAGCAAATTTGGACTTATCCGCAGCCAATTCTTCTATTTCCTTCTCCAATTCTTCCGGTATCTTAACAACTAATTCTCCCATTTCTACCACCTATAACCATATTAATCCTGCGTATCTAAATACTTTCTCTTCGACTTCAACAAATTGTGAAGATGCACGATACACGATGCAAGTCAAACTCAAACCTGCATCCTGCATCCTGTATCCGGCACAAGAAACAATCCTGCTTGAAGAGAGCAAAGATGAAGCGGGAGAGCAACATGAAAAACGAAGTAAAAACGTGAAATACCGTAAAACGGCTGCTCATGGCACATTCCTGGTGCGTATGTGCACCGCGGCAAACGCCTTTTGTTTTGGAAGAAGGGCTAATTGTCATACCATTGAAGTATATAAATATATGCTATCCGACAAAAACCGAAAATCATTTTATTAGTGAATACGTATATAACAAATATGATACTTTTCGTGGACGAAATAAAGCGAAGTATGCGCGGTGAGGAAGGATAGGGGAAGAAGCAAAGAAAATCCCCGGAAGATAGGAAGGAGGTAAGAACGTGGAAAACGGTGAAAATGCGGTGAGAGTTAGCATTGGTATAGTATGCGTCAGTGTGCTGGTATTATGCACCGGAGCAGTACCAGCAGTTTTCGGGAATCCACAAGAAAGAAAAGTTTGAGATGAAAAGGAGAAATAAAAAAAAATGAAAAAGCGATTGCTAATAATACCAATAGTGATGATAGCAGTGTTAGCATTGGCAGCGTTCAGCACGTCAGTCAGTGCGCAGGGCGATCCAGGAGCCGGATGCAACGCCACAACCAAATTCTATGGCAATAATATCACCGGCGGCATTTACTTCGAGCAGCAGGGTTGGGCGTCGTACTCACCAATGACAAAGACATTTACCAATGTGCCTTCGGGGATAAAAATTGCCCGTGTTTACACCGGTTTCTGGCAAGGAAGTCCAGGTAAAGGCGGCAGGTTCAACATAACCATCCAAAACAATACCGGCACTCATACCTCTGCGACATATCAAGCGTGTGACTCATGCCCTAGCGAACCATGTGAAGCCTATCAGAATGAGACTTGCAGATGCGACGCTCTCAACTGGAGTACCAACGGGGAATCGAATACGGATACGGATGTATGCCGCGACTACATCACGGGCTGCGGCGTCCAGTTTGTCAGTTTCAATGCAACACCGTATATAGCCAGTGGAAGCAACACGGTAACCGTTAAAACCAGTTGCAGCGGTAATTGCACCTGCTGGGACGGCAGGATATATGTCATTGCTCTTTTAGTCGTGTATGAGAATTCGAGCATGCCGAACATGACGTACTGGATAAACGAAGGAGCGCCGTATATAGAAGAAGGCAGCAATTGCGATGGCAGTGATGACCACTACAATACTTCTTTATATTTCAACGGCTCACATATAAGCAACGCAGCGAAAGTGAAGTACTGGACATTGGGCTGGCCAGACGTCATTAATGCTACCGGGTCACCGGCGTATACAAAGCTCAACGGCAGCAACATCGGCTATCCCAATCAAACAGAGAGTTATGGTGGGGGTTATAATGAGGTCATGCTAAGATGGAACAATATATCAACCAGCTATTTGGATGATACGAGCAATCTCCTCGAGTATCATGACGATGACCCGTTCTACGAGCGTGTTCACGCTGCCGTGCTCATGATACAGGGAGCAGTTACACGACCTGACCTCACGGTCAGCGATATAAAATTCCCAACGATGATGAGACCGGATACGAACTACACGATAAATGCAACAGTAACGAATGGGGGGAATACTAGCGGTGCGTTCAACGTAAGTTTATACGTTGATGATGTCTTGAACGGAACAGTGAATGTAACGGGAGGGTTAGGAGCAGGCAACAGCATAACAGTTAGCTTTGAGAATATAAGTTTGTCGGAGAGCTGCTATACATTCAAGGTGGTGGCTGACTCTGGCGGTATCATAACCGAATCAAACGAGAACAACAACGCAACTTCCGAGAGCTATCAGGTAGGCTATGTCGTGGTTGTGAAGAGCAACAGCGACTTTGAGAAACTAAATACGTCAGGGAGTGCAGCTTTACCTTCCGGCTGCTTTAAGAATGAAAGCGGCACATACTACATACAGAACCTTACGATAGAGAACTGCGCGGGATGGGGCATCCAGATAGAGAACACGAATGCAAATTTCGTCATAAGAAACTGCACGATACAAAACTGCTCCGAGGACGGTGTACTGTTCCGCAATCTCGCTAATGGGAAGATAAATGACAGTGAGGTAAAGGATAATTCGCAGAAGGGCATAAGACTAATGAATTGCAGTCACGTGGACATGGATAATAACACCGTGCAGAACAATTCTAAATACGGCATAGACGTGTATCTAAACCAGATGCCGAATGTTGACTGTGAGTACATCAACATAACGAACAACACGCTCAAAGGAAATCTGTATGGCATTGAACTGATAGGGAACAACAGCATAGTGCGCGACAACAACATAACAAACAACACAGCCGTTGGTGACGAAGGATACGGAATATACGTGTTCGGCAACGATAGTGAGATATACAACAACACGATAAAATACAATGATAATTATGGAATATATCTGGATAACACCACCACACATCCATGCTCCAATACCAACATCTACAACAATACCTTTATAGATAACAACGCCAAGTTCTCTGCACATACATCGCAGGCATACGATAACGGGAACAGTAACTACTGGAACACCACCACGATTGGCAACTACTGGACTGACTGGGATGATAACAGCGGTGCTCCGGGCAACTATTCCATTGACGGTGGCACGAACAAGGACTACGAGCCGAGAGGATTATACGTCTTCAGCGTCGGCGCAGGCGCCGATAAGTGGGCGTATAAATACCAGGTCTATAATGCCAGACCACCGAGTACAAACAATGTTCCAAATATTGTATTCACCACAACCCAGTATGCAAACATCAGAGCAGATGACCAGGTATTTGAGCACAATCAGACTACTGATAACAACTACTACGCAGCTCACAGGTTCAACTTCAGCATAAATGTGAGCAAGGTAGGCGAGGACTTCGAGATGCTGAACGTTACCTGGAACGGCAAGGGATGGCATGATTCAACACCTGGAAGCACTTACAATGGAACATACCTTTACATCTGGAACGGCACAGCAGGAGCGGGATACGAAGAACTGGATAGCAATCTTGGTGTTGGCACCGAAGCGACTTTGACAGGAGGGAACACGTCGAGCACCAGCGTCTACATTGATTCGGGAAATGTGACGGTACTGGCGGAACAAAGGAGCTACCAGACATCAGACGAAGAGAACACATATTGTTCAAACATCGCAACGGACTTCATTAAACTGGTGATTACGCCGTTCTGACACTGCAATCGGCAGTAATAGAATAACATAGGTAAGTAAGCCGGAAGAAAGTAAAGGCAAACGTAAAAGAACAAAAAATTTCCCTTTTTTCTTTTTTTGGGGGACACTTTTTGATAAAGAAAATCGGAGGATAAGAAAGGAATAAAAAGCAGGTAAAAAAGGAAAAAATGGCAAAAGAAAGCTGAGGGATAAAAGAAAATGATGGAAATATTTTTAGTCAAGGTTTTTACTAAGCCCTTACGGGGCTTGCGGGATCGTGGGGCGGAGCCCCACAAAGGCAAAAAAGTTGTTAGGAGGTGAAAAAGGAAAAAGATGAATACAAAAGTGGATGAAGAGAAAAGTTCTTTTGGTAAAGCGATAGTAGGAGGAATAGTGCTTGCAGCAATATTAGCGATTTCGCTATTCGCAGTCTTGCCAATGGCTATTTCAAGCACACCGGAGCAAAATGCAGACATATACGTGAACACGACCGGATGGTGGCGTCCTGGAGCACCATTTAACGAGAGTTTAGATCCGATTCAGGCTGCGATAAACAATGCATCTGATGGAAACGCAATCTTCGTTTACAACGGGACTTATTTATTACCAGGTGGTGTTATACTTGGAATCGCTATCAATAAGCCAAACATCACACTGAAAGGAGAAGGTGCGAATGTCGTTACATTGGATGGTAATGGCGATGACACGGCTATCGGTGTAGGTTTTGCTGGCCATGGTGGATATGGAGCAACTGCTCCCGGATGTATTGTCGAGGGATTCAACATTACAAATTGCACCTGCGGTGTAGGAATAAGTGAAATAGCTCCAAATTGTACGATTAGAAATAATATCATTAAGGGTCTACCTGTTTCTATCAGTGTAATGGCCAAGAATAGCACGATCAGGGGTAATATTATGGATGGAGCGAGTAAATATATCGACTTTCTGTTTGAGGCATCGCCTGTAACGTTTATGGACAACGTTGTTTCGAATTCAAGCAAGACCTATGCTTCTGTAAGGTTTTACACTGTCGATAGCGTAGTAGTTAATAATACTTTCATACACAACATAGCCGGAATGGGTTTATACACGAATCCAACTAACACCACAGTCGCAAGAAACAACTTTATATCGAGTGGAGTTGGGATTAAGTTATATAATGCACCTTCAGGAAACAAAATATATCTCAACAACTATATTAATAACACTAAAAATGTAGAAATTGGTGGTACTGGTACACCAACCAACATCTGGAACTCGACCGAGCCGATCGAATATGTGTGGAATGGCACGCCCTACACCAACTACCTGGGCAACTACTGGAGCCCTCAATACACAGGAAGTGATGGCGATGGAGATGGAATAGGAGATACAGCCTACGACATTCCGGGCAGCGCAACCGATAAGGACTTCCGCCCGCTGATGGCGGGATACGAGAACTATCCGGAGGCGGAACCACCTTATTTAGTCACATACACCATTTCAAACCGCACCATAACACCACCACAGACGACAGAGATAGACGTAGAATTCTCGGAAACAGTATCCTACAGGATTGCAATAGAAAAAGATACCGCAACAATATACGACTGGATAGGCACGGCGAAGAATCCCGCTGCTAAAGTATGGAACGGGACATACGAAGTAAATGGCACGGTTGTACCTGATGGGGATTACACGGTGAACGTAACTGGCACGAACACAACTACCGGGTTAAGTGTGGTGAATAATACAGAAGTCATCACGGTGATGACAATAACAGAACAGCCGGACCTCACACCAGCAGCGATAACAACGCCTGCGAACATCTTCGCAACCGAATCGAATGAAATAACTGCAACGATTGCAAACATCGGCACTGCTGATGCAGAAGCATTCAACGTATCGCTGAGCGCAGATGGAACTGAAGTAGCCGAGGTAAATGTCACATCAGGACTTAATGCAGGAACCAGCACGGAATTGAGCTTCGAGTGGACGCCTGCTGCGGCCGGAACATACGAACTCTGCGTGGTTGCGGATTGCGATGCGGCAATAGTCGAATCTGATGAAACAAATAATGTCACGTGCAAGGATGTGGAAGCGGTAGTGCCGAAAGCCACCGTTTACTTCGTGCCTGAGGACA
>JBAQFZ010000088.1:0-9639 GCA_049287525.1 Halobacteriota archaeon | reverse complement strand
TATGAGGGTTTTGACTGTTTCCTTGTCACTAAAATCTATGCTTTCTGGATCCAGAGTTACTATCTCTTCAGGGATAGTGGTAGCCATAATAAATACGCATTTGAAATATCGCCTTATAAAGCTTTCGGTTTTTATTTTAAAAACCACTGGATATTGAGCAATTACTTTTTATTTATTTCTGCTGGTGTTGGAGGCATAGCCATTGCTCCATTTATCTCCCGTTTTCATCGCCTGTGCTCCCTTAACACCCTATGAGGCACGCCATGCGCTATTACCTCCACGGGACATTGATAAATGGCATCAATGTCTTCCGCAGTTACCTCTTTTGTGTTATGGTAGAACAGTCTCCGGTTAAGGCATGCAATTTTGTCCACGTAAATGGAGACCGCACTGATGTCATGCGATACCAGCACAATCGCCATTCGCTGCCGTAGTTTCTCAAAGAGTTCGTAAAGCTCGGTCTGCATCGTTGAATCCACATTTGCCAGCGGCTCGTCCAGCAGAAGCAGTCGCGGCTCGGCTACCAGAGCACGCGCGATGAAGACCCGCTGTTGTTGACCCCCGGAAAGCTTACCTAGTTGTGAATCTTTAAAATCAAGCATCTCCACTATCGCCAGAGCATCATGCACACGCTTCATATCCTCGTCGCTATAGCGTTTGAACCGCCTCACATGTCCTAAACAGCCCATCAGCACGACAGACCAGACATTTACCGGGAATTCACGGTCAAAAGTACTATATTGAGGCACATAACCGACGTATTTCCTGCCCTTTTCGGGTGTATCGCCAAAGACCGTGACTAATCCTCTATTCGGCTTCAGCAAACCGAGTATGACTTTGAGCAGTGTGGTTTTACCGCCACCATTTGGCCCTATTATACCAAGGAAGTCATGTTGCAGGATAGATAGTGTCACCTCTTCTAGCACGGGCACACCGTCAAACTGCACCCATACATCTTCTAACCTGACTATCACTATCGTTCTTTCGTACGGCATGATTAATGTTCCAGCTCCCCCGCGATAGAATCGGTTATACTTCGCATATTGGCAACATAGTCACTAGGGAGAGGGTCCATAGAGTCCATCTGCCCACCAATCGCGTGTGCAATCACCCTGACACCTTCTGTGACAAATTGTGGCGCTGCATAGATATACGAGAGGTTGTATTCTCTCGCTTTATCTATACAATCCTGGATGACTTTCGGACTCGGCGATTTACCTTCACGCTCTATCGCTATTTGCGTTAGATTATATTCCTTCGCGTAATACCCAAATGCAGGATGGTAAATCATAAAGACGCGTTTTTTAGTAAATCTGTCAAGTCTATCGTGGATGTATGAGTTGAGCTTATCTAGTTCCTGCAGATATTTATCGCGGTTCGCCATATAATATGTTGCATTCTCGTGGTCCCGCTCTATGAGCCCATTACAGATATTCCTCACCATAATTTTGGCATTAGCCGGTGAATTCCAGATATGCGGGTCATTTCCTATTATTGTAATACCGGTAGAGCAATTAACGACCTGTATATCAGGATTGGCTGCAAGAATCTTGCCCATCCAGACACGCTCAAAATCCACGCCTGACCCTACTTTGAAGTATATCTTCGCTTTGCTGACCGCCCGTAACTGAGCTGGTATCGGTTCATAGGTATGGGGACTCGCACCCGACGGTACCATGACTGTAACCCGCACCTTGTCGTCTGCGACTTTATACACGAAATCCGCCTGGGGGAGTATAGTCACAACCACGCCTATCCCTTTTTCACCCGCTACTCTTCCGCTTTGTTGTGTGAGGTGAATATACGTTACACTCACTGCGATTACGCAGAAGAGAGCAAGCAACGCTACAACCAATACCCCCCTTCTCTTAACCATCTTCGCCGTTAGTTACGCGCCCTAAAATTTTACTGTGATAGATATTCATGAACTAATGTATATTTATTGTAATATGAGCCCTATAATCGTCTTCGATGCGATATGGCTGATGCTACCCGCGTACATCACGAATGTGAGTGCAGCGTTCTTCGGTGGGAAAATACCCATAGACAGCGGTATTTATTGGGGTAAAAACCGATTGCTGGGTGATGGTAAGACATATGAAGGACTGTTTAAAGGTATCTGTTGCGGATTTCTCTGTGGGATCATTCAACAACTCTTTTTCCACTCATTTGGTCTTTTCCCGTTATTTCTACTCTCGCTATTTTGCTTATCCGCAGGTGCAATGCTGGGTGACATCCTGGGCAGTCTCGTAAAGAGGCGTTTGGGGCTGAAACGGGGTGCGCCTCTGCCTATCGTGGATCAACTGGACTTCGTGGCTGGCGGATGGCTGCTTCTAGTCCTGTTTGCACGAGACTGGTTTATTGAATCCTTCACGGCAGAAATAACCATTACTGTTATTATAATTACGCCACTGCTGCACCTGCTTACAAATTTCATTGGCTTCAAGCTGGGACGGAAGGATGTACCGTGGTGACGCCCACAGCGCAAAACCGAAATATATATATGTAGCACCGCACATGCACTCCTTATGCTGGAGTACGAATGGCGAAGAGAGGAGAAGAGCATGCTTGTTCCGATGTTAATCCTAAGCGCTCTTTGTAGCATCGTTGGCATTCTATGGCTTACGGGGGTGCCTTTGCCTTTGCCTTTGATGGGGGTGGCATTACATGACTTAGGCGTGGGGGTGTTGCCGCAATGGTAGAGATGCTTACGCCACTGTTTGTTATTTTTTGCCCTCTGATTGCAGCCCCTTTGATATTGCTACTTGGTAAATGGCCGAATATCCGGGAAGGCGTGTCAATCACTGCGGGCATAGCTGCGTTCTCGCTCGTCTACTCTATGATACACCCGATTTTAGATGGCGATGTTATCAGATGTACCTTATTCCAGACTTTATTCCGTGGTATTGCTGTTGGCTTTAAAGTAGATTCGTTCGGGATGCTCTTCGCTCTCACTTCTTCCTCGCTATGGATATTAGTCACGCTATATTCCATAGGCTATATGAGGTCGCTGAAGGAGCATGCGCAAACCCGTTTCTTCTTTAGCTTTGCTATGGCTATATTCGGCGCTTTCGGTATTGCGCTGTCTGCGAATTTGCTCACTATGTTCATCTTTTACGAGATATTAACGGTCTCGACATATCCGCTGGTGATTCACGACCAGACACCGGAGGCTTTGAGTGCGGGTCGTAAATATTTCGCGTATCTGCTCACCTCTGGCTGTTTCTTCCTGTTTGGTTTGATGATGGTTTATTATCTTACGGGCACCACGGACTTTACGAACAATGGCGGGATAGCGAAACTTGCAGCACTTAATCCTGCGCATAAATGGATACTGATAATATTATTCTTCTGTTTCCTTCTGGGGTTCATGAAGGCGGCGTGGATGCCGTTTCATTCATGGCTGCCCACGGCTATGATAGCACCGACACCGGTAAGTGCGTTATTGCACGCAGTAGCAGTGGTGAAGGCTGGTGTGTTCGGAATCCTCAGGATTGTGTGTTTCATATATGGCGTAGATTTGATGCGTGATGTGCATCTGGTGGGCGCCCACATTAATCTTGGCCTGGTGCTTGCCTGTATCGCGGGTGTTACCATGATAGTTGCCAATTTGTTTGCCATCGCTCAGGACAATCTGAAGCGAAGACTTGCTTATTCCACCATAAATCAGTTGTCATACATAATTCTGGGTGCGGCGCTGTTAACAAAAGATGGCATACAAGGTGCAATGATGCACATTCCGTTCCATGGCTACATGAAGATAACGCTCTTCCTCTGTGCGGGTGCGATTATGGTGGCGACTGGCAAGAAGAACATAAGTGAGATGGCAGGCATAGGGAAGACAATGCCGGTAACGATGCTGGCATTCTCCGTAGGAGCACTTGGAATGTGCGGCATTCCACCTGTGGTGGGCTTCATAAGCAAGTGGTATTTATGCTTAGGGTCCTACCAGGCATTTAAAACTGTTTCACCAGAGATGATAATATTCCTGTTCGTCCTTCTGATAGCTTCTTTACTGGACGTCATTTATTTCTTCCCTATAATACATACCGCATTCTTTAAGGAGCCAGAAGGCGCAGTAGGAGCGCCACAACAGCTAAAAGAAGCGCCTTTGTCTATGGTCATTCCGTTAGCAATAACTGCTATATTCTCGATTATATTCTTTTTGGCGTTCTTCCTGAGATCGGTGGAGCAGCTCGCGCCGTATGCAAATATGCTCTCACTGCATATCTATGACCTTGTGGAGATCGCGATTATGAATGTGGGTGTGTAAAAAAAAAAATGGAATATAACATCTTGCTGGTGGATGACGAAAAGAACATTCACAAATTACTGCCGCGATTCCTGGCGAGAAGCGAGCAGCACAAGTTCATCGTGCATTCTGCCATAAATGGCAAAGAGGGAGTTGAAATGTACAGTAAACTGGTAACAGAGGGGCATAAGCCGGACTTCGTGCTGATGGACCTCAGAATGCCCGTGATGGACGGTGTTGAAGCAACCCGGCGGATAATAAAAAACGAGCCGGATGCAACTATTTACCTCTTCACGGCTTACGCCGGGACGAACATAGAAGCAGAAGCACTCGAAGCAGGTGCGAAAGGGACAATAAGCAAAATCGATAACTGGACCAGGACAGTGGAAGAGATAGTAAGTATTCCGACTGCTCCCTGATGGATACCCAAATATTATATAAGATGTGCTACTTAGTAGCCCACGATGGCGGGAGGGAAGAAGAGCGGAATCTAACTACGGCGTTCAGGTGGGTATGGAAAGCATTTATATAATTACTCTTACTCTTATCCTTATCCTTATTGATATGTGATTATGGACATGGATAGCGACATTGTGGAAGATGAAGGAAAGAAGAAGAGGGTGTTGATTGCTGATGGGTCTACGTTTATGTGCATCATGCTCACAGCAATGATGGAAAAGCTACATTTTGAGGTCGTCGGGACATCTAAAGACGGTAACGATGCAATAGAGAAATATATGAATTTAAAGCCGGATGTCGTGATTGTGGATCCGGGATTAAGGAAGAAGGACGGTATTGAGGTGACCAGTATAATAACACAGGAGGATCCGTCTGCGGTAGTTATTATGCTACTCACAGGTACGGAAGCGGATTCGGAGATAATAGTAGAAGCGGTAAGAGCGGGCGCGAAGGGTTATATGAGGAAGCCAATAGCCGAAGGCGAGATTAAAAATCGAATAGAAAGTGCATTGAAGAGGAGATAGTAAAAATGGGAGTTGAAAAGGAGATAAAGATATTGGTTGTAGAAGATACAGAGGAGCACGCAGATATTATAAAACATGTTTTAACTAAAGGTCAATTGAAAACAAGAGTTTTTATAGCGAAAGACGGAGAAGAAGCGCTTGAGTTCCTTTATAATCGCGATAATCCCATGCCAGACCTGATATTGCTCGATCTGCGTCTGCCATTAATTGACGGCTTGGAAGTGCTGGAACAGATAAAGAGTGAAGAAAAGACGAAGGACATCCCCGTGATCGTTCTTACTGCTTCTAAGCGAGATGACGACATAGTTGAGGCATACAAGAAAGGAGCTAAAAGTTACATTCTAAAGTCCGCGTTTATTGTACATGAGAGAAGTAAGATGGACGGACTTCTCGATGCTATTTTCTCGCTGCTGTGACTATTAATTAGTTAATCTAATCCCCCTCGTCCTTTATGTCGTAATCCACGTCCACGAACTCGTCTTCTTTAGCCTCTTTCCCCGCCTCTCCTTTCGTTTGCTTATCCGCTTCTTCTTGCGCAGCAGCCTGTTTCTGCGCCTCTTGATACACTACCGCTGATACTTCGTGCATCGCCTTCATCAGCTCGTCCGTATCCGTCTTTATCATTGCCACGTCACTACCTTTCAACGCCTCTTTCAGCTTATTACCCGCTTTCTCTACCCGTTCTCGTTGTTCCTTGCTTATCTTATCGCCAAGTTCTCTTATCGTCTTTTCTGAGGTATAAACGAGTGAATCCGCCTGATTACGGAGCTCTACTTCCTCCTTTCGTCGCTCATCTTCCTCTTTTAGCCTCTCCGCCTCTTTCATCATCCGGTCTATATCGTCCTTTGGCAGTTTGGTTGACGCGGTTATTCTAATAGAAGCTTCCTTCTCTGTACCTAAATCCTTTGCCGTGACGTTCAAAATACCATTCGCATCTATGTCAAACGTTACTTCAATTTGAGGAATACCACGTGGTGCCGGCGGAATACCATCTAAATGGAACCTGCCAAGCGAGGTGTTATCCATAGCCATTGATCGTTCACCCTGAGTGACATGTATCTCAACACTCGTCTGGTTATCAGCCGCAGTTGTGAATATCTGTGATTTACGTGTGGGTATCGTGGTGTTTCGCTCTATCAAAGGCGTGGCAACATGGCCTAAGGTTTCAATGCTGAGCGTAAGGGGCGTAACATCAAGCAGAACTATCTCGCCCTTCACCTGTCCTGTTAAGATACCTGCCTGTATCGCAGCACCTATTGCCACGGACTGCATGGGGTCCACACCGCCTTCTGCCTTCTTACCCGTGATATACTCAAACCGTTCCCGCACTATCGGCATCCTCGTGGGACCGCCAATAAGAATGATCTTATCAATATCACTGGACGCGAGTTTCGCATCTTTTAACGCCTGCCTTATCGGTAGCGCCAGCTTACTCAATGTGGGTTCTGCCAATTCTTCTAATTTCGCTCTCGTAAGGGTCACTTCCAGATGCTTCGGCTCGCCACCGGAAGCAGCAATGAACGGCAGATTTAGCGTGGTAGATACAGACGACGAGAGCTCTATCTTTGCCTTCTCTGCCTCGTCCCGTATCCGCTGCATCGCCGTGAGGTCCTTCCTCAAATCTAGCCCTTCCTTCTCTTTAAATGAATCCACAAGCCAGTTCATCACCGCGGTGTCTATATCCGTACCACCAAGATGCGTGTCACCGTTGGTGGAGAGCACCTCAAATACGCCTTCTCCTATGTCCATGATAGTAACGTCAAATGTACCTCCACCGAAGTCAAGAACTGCGACTTTATATTCTGCTTCTTTTCCAAGTCCATATGCCATAGCAGCCGCTGTCGGCTCGTTTATTATCCGTTTAACATCAAATCCGGCTATCTCACCCGCATCCTTCGTCGCCTGTCGCTGATTATCATTGAAATATGCGGGCACGGTGATAACAGCAGCGTCCACCTTCTCACCCAGATACGCCTCAGCATCTGTCTTTATCTTTTGCAGCACCATCGCGGAGAGCTCCTGTGGTGAAAACTCCTTGTTTATCGTCTTCACATAAATCTTCTCAGAAGTGCCCATCTTTCGCTTCATCTCTCTTACTGTCCCTTCCGGGTTGATTACCGCCTGTCGTTTCGCTGCAATACCCACCAACCTATGACCATCCTTTGCGAATGCCACTACCGATGGAAACATCTTCCCACCATATGCGCTCCCTTCTGCACTTGGTATTAACTTTGCATCTCCACTCTCATCCACAAAAGCCGCTTCCGAATTCGTGGTTCCAAGATCAATGCCTATCACTCTCACCATTTTCTTATCACCTTTACAAAAAGAGTTTCTTTTTCAATACGTTTTAATGGAAAAAATAAAAAGGGAGAGGAAAAAGATTAGTATTCCTCTTCCATACCTGGATAACCGCCACCTGGAGGCATACCTCTACCTGGTGCTGCTGCTGCCGCCCCTGATGCAATTACATCATCTATCCGCAAGATCATCGTCGCTGATTCCGTTGCTGAACTTATAGCCTGTGTCTTTATTCTCAGAGGCTCGATTACGTGCGCTTTCTGCATGTCCGTCGGCTCGCCTTTGAACACATCCAGACCCGCATTCTTGTCGCCCGATTCATGTGCTGACCTGAGTGCAACGAGCATATCTATGGGGTCCAGACCCGCATTCTCCGCAAGTGCCCTTGGAATGACTTCTACTGCGTCTGCGAATGCCTGTATTGCCAGTTGCTCTCTGCCACCTACGCTTGCTGCATAATTACGCAGTTTCAATGCGAGCTCTATCTCGGTAGCACCTCCGCCCACTACATACTTTCTGTCTTCCATTACACACCCGACTACTCTAATCGCGTCATTCATTCCTCGCTCTAATTCGTCCACTACATGCTCTGTACCGCCACGCAGCAATATAGAAACCGATTTCGGGTTCTTGCATTTCTCCACGAAGATCATCTCATCTCCGCCTATCTTTCGTTCCTCAACCAGTCCTGCCCTGCCAAGGTCATCGGATTTGATCTCTTCTAAGGTGGTCAATATCTTACCACCCGTTGCACTTGCGAGTTTCTTCATGTCGCTCTCCTTTACCCGTCTAACCGCAAAAACTCCCGCCTTTGACAGGTAATGCTGTGCCAGGTCATCTATACCCTTCTGGCAGAAAAGCACATTCGCGCCACTTGCTGTTACCTTGTCCACCATATCTCTCAGCATCGTTTCCTCTTCATCCAGGAACGCTTTCATCTGGTCTGGGGAGGTGATTTCTATCTTCGCATCCACCTCTGTCTTCTCTATCTCCAACGCGGAGTTCACCAACGCAATCTTCGCATCCTCCACGAGTTTTGGCATACCCGGGTGTACTCGCTCCTTGTCGATTAACATGCCCTTTACCAATACTGTATCCTCCTTGCTTCCCCCGGTCTTCTTCTCTAACTTTATATGGTCAGTATCGATCTTCCCGCCCTTCTCTGCTATTGCTTTTACAGCATCTACTGCGAGGTCACTCAGGAGCTCTTTTGCTACCTCCGCTCCTTTTCCAGTCATCGAAGTCATTGCTATCTGCCTGAGTGTCTCCGTATCATCAGGTGCGATCTCCTGTGCCATGTCAGTCAGGACTTCGTACGCTTTCTCCGCTGCCAACCTATACCCGGATACAATCAAAGTCGGGTGAACCCCCTGTTCCAGCAAGTCCTCCGCGTTCTTCAGTAACTCACCACCAATAACAACCGCAGTTGTCGTGCCATCGCCAACTTCATTATCCTGCGTCTTCGCTATCTCGACCATCATCTTCGCTGCGGGATGCTCTATGTCCATCTCCCTCAATATCGTTGCACCGTCGTTTGTTATGACCACGTCACCCATAGAGTCCACTAACATCTTATCCATGCCTTTCGGCCCAAGCGTGGACTTTACCGCAGATGCAATAGTCTTGGCTGCGAGAATGTTCCTGCTCTGTGCGTCTCTACCTCTTGTTCTCTCACTACCTTCCTTCAATATCAGTATCGGCGTTCCGCCTAATTGTGCCATCTCTATCATTTCACCTCAATTTTCTATATTTGTACTTCTATATAAAGGTTGAGATATAAAAACTTATATAAAATAAAGCACAAGTTAAGTTGTATCTCTAAACGGTGAATTATTCCTGAGGTAGATATAAGATAAGAGGTAATTTTGTAGATTGCCCTGGTAGCATAGTGGTAATGCGCCACCTTGGTAAGGTGGAGACCGCGGGTTCAAGTCCCGCTCAGGGCTTAATGATATTATAGTCATTCCAGTAATAAATTGCAATTAATAAACCACGAGATTTCAAAAGATTAACACAAGACAAGAAATCTAAGATTTTTCTCGTGAAACAAACCCTTTCAGGGTTTTAGAAGAAACCCGTAGGGTTTCCTGTGGACGTGGGCAG
>JBAQFZ010000087.1:0-12518 GCA_049287525.1 Halobacteriota archaeon | reverse complement strand
ATATACAATAGACTTGTTGCTAATTAACAGATTATCTCTATTGCGAAGGTTTTAATTGGGTATAATATGTGTTATCAAGTATGATAACCATTAATCGAGCTTTAAAAAGCGATAGACTAATAAGAGCCACAACGGGGCTATCCGCCCTAGAATTTAATCACCTGGCGCAGAGCTTCGCCAAGAAGAAGGCGCAGAATAAAGTTATCATTTGAAGTGCTGTTAGTCATGGCTATTGGAACGGTTTCAGCGGTACCTATTACAATAGACGTTGAACCAATCGCTGATGATGCAACATATACGGTCCATGTGATCAGTGACTCGGATGTAGCAGAGGATATAAAATTGTATATTCCTGAAGCCCAAAAGAAAAGAGGATAGGGATATGCTTTTACACCTGCTGCGGAATTTACTATAAGCCCATATACTACCGTTGACCGAACTCTTACCATATCTGTTCCGGATGGCACACCGGTTGGTAGTTATTACCATGACGTCAATGGTATTGCACGATATTACGACCCAGATTTTGAGGAATGGTTTGAAGGAGAAAGCGCTTATCTAAACGTCTTAACAACAGTAATACCAGAATTCACCACAAATATTTTATCTGCATCATAAAATCCTCCTCAATTTTTCTATTAACTTCTCAATATCTTCTGCTGATACCCCCACCGCCTCCGTGGGCATTTCATTCTCATAGAAATTTCTATGCAAGGCATTCGCGGTATTAAAGAACCCGATGAGGTCTTTATCTCCGCTCTTTTTTGAAAGCGCATTTACAAAAGCCCACAAACTACCATGCTCCTCCAATTTCAAACCTCTCTTTGCTGCCACCATTTTGATTGTTAATGCAGTTGTACCCCAAAACTTCTCCGATGCCTGCACCAAATCCCCTTTCTTCAATAGTTCCCTTGCATCAAGTAGTTCAACACCTAGCTCCTCGGGTAGGTATCCCATTTCCTCTGCCTTTTCGCTTAGCTTCTCGCTAAGCCGGTGCGGCAATGTGATAGAAGCAGCTCCCATTTGGTTATTCATCTCCCATGTTATGATTGTTATAATAGCATAAAAAATTAGGTAATGCACCCGTCGTGGACGAAGGCAAGGTGCACGGGATATTGCTGCAATAATATGCAGTAAAAGTGTCTATGAATACAGTTATACTTTATGTAGAATAGAAAAGTAATTAGATTGTTATAAAAATGAAGATTGCCAATAGATATGACGCTAAAGAAGCAGAAAAGAGATGGCAGGTGTACTGGGAAATAGAAGACATTTATAAATACAATCCTGAAAGTAATAGTCCCGTGTTCTCTTTAGATACGCCACCACCAACGGTCTCCGGCGAGATGCACATCGGGCATGCAATGGCGTACATCCAGGCAGATACCGTAATGCGTTTTCAGCGGATGCTGGGCAAAAGCATATTCTATCCCTTCGGGTTTGACGATAATGGGCTTGCCACGGAGCTTTATGTAGAAAAGAAGACAGGAAGACTGGCAGAAGGGATGTCAAGGCAGGAATTTGTTGCTCTCTGCTTGAAAGAGCGGGAAATAGCAGAGAAGAGGCTGCTTGAAGATTGGAAGAGCTTAGGAATAAGCCCGGATTGGGGTATATCCTATCGCACGACTGATGAATGGTGCAGGAAGACCTCACAACGTAGTTTTATTCTCCTGTACCAGATGGGAAGAGCATACAGGAAATACGAGCCTACCGTCTGGTGTCCAAAATGTGGTACGGCTATCGCTCAGGTCGAGACAGAGGATAAGACTCTGCCATCTATTCTTTATGATATAACGTTCAGGGTAGAGGGCGAGGATTTGCTGATTGCAACATCGCGACCCGAACTCTTACCTGCTTGCGTGGCTGTCTTCTATCATCCTGCGGATGAAAGATATAAACGATATGCGGGAAAAAAGGCGGGAGTGCCTCTATTTGGGCATGAAGTGCCTATTATGGCAGATGCCGCAGTGGATCCGGAGAGCGGTACCGGAATCGTGATGTGCTGTACTGCGGGTGACAGCACGGATGTAGAATGGTGGAAGACGCACAATTTACCCTGGATTTCCGCTATTGACGAGCGGGGACGGCTGAAAGAAGAAGCGGGGAAATATGCCGGACTGCGCATAAAGCAAGCGCGAAATGCAACAGTAGCGGATTTAGCGGAACAAGGATTGTTAAAGAGTCAAAAAGATATTTCGCATATTGTAAATGTACATGAGCGGTGCGGCACTGAGGTAGAATATATAATGACCAAGCAGTGGTTCATAAAGTATCTGGATCTGAAGGACTGGTTCCTCGAGGCAGGTGCGAAGCTTAACTGGTATCCACCGTATATGAAATCGCGATACGATAATTGGGTGAAGGGCTTGAAGTGGGACTGGTGTATCTCAAGGCAAAGGTACTATGGGATTCCGTTCCCTGTTTGGTACTGCGAAGATTGCGAGTTCGTAGTGGTAGCCGCCGATAATGATTTACCTGTGGACCCTTCGGTAGATGCACCGCCGATGGACAAATGCCCGATATGCGGCTGCGACCGGTTCAAACCGGAACTGGATGTATTAGATACCTGGGCAACCTCCTCCTTAACGCCTCAGATTGCCGCTAAATGGAAAGAAGATGATGCGTTTTTCAATAAAATCTATCCGATGTCGTTGAGGAGCAATGGTCATGACATTATTACGTTCTGGCTGTTCAATACAGTGGTGAAAGGGCTGCTACATGAGAACGAACTCCCGTGGAAGGATGTTATAATTAACGGCTTCGTCCTCGACCCGAAGCGGGAGAAGATGAGTAAGAGTAAAGGAAACATAATACGACCACAGGCGGCAATCGAGCGGTATTCAGCGGATGCTTTACGGTTCTGGGCATGTTCAGCCAAGCTTGGCGAAGATTTACCATACGAAGAGAAAGAGATAAGACGCGGTGTGAAAATGATAAACAAATTATGGAATGCCTCGAAATTTACGTTACTCCATCTGGATGGCTATGATTTGAGAGAAGGAAGATTGGAACTCGCGGATAAATGGCTGCTTTCTAAATTAAATAGGCTGATTGGTGTGTGCACGGACAGCTACAATGAGTATGAATTTGCAAATGTTAAGAAATCCGTAGAGAATTTCTTCTGGCATACTTTCTGCGACCTCTATCTTGAGATAGTGAAAGACCGGTTGTATAATCCAGAGCGTGGCGAAGAAGCGAAGCGAAGTGCGCAGTATACGCTCTATATCGCATTGCTGGCGATACTAAAGATGATAGCGCCTATAATGCCGCATATCACGGAAGAGATATACCACGCTTATTTCATAGAGAAGGAGAACTGTAAGAGCATACATATATCAAGATGGCCTGAGCTGGATGAGGGAATGGTAGACGAAGCAGTGGAGGAGATGGGCGATAAGGCAGAGGATGTGATTTCAGCAGTGCGGAAATATAAGACGCTAAACAAGAAGGCGCTGAATGCAGAGGTAAGTAGAATAGTAATAATCTGCGATGAACAGACGGAAAAGCAGTTAGAATGCGTAAGTGCCGATTTAAAAGCGATGTTACATGCTGGAGTGATAGAATTCGGAGATGCGGAAGATGTTATTGTAACAGATAAATATGGCTTGAAATTGGGGATAGATTGGTAGTTTTAGTTGTAGTGCCCACAGACATGTTTGTTGCACTGAGAGCTTGCCAGCAGAGTAAATACGTTCTCGAAAATCTCAAAACGTCTTCAACTCGCCTCTTATCACCATCTCCGTTATATCCGTGATGTTCGCGAGCCAATCGTCTATTATCCGTGCCACCTTCTTCTCCGTTACTCCACTGTTCACACCGCTATTTGTAATAATTTGTGCGGTTGCCACCTTCGGGTCATCTATCCGTCTGCCTATCTCCGAAAGAATCTTTACATTCACTTCTCTAACTCCCGACACGCTATCCACGACTTCAGTGGCTATTTTACAGGCAAGCAAATTGTATATCTTCCCTGTATGGTTAACCGGATTCTTTCCCGCTGCGCCTTCCATGCTTATCGGTCGGCTCGGGGTGATAAGCCCGTTACATCTGTTACCACGACCCGCTGCGCCATCGTCGCCCATCTCGGCTGAGGTCCCTGTCACGGTAATATAAACAGATTTGGGAGTATCACCCATATTTACCAGTGTCGTTACTTCCTTGTTTGTATATGTCCCGGCTACGCCGCTCACGAACTCATTTAAACCCTGCTTTACCGCATTATAGTGCTCGTAGTCATCCACGTATTTCGATACGAACGCATCACCTACTGTTATTGTTATTTTATCTTTCTCTCTGAGTGCCATCACTTTCATGTCTTCCCCAATCGCTCTCTCCTTGTTACGGTATCTCGCCATCACCTCATTTTCCACATTGAACGCGATAGATTCAGTCTCCGAGAGGGGTGCATGTGCAACGCCAAAGGAGGTATCATTCGCCTTCGGTACCGCCTTCTTATTATCGCCAAAAACAGTTAATAGGTCTAAAGAACCTTTACCCAATCTACTCTCCACGATCACGTGGCTCTCCACGTCAAGATTCCTTATGTGCTTCTTCAAATACGTCTTCGCTGCTCTTATTGCTACTACATCCACAGCAATCTCCTCACCACCGAAATCGCCCGTGGCTCTACCTCCCAACATGATGTCTATCGGCGAAATCACCTCGCCACCACCATATTCCGGGCTCGACCTGCCGGCAACGAGCTGCACTTTATCTGTATTGTGATGCAATATCATCCCGCATTTCCTCTTATACTCCCTGCACAGTGCCACACTAACCGCATCCGCTATGCCATCGCATAAACTGTCCGGATGTCCCAGCCCTTTTCTTTCCACCATCTCTATCTCCTGGTCATCCACCGCTTTCTTGCTCACAAATTCGACCTTTATATTCCGCTTTACCGGCTCGTTCATTATTCTCGCATTCCCTCTCTACTCTAACTCTAACATCTACTAATTATTTTTTTTAATAAGTCAATCATCATAAATAATCGCACTGTTTCCGGTGGGGTCTTCTATGATCAATGTCATGCTTGCCTTACCCAACTTTATCGCCTCTATCTCTTCCAATATTCGCGCGGCTCGCCGTTTCTTTTCGCCCTCAAGAGCTCTACCCAGCATCTCCACCACACGTTCCACCCGCTTTAAGACGCCTTCAACCGTAGAAATAAACGATTCGCCTTCTCGTGGCTCCACGTTTACACCCAACTCCGGGATCTCAATACGACCGTATGAAGACCGTATTACCCGTACATTCAAGTCATGCACTGAAGACACCACCAGCTCGTATCGCTTCGGCTTATCCTTTATCTCTGATAGAATCCTTACATCGGTAGAGCGAAAGCCACAGGCTGGACATGTAGCAACAAACAGTATAGCATCGCCGAAATGAGGTATCGTATATGGCAAGAACTGTAAATCGCTTTCCGAACCGCAAATCGGACATCTCTCTTTCACTGCTCGCTACGCATTACTTACTTACTTACTTGCCACTCATCTTCTTCCGCTCTATCTTTACCCCTGTCGGCACCACTATCACATGTTCATCGCCAAAACCCGCGATGTCTCCGCCCACATCCAAACTCGCCAGCTTCAGGTCTTTTATCGCTTTCTCTACAAGAACCTTGTCCCGTTTCGCCAGTGATATATCCAGAATCAACATATTACCTGCGTATATCTCCTTCTTCAATTCTGGAACGTCATACAATCCGGTCAACTCTGCTGTCTTCACGTACATCTTCACTTCCTCGTCGCCTCTTAGTTCTTCCTCGTATTCCTCTATGTCCAGGTCAAGGTTCAGGTAATCATCTTCCGTATCTTCCCTTCTTTCAAATAGCCTGCTCAATCCCTCTTTTATCCCCATTTTTTCTCCCTCACGCGCAGGAATAAATAATACCCCCGCATATATATATACACTTAAAATATAGGGTGTACATAAAAGGTATTAACCCCCAAAATCGCGGGGTTCTCGGCTCAAAAGGCACCGAGTTGTGAGCATATATATGCATATGCTATCTCAGTTAGTTGCGTTTCTTTTTAAATAACGAAGGCAAATGGATTGCATAAGTACCTTCCTCCTTTATCGCCATTACTACCTCTTTCTTCTCTAACAGCGCATCCAGGTTCAGCTCATATACTCCCGGACTCATTATCTTCAAGCTTTCTATCCGCTCCCCGTGCTCTAACTCTACCCTATCGTCTACCTGTATTCTCTCCACAATATCCGTGGCTGTTATCTCTTCGCCATCTCGGAGGTACAGGAACAGATTGCCACCGCATTCCGTACAACCCTTTAACATCTCTTCTGTTATCTTCTCAAACTTCTTACCACACTTCAAGCATTTGTGCATCTTCTCTTTTTTAGCCAGATGATGATATGATCGCACTTATCAAGTCTTTTCCCTCTTTTATCGTCTTCATCCTCTTTGCAGACCCTATCACCGTGAGTCTTGTCTTTCTACGCATATTTAAAAACCCCGGCTTACTCGGATAGCCACTTATCTCTATTCCCGGGAACTCGTCGTTCACCTCGATCATTGTAAGCTCTATCAGCTTCATCTGCTCCTCCGGCGTCAGACCGCCTTCCAACACTACTATATTCCCGGACTTGACACCATCCAGCACGAATCGCAACTTCTCCATGGAAGTCATTGACTCCATCTTATCCCTTGATATTAAGCGCATCTCTATCTCCATATTGTTCTCCTTCTCCTATCGCTTTTAGCTTCATTTGAATGTCTTCGCCATCGCTGCATAGAGCTTCTCCATATTATCGCCTTTCAATGCTGAGATCGGTATCACGTGATGCTGCGGGAACGCATCTTTTATACGCTGTGGTGTGGAATCCGGTAAGTCTACCTTATTCGCAGCGATAATGACTGGGATGCTTCTCGCCTCCATATTCCCTATGATAACGACATTCGTCTGCGTATATGGGTCGTCCGTGGAATCCATCAGAAGAAGCACGCCGTCTATATCGTCAAGCCATTTTATTGCCTCTATAACACCCGCAGTCGCCTCCTTTGCCCTCCGCTTTGCCTCCTCCTCTTCCAGACCATAAGCCATAAAATCGTGAAAATCTATCTTTGTCGCCAACCCAGGCGTATCAACCACATCCAGCATCAACCTGGCTTTTCGTCTCTTTCTTCCCGTGTCGGGACCGGGATTTTGCAACGTCTCCTTCGTCAGGTCTATCTGGATTCCTCTCCTCCTCACCACTCTCCTCGTCTCATGCGGGATCTCAGTGGATACCCCAACATCCTCATGCTCATCCACGAACGTATGTACTATCCGGTTCGCCAGAGTCGTCTTTCCCGCGTTCGGTGGTCCGTAGATACCTATCTTTACCGTCCGCTTCTTGAAGAACAAAGCCATTATCAACCGTGATAAACGGTCCCGCATCCTCTTCCCCGTTATCATCATTCCTCGCTCTTTCTACCCCTCTTTTTCGTACAGAATGCTTGCCACCGGATACGCATTATATTTATTTAATAGCCTACTCTCTCTTAATATCTATATTAATTTATAAACATAACTTCTCCTGAATCTTAGTTAAGGCAGAAAGGAAAGGAGTGCAGAGCAGGTGAAATATTTGTGGTGATAGAAGAAACAGAGGAGGTAATACGTGTACGTATACCCAGGGAAAGGGATAGGGAAGTATTAGGTACTGTGCAGAAGCTGTTAGGTGGGCGGCGAGTAACAGTGGAGTGCATAGATGGTAAAGAGCGATTGGCACGGATTCCGGGTAGGTTAAAGCGGCGACATTGGATAAACGTAGGGGATGTAGTAATAATAGTTCCCTGGGACTTTCAGGATGAAAAGGCAGAACTTATCTACCGATATAAAAGGCCACAGGCGGAATGGCTGAGAAAGAAGGGCTATTTGAAGTAGAACGATGGCTGAAGAAGGAAGAACGGCAGTTACCGAAGGGCAAAAAGAGGAAAAAGGATTATAGAGATATAAAAACGGAACAATATGTCCTTGACGTCCCCACGCTGGAGACATTGTATAAATTTACAAAGAAGGGCTTATTAAAAGCATTGGGAGGTCCGATAAGCCAGGGTAAAGAAGCAGTTGTGTTTCATGCGATTGGTGTGAACGAAAAGGAGCTCGCTATTAAGATGTATAAAGTAAAAACCTCTAACTTCAATCTCATGCTTGATTCTATCATCGGCGACCCGCGATTCGAGAATATAAAAAGGGACCGTAAAAGCATCGTATTTGCATGGGCTCGTAAAGAGTTAAAGAACCTGAAGCTGGCTTTTGACGCCGGTGTCCGGGTGCCTAAGCCAATTGCATGTGATAAAAACGTGCTGATAATGGAGTTTATAGGGAAAGAGGGTATCGCCGCGCCCAAATTGAGAGATGTTCCTCTGGAAGTACTTGAACGTGACTTTGACCTCGAGGACCTCTTTTCGCACATTACAGCGTATATGAAACGCATGTATGAAAAAGGGGCGATGGTGCATGCCGACCTCAGCGAGTTCAACATATTGATGGATGGTTATGTAGAGAGGGATAGGGGTATGAGTGGAATAGAGATAGAACCGGTGATAATAGACCTTGGGCAAGCACTGGTTTTAGACCATCCCAATGCTGATGCGTTCTTCCGGCGTGACGTGCGAAATATCGTCTCGTTCTTTAACAAACTTGGTCTGGACTGTACTGAAGAGGAAATAGAAGTGATAAGGCGATAATCGGTGGTTTTAAAATGGTAACACAATATGTCAGGATTCCTCAGGAGCGGATAGGCGTACTTATCGGGCATAAGGGTATTGTAAAAGACGAAATAGAGCAAAAATCCACGAGCCGGATATGTGTGGACAGTGAGAATGGCGCAGTATCTATTGAGGGGGTAGAGGGAGGCGACCCGGTAAAGACACTTCGAGTGGCTGATGTGATAAGTGCGATAGGCCGCGGCTTCTCGCCTGAAAAAGCGGTTGCACTCATTGATGACGAACGTTTACTATTTGATCTCATCCCGCTCGACCATCTCACGCCAAAGGCGCTGAAGAGGGTGAAGGGGCGAATAATAGGGCAAAAAGGGAAGACGAGAAGGACGATAGAGAATCTAACTGGCGTAAAAATCTCGATTTACGGGAAGACCGTGAGTTTTATCGGTCTTTCGTACCAGATAAGAGTGGCACATGACGTAATAGAGATGTTGATAAAAGGTGCACCACATAGCGCAGTATACGGCTTCTTAGAGCGGAAGATGAGGACCAGGGTGGAAGAGGAATGGTGAAATCAGGGGATAGGGTGATGGGCGAAGAAGAGGGATATGAGGGAGAGAGGAAGAGACTGATTGAGTATCTCAGACGGCAGGGGGTCAGTGATGTGGTGTTAGAGGCAATGATGCGAGTCAAGCGACATCTATTTGTGCCGCATGAACGTAGAGACCAGGCATATGGGGATTATCCTCTGCCCATCGGTGAGGGTCAGACGATAAGTGCACCGCACATGGTAGCTATAATGTGCGAGTTCCTGGCGTTGAAGAGGGGCGATAAGGTGCTTGAGGTCGGTGCAGGTTCGGGATACCACGCTGCGGTCATTGCTGAGTTGATAGGTGAAGAAGGGCATATATATACCGTAGAACGGATACCGTGGCTGGTTGAATTTGCAAGAGCAAACTTGAACCGTGCAGGCTATAAGAACGTGACGGTTACGCAAGGTGATGGGACGCTTGGACTACCGGCACATGCACCGTACGACAAAATAAGTGTAACCTGTGCGGCACCTGATGTGCCTCCGCCGTTCCTTGAGCAGTTAAAAACCGGTGGAAAAATGGTTATTCCCATCGGAAGATACATGCAAAAGTTGTACCTGGTGGAGAAGAAGAACGGAATAGAGAAGAGCAGAGAATGTGATGTTATATTCGTACCTTTAGTAGGCAAATATGGATTCGGAGAATATGATTGAAGAGATGCTATCACCCGCGAGCGGTAAGATATTGCGGATTGAAAGGGAGGAACGCAGAACTATTACAATCTTCATGCGTCTTCATAATGTGCATGTCATCTCTGCACCATTAAACGGTGTGGTAAAGAATACATCAGCCATAAGAGGCAAATTTAAGCCCGCTTTCTTACGCAGCAGTGATTTCAATATGCGAAATACCATAGAACTGAGCACGCAGTACGGTGACATAAATGTAGTGCAAATAGCGGGATTTTTTACACGTAAAATAATATGCGATGTGAAAGCTGGGCAGGAAATAAGAAAAGGGGAGCGACTGGGCAAGATTTGTTTCGGCTCTCGTGTAGATGTAAATGTTCCTGACGGGTTTGGGATAATGGTAAAAGAAGGCGACAGGGTGCGGAACAAGAGATCAGTAATCGCGGTAAGTAATAATACAAACTGAAATTAAACAGAGTCATTCCGTCACAGAATGTTGCAACCATTCCATAATATACTCGGGTAGCATGAACCCGCGTTGATGCAGCCTTTCGACTAAATGCAGTGGTAGCGGGCTGAGGGCGAACGTTGTACGCTCGTAGAACGTGGTAGGTGTGCACTCTATGATGAAACTGTCTGAACTTTTCGATAATGAGGATTCATGACCCACGATCGAATAGGTACATCCTCCAAATCTCGCCTGTTCTCTGCACCAGCCCAAAAGGGGTTCGGTCTCTCCAGACCTCGAGATTAAAAACAATATGTCACCAGCACGCGATCTTGGCGCAAACGATCCTGATAAATACGCTTCATCGCCTATGGCTCTCTTAACATGCTGTAGTCTTATTGCAGTCATCTTCGCCACGTTCCTTGCAGGACCCACTCCGCCCATTGTTATTCTACTTCGCGTCTCCAGCCGATCAATTACATCTACATAAATATCAGAACTAACAAACCTATTCACAATTCTACTTATCTCCTTTGATTCCACCTCTATCTTTCTGAATACCGCCTTGTAATCATTATGCTCGTTTATTGCTTCCTTCGTCTTCTGGAGTAGCAATAAAGAGCCTAATTCATAAACATCATTCATTATACCGTGTTTCAGGAATGCATTCGTGGTCCCAGGTTTACTCTCCCGCCCTTTCAGTTCGACCACGTTGCCATAGTCTTCCTTCCCGATCTTGCCTATTGATGAATTCGTGTCCGATACAACCACGTTTATGGTAAACTTATCGCTCTTTTTTCGCTTGATATAATCCGCGAGTTGTCTTACCACTATCTTAGGCGTGGAGGTCTCACCACTCCCGGAATTGACGAGCAGTGCGATCTTATTATACGTCTTCTCCAGTACCGGTGCAGCCTCCACGATATTGCTACCCGGGAAATCTATGTCCACCATCGTCCGCACTTCCTTATTCATCTGTCCCATTCCTATGTACAATGCGCTTTGTGACCGCCCTTCCCCCGCGAGAATGATACAATCAGCTTCTTTAAGGGCGTTGAAAAAGGGCTTAAACTCGCGCCTCCTGACATTACGAACGTTTTTCATAACGCCGTTGAGATACTGAACTCCTCCACTAACCTTATTATTTTGCACCATCTGCTATGCGAGTAAAGAACGTTACCAGCACGTACTTTCTCACCTGTCCATTGCGCCCCCTCTTCTTTCGGTGAAGATGTTTGGTAGGATGCCCTGTTAAACTTATCGGTTTTTTATGCTCATCGCAAACAAAAACCCTTACAGGGCTTGCGGGGTTATAGGGGCAGAGCCCCTACTGATAATATTCAGCGCCGTTCTCGGACCTAAAAGCACTAACCCCCTCCAAAATGTACTACTAAGCGCTCCTCGGTAAGCGCTTTATATTCTTAAAATCCCGCGAAATAACGACGCCCACTAAAAAGATTTTAAACCGTCTCCTACCCAATCCTGCTTCATTTCTCCATCGGAAGAAATAGTTATTTGAGTGTGGGAAGATAGACAAAGCTATGGGGTAAAAATAGGAGGGAAATGGAATGAAGAAAGGAGCAGGGTGGGGAGGCATTACTGAAGAGATCTTCAAGAAGCGGGACTGATACCGGAAAGGGACATAAGGCTATGTGCGGTAGGAGACGGTGCGAGATGGATATGGAAAGCGATAAAGGAGATTCTTCCAGATGCAATACAGGTTCTGGACTATTATCATGCGAGTGAACACACATATATAGGATAGGGTGGCTGAAGTAATATACGATAATTCTGAGGAAGTTCAAGAGTGGGCAGAGGCGACAATCACAAGATTATAGTCATTCCGCAAAATTTATGCTAAGTTTATATATGTACTCCTTCCTATCGATGCTTGTGAATAGAAATGAGAAGTAAATATTATAAAATTCTGTCAAAGGAAAGAGAAGAGATAAAGAAGAGACTTAAGAAGGAGAAAGACCCGAAAGTGAAGCTGAAATTAGCTTTACTCAATATGGTAGCTTTGGGAATGGGTGTTAAAGAGACAGCGTCCTTTCTGGGGATAAAGTTGAGAACCGCCCATTTGTGGATAAATAAATGGCTAGATGGGGGATACGAAATGATGTTTCCGAAGAAAGGAGGGGGGAGACCGCCTAAGTTGAACAAAGAGCAGAAGGAAA
>JBAQFZ010000086.1:0-7315 GCA_049287525.1 Halobacteriota archaeon | reverse complement strand
CGTGTTTCTCTTTCGGTAGTCCGGACAATCCGGATTCAAACATATCGGGTCCTTTGAATTTGCCCCGGTCAGGGAGTAAGTTATTAGATTGGGTGTTTATAAAGGTCACGGTTTGTAGGACAATACCCTATCTTCACTTCTCTCTTCTCTTTTTCATCAAATTCCGGGACATACGGTTTTATGTCTATCAAAGGCGTGCCATCAATTGCATCTATGCCTTTAACCCTCAATATATTTCCTTTCCTTTCTAACAACCTCACAATAGAAATCCCAATTGGATTCGGTCTATGTGGTGACCGCGTGGTGAATAAACCATGTAGTTCAGTATCCCAGGGAGTTCTTACGAGAAGCGAATAGCCCTTTGATTTATGCAGCCAGTACAGGATGATAATATGTGAAAAACCTTCTATGTCCTTCAAGCCACCGGTATATTCTGCAAAGACCTCTATCTCGCTAATCTGTTCCGATTGGCACGTCTGTCTTGGGCATTCTTCCGGCGTCTTATACTGACTGTGGATTACTCCGATTGGATTTATTTTCACCTGTTTTTTTCATCTTCCCTCCTCGTGTTATTCAAACGCTCTAACGCATTAGAAAGAGACACACTCACTTCCTCCATGTGATTCACGGCGTCCATCAATTCATCATACACGAGTACGTCAAATGTATTTGCCTTCTCCGCCCAGCGCTTGAAATCCTGCTTATGACTTCGATTATGCTCTATCCAGTATATTAGCAACAGGCTTAGTTTCTTCTTCTCATCTTCTCTCATTTTCACGCTTAGTATTAGTAGTTCGTGCCATAAATATAACTTTGTTGCAGCTTCATGTACTCCCGTAACTACTTATTGTCAGTGACGCAATAAAGGGTGGGGTAAGTAGATGCCAAAGCGAGATTATTATGAGATACTCGGCGTTAGTAGAGACGCCACGGAGAAAGAGATAAAAAAGGCGTATCGGAGTTTGGCAAAGCAATATCATCCGGATACGTATAAAGGCGATAAAAACGAGGCGGAAGAGAAGTTCAAGCAGATTTCTGAAGCTTATGAGGTGCTGATAGACAGTGAAAAGCGAGCAAAGTACGACCAGATTGGGTCCCGGGTTGCGGATGAAACTTTTGGTTCAGGAGGATTCAATTGGAGCCACTTCACGCATTCGCAGGATGTTGAGGACATCTTCGGAAGTGCGATCTTTAATTCCTTCTTCAGGTCGGCATCCAGTCCGGGATTTACGGGTAGCGGCGGGATATTCGACACGCTCTTTGGTAGAGGAGAGGAGATACAGAAGCCGGCTCGCGGTGCTGACGTGCTTTTACGTTTGAATATTACGCTTGAAGATGCAGCTAGGGGCACGGAGAAGACGATAGAAGTACCGATGTCACGGGTATGTACGGCTTGTGGGGGTACAGGCACACGTGCCGGTAAATCCAGTACGTGCCCCTATTGTAAAGGCACGGGTCAGATAAGAAAGGTGCAAAGTAGAGGTGGCACCCACGTGATAACCGCTACGGTCTGCCCAGAGTGTAAAGGCACCGGAAAGGTTAATTTAGATATTTGCCGCGTATGTGGCGGAAAAGGAACCATATCAAAGCGAACAAAGATAGTACTTAAAATTAAGAAAGGTGTTGATTCGGACTACGAGATAACAATCCCGAAGGCGGGAAGACCCGCGGAATCGGCAATTGGTGGTGAACCGGGCAACTTACGTGTAGTATTAACCGTTTTAGCACATCCAGTTTTTGAAAGGCGAGGAGCAGACCTTTATATGGAATCGTCGATAAGTTTCGCACAGGCTGCGTTAGGTGGTGAAATTACGGTTAAGACCATAGATGGCAAGCAGGTAGAGTTGAATATATCGGCGGAAACGCAGACAGATACCAAATTCCGATTGCACGACCTGGGAATGCCGCGGCTTGGTGGTTATGGTCGTGGCGACCTGTATGTACGTGTAGTCGTGCAAACACCGAGGAATCTTACGGCATCGCAGAAGGAGCAGTTACGGGAGGCGTTGGTAGGGATGTATTAGACGAGCTACATACCAAAAAGTATATACTATCCAACCCTATATTAACAACAAACATGCTCGGCTACCGGAACATCATCTTATTCTTACTCATCATTGCACTCTTCCTTGGTGCTACCGTCGAAATCAGCGAGGGCTCCGACCCTCTCGGTATCCTCCTGTTTATCATCGCCGTCCTTCTCATCTCACAGATCAAAGTCGGCGAATCATACATGGTAAGCCGATCTAAATTATCCATGTACGTCGGTGCGCTGATTATTATATCCGTTATCGCGTATAACCTCTTTACCTATAGTAAGCAGGACACCCTGGACATCATGACATTTCTGGGTAAGCTGGGCACCCTCGACATCATGACCTTCCTGCTCGGTCTGTCGCTCATTGCGCATAATATAAATAACGAAGAAATAAGGCGTATGGGCTCGTTCGGGGCTTACATGTCCGCGACCTTCATCGTGCTCTTCCTGCTCTTCTTCAGCCTCTTCAACTATCTGAATATAGACTTCATGCACCTCTTCGACCATTATTTCGTGCTGCTGCCTTCCCTATTCGTCATCAGGATGTTGGGATTCCCCATTCAGGTGATTGCCATTGAGATGGTTCGCATCGAAGGCACAGAAGAGATGAGTGTTATAATCGGAGGTCCCTGCTCTGGTTTATACTCGATGTTCCTCCTGATAGGAATAATGGTCGCATATACGCGGATAGAACATATAGAGCGGCGCAAATTTTATCCATTACTTGTTATAACTATCGGGGTTGCATATCTCGCAAATCTTGTGCGGGTGTCTATACTCTATATTACCGGCTTTTACTATGGCAAAGAAGTGATGTATGCAGTTCACGTCCATCTCGGCTGGATAATATTCGTAATCGTGGTGGCAGTGCTGCTTTATGTATTGGACCGGATAACCCGATAAATAACATCAATTGTTGTTTGTACCTCTGTTAGTTAATTTAATCACGGGAACGCTCCTTGATTTAGCCCTGAACACCACCAGAATAATAGCAAAAAGGACGAACACAGCACACAAATAAACCACGGCAATGGCTGCTGCTCTCGCGAAGGCAAAATCTTTATTACTAAACGTGTCAATCACGATTATAAGAAACAGAACAAATAGATAAGATAAAGAACTGAAAAAAAGCGGTTTCTTTAGTCCCAATTCCTTTATTGGTGTATTATAATTATACTCCTCGCCACGATCCCGCTTCGTCAATCGTGCCGCACGCGTATCAGTTGCTGGATGTGTACAGAACAGAAGAAGGTAAGTAGGTAACCGTAAGTCCATAATCGTGACTTCGCCATTGTGCAGCGGATTCATAATAAAGAGATGCACATGAGCGGGGTTTACGCTAAACGAGTTAGATTTTAAGCTAGATTCTATTTTGCGCAGCGCACTTACCAGCTTAGCCGGTTTACCGTGCAGGTACACGCTCTGCTCGTCTGCTTCGTATTCCCGCGCCGGCGCTACTGCGAGTTGGATAATAGTCGCAGCCAGAGGTGCAACCAGCGAAGTAACAAAAAACTTGATTAAATTGGGCGCCGGGTCATCCTCCTGCCCGAACCCGGTGAATATTGAGCTCCAGAAGGCAAAAGGTACTAATACAGTGAGTAGCCCGGCTATTGCCGCCACGATGGTCCCGGTTGGCGTATCCGCGCTTTTCACGTGCATGAGTTCATGTGCAAGAACGGCCTCCAGCTCCTCTTTATCCAGCAGCGCTATCAATGCGTTCGTGACAATAATAGCAGCATGGTTGCTACTTCTGCCGAGTGTAAATGCGTTTGGCATAGCCGAATCCACGATGAAGACCTCTGGCGTGGGGATGTCCGCCTTTGCTGCGAGCCGGTGAACGGCTTCATAAAGTGGCGTTTCCATTACCCTTCGGGCATGATACCGGCGCAGCAGTATTTTAGCGCTGAGAAGATGGAAGCACAGGCTTAAAATAAGTACAAAGACGGCTAATGCAAGTACTATGACTATTAACCGGGTGTAGCCGTGCATAAGTATACTCCGGGTTGCCCAGCTTGCCATAGCTACCAGCAGTGTAATCAAACCCAATTGCCGGATACGCTTCACATGTTTATTCATAATACGACAAAACTATCAAGCTATAAAACTAACGCGATATAGAAAAATGCACTACATAATCACAGAGAAGGGGACGACAGCGGAAAGAACCGCTACTATTCTATCGGACGGAAAAGCGAAGAAGAAGAAGATAGGGAAGATAGATGCATACGAGTTCGATGGAAAGGTAGTAGTGGGACTGAGCGGGCATATTTTCCGGCTGGATTTCCCACCGGCATACAACGATTGGAGCAAGACCGACCCACAGGAGCTGATAGATGCCGAAATCGTGACAGTCGCCCAGAACAAGGAGCTGGTTACAGCGCTGCGAAAGATAGCAAAAGACGCCGAATTCGTGACGATAGCCACTGATTACGACCGTGAGGGTGAGTTGATAGGCGTTGAAGCTCTGGACATCATAAAAAAGGTGAATTCGTCATTGCCCGTTGACCGGATGCGGTACAGTGCGATCACCGAGAAGGACATAAAAGAGAGCTTCGCGGCAAGAAGCGAAGTGGATTATAACCTGGCGGCATCTGCGGAGGCACGCGAGATGATAGACCTGCTGTGGGGTGCGGCTCTCACGAGGTTCATCTCTTTAACTGCGAATCGTTTAGGTAACGATTTCCTCTCTGTTGGACGTGTCCAGTCACCTACGCTTGCATTGGTGGTAGATAAGGAGAAGGAGATAAAGAAATTTGTTGCTCGTAAGTACTGGGAACTGCATGCGAAGCTAAAGACTGAACAGGGTGAGACCTTAGAAGTAACGCATAAAACACAGAAGTTCTGGGAGAGGGAAGAGGTAGAAGCAGTAAAATCGAGAATAGAAGCGGAGAATGCGGGCATTGTTCGTGCGGTAAAGAAGAAGTTGCGGGTGGATAAACCGCCCACTCCGTTCGATACCACCAGTTTCATACGAGCTGCGTCTTCTATTGGACATACGCCACGCCGTGTAATGTATATTGCCGAGAGCCTCTACCTCGGGGGATTCATATCATACCACCGCACAGATAACACCACATATCCGAAGACGCTGGATTTGAAGGCGTTAGTGAAGATGTTTCACGATAGCGAAGATTTTGGCGATTATGCTCGCATGCTATTGAAGAAGAAGCAACTGAAGCCAACGGCAGGTAAAAAAGTGACCACAGACCACCCGCCTATACATCCGGTATCGGAAGTATCCAGAGAGAAGCTCGATAATGACCAGTGGAAGATATATGAGCTTGTGGTAAGACGTTTTTTAGCCACGCTTTCGGACGATGCGAAGTGGGAAGATACCAGTGTAACGGTAGAGATAGGAAACGAGCCACTGGAAGCGAGGGGGAAGGTCCTGAAGCAACCGGGATTCCTCGCTGTGTATCCGTATCAGAAGAAGGAGGAATTAAAATTACCAGAGGTAAAAGAGGGCGAGAAGGTAACTATTGATCTGTTAGAGATTGTGGAAAAGGAGACGAAGCCGCCGAACCGGATTTCACAGGCGGGGTTAATAAAGAAGATGGAGGAGCTGGGGCTTGGCACGAAGAGCACCAGGCATGAGATAATCGGGAAGCTGTATGACCGTGTATACGTGCAGGGCAACCCCGGCGTACCCACTGAGAAAGCATTTGGACTCATTGATTCCTTAGAGAAATACGCGGCACTGATAACGAAGCCAGAGATGACAGGCACGCTGGAGCAGGAGATGGACGGGATAAGTGACGGTAAACGAAAGAAGGAGGTGGTGGTGGACGATTCAAGAAAGATGCTGAGAGCAGCGTTCAAGGAGATGATAGAGAACCGTGAGGCGATTGCAAACTCGCTTAAAGACGCGTTAAAGAATGATAAAATCGTGGGTACATGCCCGGAATGTGGTGCGAATCTATTCTGGGCTACTTCAAAGCGAAGGAAGAGATTCATTGGTTGTAGTAATTATCCAACCTGCAGTTTCTCGCTGCCACTGCCGGCAAACGGGCGATTAATAGTGACCGGGGATAAGTGCAGCGTGCATCCTACTTTATTTAAGTTGAAGATAATAAAGAAGGGAAAAGGTAGGAGCAAAAGGTGGGATTTCGGGTGCCCGTATTGCAATTATCAGCAGTGGAAGGCGAAAAAAGCGAGCGAGGAGATAGGTGAGATTTGAAGATATATTTTATAGTTGTCATAACCAATAACCAATAATAAGCAAAAATAAAGAATTCATAAAGCTAAAACTCCAAAATCTATTCAATATCTTTTTTACAGTGATTGGTAAAGCTTATATACTACAACAGTAAAAGGTAAAGTATGCAGCTTACATACGCAGGACTGCTCAGGGATTTCCGGGATTATGTGTTCTGGCTTGTTGCAGGGGGTTTGAGGATTGGAAGCTAAAAAAACCAGAAACTATACCGTATCTAAAGTTTTTAGCATTTCATTCTATATTCTAAGATTTAAGAGGCAATGAGAAATGATAACAGCGGAAGAAGTAGTGAAGAGTTTACCGGGGCTTTTAAAAGAGCATCCGGAACTCAGAACGGAGATATATGAGATAATATCAGATGAATTTGTAAGAAGGAGTGAGTTTTATGAGTATATGAAGAAGAGTGATGAACGATTTGAAAGACTACTGCAAGAATTAAGGGCGTTTAGAGAGGACACGAATCGCAGATTTGAAGCCGTTGATAAACGGTTTGAAGCCGTTGATAAAAGATTTGAAGAGGTATATCACAGGTTCGATAAGGTAGATACGGACTTTAAGGATTTGAAGGATTGGGTGGGCATAGTGGTGGGTGGATTACAGAGACGAGCGGGACGGAGTCTTGAGGATGCGGTTGCAGGAACTTTGAGGATTGCTCTGGGCAAGGAAGTGAAACCGGGAAATATCATGATGAGAAAGAAAATAATGGATGATGAGGGCTTGATAGGTCGTGCAGGAAGAGAGTATGAAATAGATTTGTGTATAACAAACGAAGAGAGTTTGATATTCGAGATAAAATCCTATGCAGAAGAGGAGGACATAGAGAGATTCAATGACAAGGCGGAGCTGGTGATAAAGAAGTTGGGGCTGAAGAAAGCGGAGAAGGCACTGATTACGCTTGATAAACATCCTTCGGTAGTAAAACTCTGCGATAAGTTTGGAATTCTGGTAGGATGACCCCAGGTAATCTTACGCGAAAAAATGAATATATAGAGGTAAACTAAGATGAAGATGCATTTCCTGATGACGATAGACGTAGAATGCTTCTCAATACCGCTGAACAG
>JBAQFZ010000085.1:0-13079 GCA_049287525.1 Halobacteriota archaeon | reverse complement strand
ATTCTTTTTCTCGTGAAATAAACCCATTCTGGGTTTTAGAAGAAACCCGTAGGGTTTCCTGTGGACGTGGGCAGAGCCCACGATGTGTAATCGTGTGGTTATAAAAAGGAGCTAAACAAATACTTTTTAACTATTAAGAAGAAGAAGAACGAACTAAAAGCAATTAATCAATCCCGAATTCCTACCTTTGAAACCGAGAACACCGCTTCTGCCTCTGGTAGGTTTGGCGAGTCAACCAGTCGCGCAATTCTCTTCTCTCCTTTTGATTTACGCAGATATGTCCTGAACGTAGCGGTATGACCCACTATATGCCCGCCTATGGGCCGGGTCGGATCGCCGAAGAACGCATCCGGTCGCACTTGCACCTGGTTGGTTATTACTGCTACCGCATTATAGAGGTCAGCAAACCTGAGAGCGTCATGCAGATGTCTGTTTATCTTTTGCTGTCTGTCCGCCAGCGTTCCTCTTCCTACATATTCGCTCCGGAAATGCGCAGTTGCTGAATCTATTATTAGCAATCGCACCGGTTTTTCTGTATCGGACAGTTCATCAGCCAGCTCCTTCGCCTTCGCCACCAGCAATATCTGATGATTTGAGTTATATGCACGAGCAACGTGTATATTCTTAAGAACTTCCTCGTAATCGAGCTCCGCACCTTCCGCCATATCTCTTATCCGCTCGGGTCTGAACGTATTCTCTGTATCTATTATTATAGTAGCACCGTTTAAACCGCCATCTCCCGGGGGTAACTGGACATTTACTGCGAGTTGATGTGCTATTTGCGTCTTACCACTCCCGAATTCGCCATAGAACTCCGTCATTGCTTGCGTCTCGAGACCGCCGCCAAACAAATCATTCAATGATTTAGAGCTAGTAGTCAGCTTGTTTATCCCTTCACGCCGTTCTAATATCTTGTCACCGGTCTCAAACCCACCGATGTCCGCAGCTTCACGTGCAGCATTTATTATCTTCGCTGCTATCACCTCGCCAATCTCCGCAGTTGCCACCAATTCCGCAGGGGATGCGACTGCCACTGCTTCTAACGTATTTAATCCTGCTTCACGTAATTTCTCTGATATTGCAGGTCCTACACCGGGTAAATCCTCCAGGTCCACGTCTTCTCTTCACCTCTCTTTTTCTTCGCTTATCAAAACGAAAGAAAACTTTACCAAAGAAACAGTTATACTTTAGCTATAATAATAAAAATAATAAAATTATAAAGTGAAAGAAGAGGCATCTCGTTTAAAAGTACAATGGCAGTAGAAGCGTTAAAATTAATAAGAGAAACGGAAGAAGGAGGTAGAAAGATATTAGAAGCGATAAGGGGGGAGGCTGCGAAAGTATTAAAGGATGCGGAGCAGGAGATAAGCCGGCTGAAAGAGGAGGAGGCAGAGGTAGAAAAGAGCTTAGCAGTGGAAATTTCTGAGAGGTATGCGAAGGAAGGCGAGACAGAAGGGAAAGCGATAGAGGAAAATGCCAGAGCTGAAGTGAAGAAGCTGGTAACGTCTGCGGAATCGAATCTTGACAGTGCGGTAAATCAGGTGCTAGAGCGAATTTTAGGGTTGAGATGATTATTCAGGTATGGGTGTCGAAGAGATAGTAGAGCGGATAAATAGCGAGGTAAATGCAGAGAAGGAGACGGTTCTGAGCGAAGCGAAAGGAAAAGCGGAGGTAAAAATCAAAGAGGCTAAGGAAGAGATAGAGTTCAGGAAGCAGCAGTTCGTAGATGCGGAGGAATGGAAGGGGCATGAGAATAAGGAACGAATAGTCAGAGCAGCGAGACTAAAAGCAAAGAAGCTCAGGTGGGACGCCGAAGAGGGATTAATAGGAAAAGCATTAGCAGAAGCAATGAATCGAATCCCGGCAGTAAAAAGCGAGGGTTTCAAAGGGGAGGCGTATTCTAATCTTCTGGCTGGTCTGATTAAGGATGCTGCATTGAGTATAATCACAGGTGGTGGCGTGGTGAACAGCGAATTGGAAGTGGTAGTGAGTGCAGAGGATGCTGCGGCTGAATATGTGAATCCTGATATGCTAAAGGCGTTATCTGATGAAATAAGTAAAGGTGGGGTGAAGATAGGTTTGTCGTTGGCTGATGAACGGCCAAAAACGGCGGGTGGTGTGATTGTGCGGAAGAAAGACGGTACAATTATAGTGAACAATACACTTGAGCAGCGAATGAAGCGCTTCTCCACCAGTTTACGGGAAGATATAGTTAAGGCGTTGTTTAAGGGCAGGGAGTAAAAGGCATGGGAAGAATGATTGGGGTAATCGGGGACACCGAGACTGCTATGGGGTTCAGACTTGCGGGTGTGAGTAAAGTGTATGAGCCAGAAGGTGGCTCAGAGGGAGGAGCGACTGTTCGGCTGTTAGATAAGTTGATGCGGGAAGAAGTTGCACTCATCATCATAAGTGAACGGCTTGCTACGGAAGATAAGGTTCGAGAGAAGATTAAAGAGATAAACGACAATAAACATGGCGTTATACCGGTCATCGTTGCGATACCGGATAAGAAGGGGCCGATGGTGTCGGAGATAGATGAAATCGGGCATTTGATAAAACGAGCAGTAGGGGTTGCTGTGAAGTGAAGTGAGGCAATGGCGAAAAAGCACTTACTTTTATATACCCCTCTCTCATAATGTTCTTTATTCAGTATAGCTTAAAGAACAAAAAGGGGAAAGAGGTGAAAGAGGAGACTATGAAGATGAAATACGCATTTACGCTTTGTATGTTCCTGCTCGTCATGGGAGTAGGAGTTGCATCTGCTGCGGACAATACGGCAGCTCAGGGAGGCGCCACAGATGCCGGATTGATTGCAATAGCAGCAGGCATAGCAATGGGATGCGGAGCACTTGGTGCAGCCTGGGGAATATCAGCTACCGGAACAGCAGCCGTGGGCGCTACCGCAGAGAAGCCGGAATCGTTTGGTCGTGTGCTGATCTTTGTCGCGCTCGCAGAAGCGATAGCGATATACGGGCTTCTGATTGCGTTCATGCTCTGGACGAAGGTAAAGGTATAGCACCAGCACCAAGATACAACGAGTAAATGCGAAATGGAGATGACAAAGGACTACTGTGGGAAATAAGGGAAAAGCTCAGGACCAATGTGCTCTTACAAGCGCTCCCTTATACCCTTCTTATTTCTCTCCTTACTATCGCCGGCTTATTCGGTGGTTTCGCGTTCGGCAAAAGGTGGGGAAGCAGCAGTGTAATGGACTTCGCTTGTTCTCTTTTTTTCGCGCTTCTCGGTTTCTTCCTCGGGCTGCTTATTTCTTATCTCATCGTGAGTGTGAAATATCCGTGGAAAGAAGACTAAAAAGGAAAATGAGTAAAATTACTCAATGCACCGCAGCTAAATTCAGCAATGACTTCTTAAGTGCACTCAAACCCGAACTGCGAAGGAAATAGCAGGGTTTGCTCTGCAACTTGCACGCTTCTTTCACCATCCGGCAAGCATTATGGCTGTTTATGTCCACGGGGCAAATTACCACGTCATTTCGTTCTACAATGCCTTCTATCTCCCTTTTACCCCGATCACAGTGCCCTCCGTGGTAACAGAAGGGGCAGCCAAAAGACCCTGCGAGTTCCTTGTAGCACGACTCAAGTGACTCCACACCGCCTATATAAGCCACTCTAACATCTCTAAGCGGATGCAAACCTGCTATTTCGGCAGGATTATCATTGCTCTTAAAGGTGGAAACCACGAGCTTTGCCTCCTGCTCTGTATTCATCCTCCCGCTCAGGTTGAAGCGGGATTCTGACGTATATAACCGCATCAATTCTGCGTTATCACGATTCAACCGTTTTATTTCGTCTCTAAAGAACTCCAGTTCACTTATAGAGACGTTCTTCTCTTCGAACGCCGTTTCGCTTCCCAGTTCCTCTACCTTTCTTACTAACCTCTCATTCAACCGCTTCTGTTCGTCCAAATCGCGAACAAGCCTGATTTGTTCTGCTTTTACTGTATCACGCTCTGCAATCAGCGCTTCCTTTTTCTGCTCCAGCCGTTCACATCTGCGTTGCAGCTTTACATTCGATTCCCGGGCACCATTTAACACTTTGATTATATCCGCTGCTTCACTGATAGGTTCAGGCAAGTTACGACTGAGTTCATCGTAAAACCGCAGCGCTTGATACTCCCGCAACTGAATAGCGGTGGAAATCCGTGCCTCGAATTCACCACTCTTCACTCCTTTTTCATCACCATTTCGCGCTGCAAACCATATAAGAGCCGCAATAGGTATGCCTGTAAGGGCTCTCTCCGTTCTGTTTTCGCCTTCTATAAATGCACATAGTTCTTGTGGGTCTAAAGTCACCACGCCTTTTTTATACGGTGTGAATTGCTCCTCCAGTAGCTTTTCCACCCGTTTAGCATGCGGACTCTGCGTTCTGCATATCTGCACCAGATGCTGATGCATTTCATGCAATGTTAGAACTTGATGATCGTCATACCCCGTTTTCATCTCCTTAAATGCTTTCCTCAACTGCGTCTCATCGAAGTACAATCCCAGGATTTTATTGAGTGTATAAGACTGGAGTTCCCATATCCGCCTCTTTCCTTTTCCCTTTACCCTTCCGTTTTTATCTACCATTCCTTACCTCCTCCATCACTTTCGTCATTCTCATCTCGTCCATTCATTCATATTGCCCCCGGGCGTTCGTTTTAGGGTGCCCTAACTATGATAGTGTATATGAATATTAGGCACATAAATAAGGTACCCTAAAACAGTTCGATTTTGTCTTTAAAACCTAATTATGTTCGGTTTGCGTGGATTACCCGCACACCTTTATTTCCGGAACAACACAGAAAGAAGCGTCTTCTTCGTATTGCACCGCTCTACAAAGGCACAATTGTCACAGTGAGCATTCACGCCTTTATCGGGATAGACCCCGCTTTTTATACGTTTCACGTGCTTTAATATTTGTAATACCCGTGCTCGATCTTTTCTTCTTATCGTTGATTCCCGGAATTCCGCAGCTCTTATATATTCAACAAACCCTCGCTTTACGGTCGTCTCAAAATCTTCTTCGATTAGCATCGCATACGCAGCCAACTGCACCCTGTCGGTTCGCCATACGCCGTATTCCGGGCACTTACCCGTTTTTATTGTGCATGGTATGAACTCGTGCTCCGTCTTTATCAACTTGTCTACGCTGCCACTCAAACTCAACTTTTCCGATACCATCACGTGCTCTCTATCGTATCCATGGGCCTTCTCCAGCACGAGCAGCTCGTTCCCTGCTCTTATCTTCCGCAGCCAGTCCTCATCTTCCACTATGTGGCAGACGAACTCGCGCTTCGCATCATCAAAAACGTCTTCTGCAATCGTATTCAGTTCCTTTTTGTATATACATTCCACATCATCCACTATATCGTCAATAATGCGCTTTGTATCTTCTTCCGGCTCTTCTCCCTCTTCCATCATATCATCACAGCCGTAAATCTTATGTAGATTAAACGCTAACTCCTTCAGAAGGATACGCTCAATCATGCTACGCTCTTTACCGCTTGTTACTACCGTTTGCTGCTCACGAGCCTGGAAATATACCAATCTGGGGCAGAAGCCATATTGCGTTAAATCGGATACTTTTACTTGCTGCACCATGTTTAGATAGATATATCCTCTTCATTCTTAAAAGCGTGGTTGTATAGATAGAATCAGCATAGATACTTAAAAGATAAATGGAAGCGATAGAGAAGAACGACACGGCTGTAGTGGTATTCGTTTCGTTAATTCTATTCTCCGGTCTTATGACTACTGTCGCTTATGCCTCACCGTCGAGTTTGATAATAACCGAATTCTATCCGAACGCCGCACAGGAGCAGGGTGAATACGTGGCTATCACCAATCCTTGCGCCCGTTCGGTAAACCTCGAAGGCTGGAGTATCAGCGATGACGAAGGACAAATCATCCTACCGCAGTTTCGCATTGCACCGGGTGCGACATTATACGTGACGGCAAACGCAACGGCATTCGTAGAAGGACAGAAGGGTAGCGTAACGATTTATCCTGAGTTCGAATACGGTTCAGATTCTACTCCCGGAGTCGTTAAGCTGCAAACAGAAGGGAAAGCTTTTGTCTTGTGTAACAGTGGCGATGAAGTGATACTACGGAATGAACGCGGAAGAGTGATAGATGTGGTGATATATGGGGATTCGTCTTACAATGGCGCGGGTTGGCGTGGTAAGCCATTGAAGAAGGCACGCAAAGATATGGTATTCCACCGGAGAGGCACCCGGGATAGCGATACGGTCGAGGACTGGGTAGTTATATACTTTGGCGCGTCATATCACGCACCTGAAACGTTCTCTACCACGGGTTTAGTTACTGCGTTCGTATCGCCGGACAACAGTTTCGCTATACTACAACATGAGATAGCGAATGCTGCTTCTTCTTTGCGTATCAATCTCTACGAGTTCACGAATCCGCAGCTCATGGAGCTCGTGTTAGATGCTTTAAAACGTGGCGTGAAGGTGCAGTTGCTCCTTGATGGCAGTCCAATCGGCGGAATCAGTGATGAAGAGCTGTGCATTGCCGCGGAAATAAAGGACCGAAGCGGTGGAGTTCGGTTCTCTGATGACCCGTACATAAACCATGCTAAGTACATCGTTATAGATAACGAAACCACAATCGTGATGTCCGAGAACTGGAAACGCACAGGAGTGCCGTATGATAACTCTTTTGGGAACCGCGGTTGGGGCATCGTGTTACAGGACAGAGCACTGGCACGTTATTTCTTAGATGTGTACACAGAAGATTTCCGGCGTGCTAGCGAATTTGATGGTACGAACGGTAGTTGTGTTCTGAGTCGCAATATACCTAAAGACTCTTATGTAGCGGTCTTCGCGCCTCTTTCTGTTAGCAGCGGGTGTACTGTGATTCCGGTTTTAGCACCTGATTCCGCTCTGAGCGAGGAGACGATATTGGGTATGATAACCAATGCAAAGGCGTGTGTGTACGTGCAGCAGTTCGCATCAAGGCGTGTCTGGGGAGAGGAAATCAGTCCGTTCATTGCTGCTATTATAGCGGCTGCGGGAAGGGGATGTGAAGTAAAAGTGCTGCTGGATTCTAAGTATTTAGAGAGTGATAATGATAATAATAATAATAGTAATGACGAGGTCGTGTCGTGGCTGAACGAACTCGCAAGTAAAGCTAATTTGAGCTTAGAAGCGCGATTGGCGGATTTAGACGCGCTGGGACTGGAGAAAGTACATAATAAGGGCTTGATTGTGGATGGTGAGCAGGTGCTTATCTCTTCTCTTAACTGGAATGCGAATTCGGTTTATAATCGAGAAGCGGGTGTTATTGTAGAGAACGCGGAGATAGCGGGCTATTACGAACGGGTGTTCTTTTACGATTGGAATGGTTCTATGGGCGGTGGACAGGACAGCGGAGATAGGACAGATACAAAAATGAGAATTGCGTATCTGGCGTTGACTCTGGTGGTCGTTTTTGTTATTTTCCGGGTGGTTAAGTGGTATAAGCGGGTGTAGCGCGAGAGTTAGTATAAAGTTTATTTTATGCTAAGATGTATTTGACATTATTAGTTAAGTACTGAGAGGTAGAGAAGAGAAGAGAAGAGTAGATTAGAGTAGAGGGATTAAGGAAGAAATGACGATAAAGAAAGAATTGCCACCCGGTGAAATAGCGCCGGAGGAAATCCAGGCGATGAATATGCAGGTATCCATCACTTTTTCCGATATGTTCAAGCCGATTATCGGTCCTTTTGGGTCTAAGATATTGATAACTCAGGGCGCCACGAAGGTAGAAGCTGCGGACCTCATATCCAGTAACGCGCTCAGTCTGGTAAAAGAATTGAACTATCAGCATCCTACTGCGGATATATTGATAAATGCGGGGTTAACACAGGGAGAGCGAGTGGGTGATGGCATAGCTACGGTTATGGTGCTCACGGGCGAGCTGGTGCGGAAGGGGTACGAATTGAAAGAAGAGGGTGTACATCAAAATATAGTAGTGGCGGGGTATGAGAAGTCGCTTGTGGTGGTTAAAGAAGTTTTGGCAGAGCTCGCGTCTCCGGTGGATGTAAGAGGCGAAGGAAGCGATGAGGTTTTGAGGTCTGTGGCGAAGACCGCATTAAAGACGGGTAATTTCGGCGAAGAGGATATATTGGTGGATGCGGTAGTAGAGAGTATAAAGCGGCTAAGCGATCGCGATGTGAATGAGCCAATAGACGTAGATGATATAGTAATAGAAACGAAGAGTGGAAGCCGGGTACATGCAACGAGCTTTATAGACGGCGTTGTTATAGATAGAGAAGTGCTGGATGCGCTTCCTACTGAGATAGAGAATGCGAAGATAGCACTGCTCGATTTCCCAATTGAACATAAGGAGCCAAAGGTAAAAGGGCGGAAGGAGCTGCAAACCGGAACCGGGGCAAGACAACGCAGTAAAGCCGGACAAACACTCGGTGCGCTTGATTTTCACGTAAAAATATCTAATTCTTTTCGATTCCGGGAGTTTCGGGATACAAGAGCAAAACTCTTTAGTGAAGTCGTGGACCCGGTGATAAACAGTGGTGCAAACGTGATTTGCTGTCGGTGGGGTGTGGATGATGACGCATTGGGTAAGTTCCGTGATGCGGGCATAATGCTGATAAAGCGTGTGAAATTAACGGATTTGATACGTTTAGAGCGGTCTACCGGTGGTAAAATCGTGAAAAACATAAGTGCTTTAAGCGAAGATAAATTCGGGGTCGCAGGAAGAGTGGTGCAGCGAAAGATAGGCGAGGATAACTACGTATTCGTAGAAGACTGTGCACGTAAGAAATCTGCCACGATTCTTATAAGAGGAACGACACTCCGCGTTTTAGAGGGTCTGGTAGGCGAGATAAAGAGCGCTTTGCATGCAGTGGCGCAACTGTTTGAAGACGGTAGAGTGGTGCCTGGTGGCGGTGCGGTGGAGATGGAATGTGCATATCGGCTTAGAAAGTACGCAAAGCAGGTTCCGGGCAAGGAGCAGTTAGCAATGGAGGCGTTTGCTGACGCTATTGAGTCTATACCGACGGCAATAGCGAAGAACTGTGGCATAGATCATCTTGATGTGTTGACGAGGCTCAGAGCAGCGCATTTCACAGGTAATAAAAATGCTGGCATATCTGGTCAGGCTAAGCAGGTGCGTGATATGATGGCGGAGCGGATAATAGAGCCGTTGAATGTGAAGTTACAGGCGTTCATATCATCCACCGAAGCAGCGACGGGTATGATGAAGATAGATGATTTGCATATTGCAAAGAGTGCGGTAAGGGAGGAAGCGGAGGATATAGAAACGCAGATAGCTGGCAGGACAAGGGAATTGATAGAGACTGAGCGGCAGCCACAGGAGTTCAAGGCGGTTAAAGGTGGTCGGGTGAAGTATTAGAAGTGTATTGCAAGATGGAGCAAGCACAAAACCGCTATCTATTTATGCTCTCGCCCCACACTTAAATACCGGGGGAAAAAGTATTAGGGGATGGCAAAAGATGGCAAAAAAGATTGTTATTGTTGGTGGCGGGATTGCCGGTATATCTGTGCTGAGGAACTTGCTTACTCGGAAGGGCGAAGTAGAAGAAGCGATGGCATTAACGGTAATAAAACGCGAGAAAAGTGGCTGGACATCTACCTGCGGGCTACCTTTTGCGTTACGAGGCTGGTATGAGATAAAAAAGACAGAGATAAATGATCCGAAATTCTACCTTGACCAGGGCGTGGACTTCAGAACTGAGACAGAGGTAACAGAGATGAACCTGGCGAATAGTACGGTAACGTTAAATACAGGAGAAGCGATAAGCTATGATTATCTCGTGATTGCAACAGGTAGGGTACCTTCTGTTCCTGATGCCATAGCGGAAAGCGAATTAGAAGGCGTTTACACGTTTAACAACGAGGTGGATGCGGCAAAGATAGAAGCCGCTATGAATGTGGAGGGTGTGAAGAACGCATTTGTCCGCGGGCGAGGTATCATCGGACTGCAGGCAGCGGTGGCATTCGTAGCGAAAGGACTGAAGACTACGGTTCTTGGCGGACCTCCGTCTTTGCTTCCTTCCAGTTTGGACCCGGATATGGGCGATGAAGTAAAAGAGTGGCTGGAGAAGCAAGGGATACGGTTCATCCTGGAGCGTAAAGAAATAGTCGCCTTAAAAGGTGCTGGAAACCGTGTGAAGTCGGTGGTGATAGGTACTGGTACTGGAGGAACTGAAACTGAGGAAGAGATTCCCGCAGATGTAGTTGTGATTGCAGGTGGTATGAACCCAAATGTGGCTCTCGCGCAGGACGCTGGCGTTGCGATTGGAGAAGTGCGAGGAATAATTACGGATAGCGCAATGCACGTTAGAAAAGGGAGTGGTTACCTGAATAACGTATATTCGTTGGGCGACTGCACGGAAGTTGTGGATGGTATCACGCATCGTCCACGACTGAGTCAACTGGCATCTACTGCGTTGGTCCAGGCAAAAGTAGTTGCTGATAATATATTCAGCGATATGAGTGGGCGACCGGGTGCATATTCTTATTGCGAACCCTGTTTGAGCCCGATAGCAGCGGAAGTCGGTGGTCTCCTAATGGGTTCGGTGGGCGTGACATCAGAAGTTGCAAGCCGTGCCGGGAGAAAGATAATCAGTGGAAAAGCGACTAAGTCCACGAAGGCACGATATTTCCCGGGCAGCAAGTCAATCACAGCGAAATTGATCTTCGATGCGTATACGGAGAAGTTGATAGGTGCCCAGGTGGTCTCGGAGGCGACGGTTGCGGAGCGGATAAACGAGCTCGAACTTGCTATAAAAGCAGGGATGAGTATAAAGGAGATATGTAATATGGAAAGGAGCTATGACCCGTCGCTCGCATTGCTGAAGGATGTAACAATAGATGCTGCGGAAGATGCGTTAGGACATGGTGCAGTGGTATATTAATTAATCGAAGAGCGAGATTTGACATTGACACTGCTCATCGCCTTTGCCTTTTACCTCTCATCATTTATCATGCCTTCGTATTATAATTATGGCATGATGGCGAAAAATGCTGGCAAAGAGATTAAGCAGGATAGAGGAATCAGCAACCATAAGAATGTCGCACATAGCGCAGCAGTTGCAGGACGAGGGTAAAGCAGTCCTGAACTTCTCGCTTGGTGAGCCGGACTTCAAGACGCCGGAACATATCTGTGACGCGGCACAGCAAGCTTTAAAACTGGAATATACACACTATACGAGCAGTGCGGGCATAGACGAGTTACGAGAAGAGATAGCGAAGAAGATACGAGAAGAGAATAAGGTTGATGTTTCGATGGGAAATGTGATCGTGACGCCGGGTGCGAAACAAGCAATCTACGAATTGATGCTGAGTGTTCTGGATGAAGGGGACGAGGTGATTTTGCTTGACCCGGCGTGGGTTACGTTTGAAGCCGCGGTGAAATTAGCAGGTGGCAATCCCAGATGGGTGAAACGGGTAGAAGAGAAAGTGACCTACGAATCGCTTGACTCTATGGCATCAGATAACACGAAGCTGATAGTAATAAACAGTCCAAATAATCCCGTGGGGTATGTCCTGAGCGAAAAAGAGCAGCGAGAAATTGCTGAATTCGCCATAGCGCATAACCTTTTTGTGCTTTCGGACGAGATATATGAGAAGATTTTATATGGACGAAGACACGTGAGCATTGCTTCCTTTGACGGTATGCAAGAGCGAACAGTCATCATAAACGGCTTCTCGAAGACCTATGCAATGACCGGCTGGCGGATAGGGTATGCGGTTGCACCAGCAGAGATATTGAAAGGAATGCTAAAGATACAACAGCATTCGGTCACATGCGCATCGTCTATTTCACAATTCGCAGCGTTGACCGCGCTAAAGAGCTCGCAGGAATGCGTGCAGGAGATGGTGAATGAGTTCAGGAAAAGGAGAGCTGTAATTGTGGAGCGGCTAAACGATATAGGGCTACGATGTGTGAATCCGGAAGGTGCGTTTTATGCCTTTATAAATACTTCGGGTCACGGTGACGACCAGGAATTCACGGAACGGTTGCTAAAAGAAGTGTATATTGTGGTTACGCCGGGTTCAGCATTTGGGGTCGCAGGTAGGGATTATGTGAGATTATCATTCGCAACGTCAATGTCGAATATTTTAGAGGGTATGGTGAGGATGGAACGAATCTTATAAGAGAATTAGGGGACGTTATTTAATTCTTATCACTCCCTTTTAATAGCCGATGGATGCATTCATATTCATACTTTTACCTTTAGTGCTACTTGTTACCTGCTCGCTGCTTGGCGTGCTGTTAGGTACTATTACCGGGATTGTACCGGGTTTTCATCCGAATAATGTCGCCCTTATCCTTTACTCTCTCTCGCCCATGATAATATCCAAACAGCATTTTTTGAATGCGTTCGTGCCTTATGAGACGATACTGGTATTTGTGGCTTCGATCATCCTCGCGGCGTCAATAACACACACCTTCTTAAGCTTCATACCCGCAGCATTCATAGGTGCCCCGGAAGGTGATACGGCACTATGCTTGCTACCTGCACACCGGTTACTCCTCGAAGGCAGAGCCTATGAAGCGACGGTTATTTCCGCAATAGGCAGTTTCGGCGCGGTTATCTTTTCGTTCCTCATCTTCATGCCTTTCTATTTCATCTTCGCCACTCCTATCCATCTATACGACCTTCTTCAGCACTATCTACACTACCTGCTCATAGGCATATCCGCCCTGTTTATTCTCACGGAGAGCTTTAGCGAACGTATGGAAACCTACCAGGCGGTTATTCTTTCTTCGTTTGTCTTTATCCTCTCGGGAATATTTGGCTATGTAGTATTGAACATGCCGGTGAGTTCGTCTATGCTTTTCCCAGCACTGACCGGCTTATTCGGGTTATCAACTATCCTATATTCGCTTTTTTATACGCCCGAGATACCCGAGCAGATGATAAAGGAGCCGGTGTGTGTAAAAAGAGATATGCTAATATCCGTTATATCCGGTTCGACTTGTGGCGCCATAGTCAGCTTCCTGCCCGGCATCACTTCGGCACATGCAACTGTAATGGCAATGCTTACACGGAGGAACAGAGAGCCGGAACAGGTAATTATGACCTTAA
>JBAQFZ010000084.1:0-35476 GCA_049287525.1 Halobacteriota archaeon | reverse complement strand
TTGGCGCATGTCTCGACATCGTCCAGAAGCAAGTTCACGCATACTTCTTCACCACAATCCACTATTACCATCACCTTGTTTGTCTCTTCGTTCTTACCATAGCACACCCGTGTCCATACCACATAGCATCCAGGTGGAACATCAACTTCGATATGATTGAATTTTTCTCCACCTCCTGGTTGCAACATTATCCTTCTATGTCCTTTATAGTCCTGCACCTTCACATCTTTATAGTCTGGATATCTCTGTCTTAACTTTTCAATAACGGTAGGGTCCATATCTACGAGATAGTCGTCATTGCATGTCTTAATCACCAGATCCGTCCTCCAGCATGCTTTAATAAGACTGCAATCCCAATATCTGATCCATATATTCAGTTTTCCGTAACCCATTTTCTTGTTTCACCTCCTATTTGTTTGGGTACTTATATGGCGCCTCTCCTCGGCGCGGATGCACTTACCACAGTACCCTGCTGCAAAGCAGCATTTTGATCAAACTTTCTTTAAGTTTGATGGGCCAATCCCCGTACATCTCGGATTTTTTAACCGTGGTTTTTTGCTTAACATATACATCTCCTATATTAAGTGAATAACCCCCCAGCAAGCTGGCGTGTATCCAGTGGAGTTTTCTATGAAAAACCTTGATAGTCACACAAAAGAGTCTTCGGGAGACCTTCCGAAAATCAGAGGTACCGATGAATACAAGGCGATTCCGGTTGAAGAGGCTCTTAAGCTACTAGCGACCACACTAGATGGTCTCGCTGAGTCAGAAGCACAGCGGCGACTTACGCTCTTCGGCCGTAATGAAATTCCGACCAAAAAGAGGCACCCCGTAATAGAATTCCTGTCGCGATTCTGGGGACCGATGCCGTGGCTCTTAGAAGTGGCCATAGTGCTTTCAGTTATCCTGAAGCACAACCTTGAGGCGGTGATAATCGCCGTATTGATTGTGACTAATGCCGGTATCGGTTATCGGCATCAGCAGAGTTCCCAAAAGTCCCTGGAGCTTCTGAGGGAAAGGCTGGGCATCAGGGCCAGGCTACTGCGTGCTGGCAAATGGGCGACGCGGGATGCCGCTAGTATTGTGCCCGGGGATATCATGGTGGTGCAGATGGGTGATGTTGTCCCAGCCGATGCCAAGATAGTAAGCGGCGAGCTAGCTATTGACCAGTCGGCGCTCACTGGGGAATCCCTGCCAGTAGAGGTTCATGACTCGGACCTTATTTACTCTAGCTCGATAGTTAAGCGGGGCGAAGCCAGGTGTTTAGTCGTTAATACCGGGGGAAATACATATTTCGGCAAAACGGCGGAGCTCGTTAGAGTAGCCAGGCCCAAATCTCGCCAGGAACAGATCATGCTCAGCGTTGTCCGATACATGATGTACCTGGGTATCGGGGTCTTAATCCTGGTATCGATAGACGCGCTGCTAATGAAAACACCCGTTGTCACCGTAGCCACCTTTGCCGTGATATTTCTTATCGGTGCCGTCCCGGTAGCCTTGCCGGCCGTGCTTACCATTGTTCAAGCGGTGGGTGCTATGGAGCTGGTTAAGAAAGGGGTGTTGGTAACCCGGCTCGATTCTATTGAGGATGCCGCCTCAACAGACATCCTCTGCCTGGACAAGACCGGGACTCTAACCATGAACCAGCTAGCCATCGGCGATGTTATTCCGTTTTCAGGATACAACAGAAATGATGTTATCAGGATTGCTGCCTTGACGGCAAAACCAGAAAGCAAAGACACCATTGACACGGCGATAAGTGAATATGCAAAGGCAAAGGGCGTAGATTTGCGCTCGTACCAGCAGATTTCGGTCAAGCCATTTGAGCCAGCGACCAGGCTGTCAGAGGGAATCATTCAAGATGGCAATAATCGCTTTAGGGCGGTTAAAGGCGCCCCGCAGATAGTATTATCTTTATGCCGTGAACTCAATAAAGCGACCCGGAAATCCGCCAATCAGACCGTGGAAGAGCTGTCTCAGAAAGGTTATAGAACACTGGCGGTAGCCAAATCTGAGGGCGACGGGGACAACCTAAAGCTGGTGGGCTTATTATAGGCCTGGCAGACCCACCACGGCCCGATGCCCAAAGCATGATAGCCGAAGTTAAGAGCCTGGGTATCAAGCCGATAATGATTACTGGCGACAACATTGCCATAGCCCAAGAAATCGCCACTCACGTGGGTATTGGTGATAGTATTATCCGAGCCAGCGAACTTAAAGGCTTGAGCGAGTTAGAACAGACCCGGATGATTGAGGAATGTAACGGGCTGGCGGAGGTCTATCCCGAGGACAAGTACCGAATCGTGAGACTTCTGCAGTCACGGGGTCACATGGTAGGCATGACTGGCGATGGGGTTAATGATGCCCCGGCTCTAAAGCAGGCTGAAATAGGCATCGCCGTCAGTAGTGCCGCCGATGTGGCTAAGGCATCGGCGAGCATAGTCTTAACCGAACCGGGCATAAGAGTAATAATTGAGGCACTTAAAACCAGTCGCCAAATCTACCAGCGAATGCTGACCTGGGTCATCAATAAAGTCACCAAGACCATACAGTTTGTCGGCCTGCTCACTCTAGGTTTCTTCTGGCTGCATGACCTCGTGCTCTCTCTCCTGGGTATGGCTCTCTTGGTATTCGCCAATGACTTTGTCACCATGTCTCTTGCCACTGACAATGTGAAGTCCACCAGCAATCCAAATAAGTGGAACGTGAAGAATATCACCCTGGCCTCAGCCATAATGGGCATATTCTTTATCATTGAAGGATGGCTCGCAATTCTAATTGGTAAGGCTTACTTTCACCTGACGACGGCTCCACTGCTCAGCTTCATATTACTGATGTTCATATTCACCAGCCAGTTCAGGGTATACATCGTCCGGGAAAGGCGCCACTTCTGGGACTCACGCCCCAGCCGGACATTACTCATCTCCTCTATAGCGGCCATGGCGGTCTTTGCCCTATTAAGTATCTTTGGCATCGCTATCGCCAAACTCACCGTTTACCAGGTTTTGTTTATCCTGGGATTCTCAGCTCTCTTTACACTTGGCATCGAACTACCTAAATACTACGCCTTCAGAAAATTCGGCCTGTGAGAGCACCCTTAGCTCTACGGGCTTTGTCAGCTATAATGACAGAACGCAGTGCCATCAGATTAGGGCACGGGGGGGGGAGATGAGGAGTTCTGACGGACTCAACAATTGCTTAGTGAGAAAGTCATAACTATACCCCGTACTTAAGTACAAAGCCTGTACCTAAGCACGACCGCCGATGACTTAAACTTACACTATTGTCATAGGTATGGCATAGGGATATAAAAGCTTCTCGGCTTCATTTCGCGTGGAATCAATATTCGCTAATTTTCAGGATGTGTTTTCACGGTTCGTGCTGGATTGGGCTATAAAGTGTCGAGGTGGTGAGAAGAAGGAATGTCAATCTCTTATCCAAACACGCATGAAGGACTATTATGTTTAAACTCCTATCCTTATGGTAACACCTCCAGAACCTGCTTCAGCGCATCTATATTCGCGTCTATCTCTTTTGGCACTTCGCATATTGCGATTGCACGCTCAGGGTCTTTCAACAGATGCCCTGTCGTAATGCACACGATCTTCTCATCTCGTTCTATTACATCCATATCAACTAACTTCCTCAGACCCGCAACGGAAGCCGCACTTGCTGGCTCCGCACCTATACCTTCCAGGCGTGCCAGAAGAAGCTGCGATTCTGTTATCTCATCGTCGGTCACCGACTCAGCAACCCCGCCGGAGTTTCTGATAGCGAGTAGTGCCTTTTCGGCATTCACAGGGTCCCCAATACGAATAGCAGAAGCTATGGTCTCCGGTTTGCGCTCTGGTGTTATCTCCGCTTTGCCAGCCTTTATCGCGTCTACGACCGGCTTAGCACCTTCTGCCTGAATACCGGTCATCTTCGGCACGGAATCGGTGATGCCCAGTGTCTTCAACTCGGAAAAGCCTTTATAAATCGCACTTATGTTCCCTGCGTTACCCACGGGCAAAATGAGCCTATCGGGTATCTGCCAGCCTAATTTCTCGGCAACCTCAAACGCGATTGTCTTCTGACCTTCCAACCGGTACGGATTGACGGAATTCAGCAAATAAAGGTCCTCCTGCTCGCATAACGCACGGACAACCCGTAAAGCATCGTCAAAATTGCCGCGTAGCGAGAATACCTTTGCACCGTGCATCATTGCCTGTGCTACTTTACCCAATGCTACTTTGCCCTTTGGCAGCAGGACATAACAGGGAATACCGGCTTTCGCTGCGAACATTGCGAGCGATGCGGAAGTATTACCCGTGGATGCACATGCCACGCCTTTTACATCCAGTTCCATCGCTTTCGTTACTCCTACGGTCATTCCCCGGTCTTTAAACGACCCGGAAGGGTTCAGTCCTTCGTGCTTCACCCATAAATCAGAAACGCCAATGAAGTTCGCGAGTCTATCGCACCGGTACATGGGTGTGTTACCTTCGTTTATTGTTATAGGCGTGGTCGCGTCTTCATCGAAGGGTAATAACGCGGAATATTTCCATACGCCTTCACCTTTTGCATTTACTATTCGCATCTTATCTATCCGGGAGTAATCGTATTTTATATCAAGCAACCCCCCGCATTTCTTGCATGTATATGCTATCTCGTCCCTGGGATAGCTTGCGCCACATCTTATGCACTCTACGTTATAATCCTTCATTGTACTGTACAGCAATGATATTTGATTGAGGCTTAATTAATAAACTTTTATGAAACAAGTGAAGATGAAATAACGATGGCAGAGAACGAGAACGAGAACGATAAGATATTAGAAGCTGTGGTCTGCCCCTTTTGCGCCTGTCTCTGTGATGACCTGGTTATTTCGGTGGACATTGCAAAAAACCGAATAAAGGAAATAAGAAACGCTTGCACGGTAGGTGTGGAGAAGTTCCATGCTCTGCATAAAGAAGGCAGGGTGCGGAAAACGCGGATAGACGGCAAAGAAACCGATTATGACACTGCGATAGAAAAAGCGTTGGATATACTGAAGGCAGCGAAGAAGCCGCTTATATACGGACTAAGCAATAGCGGCTACAACGCCCAGCGTGTGGCATTGGAGATAGCAAAACGCAAAAGAGGCGTGTTCGACTTCCCGGAATCAATTTACCATGCGCTGCTGTATAGAGAACTGCGAAAAGGAAAGAATAATTTTTACTTTGCCCTGCTGGACGAGATAAGAGACAACGCCAATGTCGTCATTTACTGGGGCGCTAATCCCATCGAGGTGCATCCCCGACACCTTTCCCGGTATTCGGTCTATCCAGCAGGCAGATACGCACTGAGAGGCGTGATGGACCGTGAGTTGATTACTATTGACGTCGCGGACAGCGAATTGAAGGAGATTTCGCGCTGGTACCTGCCGGTGAAGCCCGGAGATGCCCGTAAATTAGCAGAAGTCATGACGCAACTGATAAAAGGCGAGCCAAACGTGTTACGAGAGCCCATAGCTGACGGGATAGACTTTGATGACATTACGAAATTAGCAGCTAGGCTAAAGAAAGCGTTTTATGGCGTTATCTTCCTGGGTTACGATGTGTTATTATCACACGAAGCTGGGTCAGAATTTGTAGAAGCTATTTTCGCACTGGTTGATGCACTAAACAACGCAGGTGCGAAGTTCGTGCTCTTTCCTATGAATGGGCATTTTAATGTGATGGGTACGGTGCAGCTTCTGTTACGTGAGACGGGCTATCCATCTGCCGTGGACTTCTCGCGTGACCGAATGCTCGAGCACGATAATAGGACTGCGGATGTATTGGATGAGATAGATGCGGCGTTAATCGTGGGTGCTGATTCTTCGTTCACCAAAGAAGAAGCAAAGAGGTTGTGTGATGTGCCTGTAATCTTGATAGACCCATTTGAAACTCTGACCACGTTAGTCTCATCTGTGGTGTTTCCAGCAGCAGTTACGGGTGTCGAAGCAGAAGAGGTAGCCTATAGGATGGATGGACTGCCTTTGAAGCTTGATAAGATACTGGATTGTGAGTATCAGTCGGAGAAGGAGATATTAGAACGGATTTATAAGGGGTTGGTAGAGAAGAAATAAATTAAGAATAAACAGGAGCGATTGGGAATTAGTACTGAGATAAGAATGAGAACGATAGAATGGGATGAAGAACGGGACGCGGTGAAATTGATAGATCAGACCTTATTGCCGGGTGCGTTTAAAATAATGAGTTGCACGCGAGTGGAAGAGCTTATAGATGCGATAAAGAGCATGAAGGTGCGGGGTGCTCCGGTATTGGGTGCTGCTGGTGCGTTCGGTGTTGTTTTAGCATGTCTAACCGAAAAGAGCGAAGAAGCGTTAGAAGAGCAAATAGAGCGGCTTAGAAGAGCAAGACCCACTGCGGTCAACCTCTCATACGGCGTTAACAGAACGTTTAATGCCGCATTGCACGGTAGAACCAGAAGAGAAATGAAGATGTATGCGCTTGCGGAGGCAAATCGGATAGCAGAAGAGGATGTGGCGGTGAGCAAAAAGATAGGTGATTATGGGAGTGAACTGCTGGAAGATGGCGATGTCGTGCTGACACATTGCAATGCCGGCAGACTCGCATGTGTTGATTGGGGTACGGCACTCGGTGTGATAAGAACTGCGATAGAGAGAGGGAAACGAATAGAAGTAATAGTCTGTGAGACGCGACCCTTGAATCAGGGTTCGCGGCTAACTACCTGGGAACTGCTTCAAGATAAAATTCCGGTTACGCTTATTACGGACAGTATGAGTGCGGCGGTGATGCGCGCGGATATGGTAGACAAGGTGCTCGTGGGTGCGGATAGAGTGGTTAAGGAGGGCGTGCTAAACAAAATCGGAACTTATATGCACGCTGTGGTTGCGAACGCGCATGACATACCTTTTTACGTGGCGGCGCCTCTGTCTTCTTTTGATACGAAAAGGAGCTACAAAGATGTAGAGATAGAGGAAAGGGGCGCTGAAGAGCTGATATATTGCAAGTCAGAGCAGATTGCACCGCTTGAGGTGAAGGTATATAACCCTGCATTTGACTTCACACCGTTCGAGCTGATAGAAGCGGTGATTACCGAAAAGGGCGTGCTACGTGATTTTAATAATCTGAAGCGGATTACCAATATGTTCTAATTTATAATTTAGGAATATATTTATAGTCAATCAGGAATATAGATTAATGAAGGAAGATAAAAGAAGATAGAAGATGCAATTGATGATTCCACATCCTGGACATTTCGATGCTTTGAAAGAGATATTAGAGGTCAAAGAAGCAGAGAGCTTGAACGAAGTGGTAGAAGTCTTCATGGGTGGCTCGCCGGAGGTGATGGGTAGTGGAAGAGGCGTGCTACATGCACCTTTAATAGAAGAAATAAGGGAACAGACCGAATATGCACATCAACACGGCATAAAAATGGACATCGTGATGAATTCCACGTGTACCGGAGCACATCATCTGACATTCGAGGGCTATAAGATGTTCGAGTGGTATTTCAACGAACTGAACAAAGCGGGTGTGGACGGTGTGGTAGTCGCGGAGCCGTACCTCGTAGAACTCCTGCGTGAGTTCCCGATGCAGACCATCGTATCCGTATTATCTTATGTTGAATCACCACAGCGAGCCAAATTCTTTGAAGACCTCGGTGCAGATGTGATAACCGTAGACACGAATATAAACCGGCATTTCGCGCTCTTGAAAGGGATAGTAAAGGCGGTTAACTGCGAAGTGAAGCTGATAGTGAACGAAGGGTGTATGTACCGGTGCCCGTTCAGGTATTCGCATTACAATCTCGCATCACATCTCAGTAGTTTGAATCACCCCCGGTTCCCGCTATTCGCTCCTGACTTCTATTTTGAGAAGTGTATAAACATCCGGCTGAGAGACCCCACACAGATAATAAAGTCCGCATGGATAAGACCGGAAGATCTAAAAGAGTACGAAGCGATAGGAATACGGAACTTCAAGCTTTCTGGGAGGACGAAAGCGGTGAACTGGATAATAGATTGCATGCGGTTCTATTCTCATCGGTCGTTCAAGGGCAACCTGCTCGACATTCTTGACTGCCCACAAATGCTCAGGTATATGTTTTATATAGACACCGAAAAGCTTGAGGGTGCAATAGAGCGCTGGAAGAGCTGTCGAAAAGTTTGTAGCGAATGTGGCTATTGTAATGAACTAACAAAGGAGGCATTAACCTATATCAAATGAGATTAATAATACCGCATCCCGGGCATTTCCCCGCTCTGCAGGAGCTGTTAGCGTATAAAGAATCCGAGGGTTTGAAAGACGTGGCGGAGGTTTATATGGCAGGCTCGCCGGAGGTGATGGGCAGTGGAAGGGCGACACTACATGCCGCACTTCTTGATGAGGTGAAGGAACAAACCGCTTATGCGCATCAGCACGGTGTAAAGCTGAATGTCGTGATGAATCCGTCATGCTTAGGTGGCTACCATCTGACATTCCAGGGTTATAAGACGTTTGAGTGGTATTTCAATGAGCTGGATAAAGCAGATGTGGATGGCGTTACTGTCGCAGAGCCGTATCTCGTGGAGCTTTTAAGAGATTACTCGCTGGAGACCGTCATGTCCTGCGTGGCGCATGTAGATTCACCACAGCGAGCGGAATTCGTCGAAGCGCTGGGTGCTGATGCAATCACCGTGGATACGAATATCAACCGTGACTTCGGGACATTAGAAGCGATAAAGAAGACGGTTCATTGCAACATCCGGGTGATTGTGAATGAAGGGTGCCTGTATAAGTGCCCGTTCAGACATGCGCATTTCAATCTATTCTCGCATATCACCACTGCTCGCGCTTCTTCTACCGCGATGCAACCCCCGAATACCTTCGGCGATTACTATTTTGATAAGTGCATATCCATACGTGTCAGGGACCCGTCGCAGATTATAAGGTCGCCGTGGATAAGACCCGAGGACTTAAAGGTTTATGAGGCGATAGGGATTACTGAGTTCAAGATTTCGGGTAGAGCGAATGCGGTGCAATGGATACTAAATTGCATGGCGGCATACCATCACCGCGAATTTAAAGGTAACCTGCTTGAACTGCTTGATTGCCCGTCAGAACTCAGATATACTTTTTACGTGGATAATGACCTCCTGGCAGGCAGTATAAACCAGTGGAAGAACTGCAACAAGGTCTGCGATGAATGCCGGTATTGCGATGCACTCACAAACAGGGTGTTGAGCGTGATAAAAAAGTGAACAATGAGCTAAGGGGAAGTAGGAAAAAGCTTGAAGACGAACTGAGGAGTCTTGTAGGGAACATCTTCGTCCCGGAGGCGAAGGTATTCGGAATGGCATGCGGTTGTATCGGCTTCGCGGCAGATTTGAGAGGGCTGCAGATTGAAGATGTGGATGTGTTTAAGGATAAGATAAATGCGATACTGAGTGAATTAAGTAAATCGGTGGGGGTAGAGCCGGAGTTTATCTATGCGCGGAAGTTACCAGGGTCGGAAGAAGTGGTTACGCTGACCGCGAGAGCGTTATGTGAGCGATGCAAGCGTGAGTTCGCGGGTTCTAAAGCATCGCCGAGACCCGATATTGTGGTGTTAAAGAAGCGACAGTGAGAAAGAGATAGAGTAAAAAGTAAAAGTAAAAGTTTTTAAATGAAGAAAAAAACGTTTAAATATAAATATGAAAACTGCATCTTTATGCAATATATATGGAAGTTAGAATCAACTCGTTTATTATTCTCAAGGGTGAAGATAAAGATAGAAACAAAGGATAGATAAAGAGGAGAGAAGGGGAATGGGCGGAGAGAAAGAGACGTTTATAGATGTTAGGAACGTGAGCAAGCAATTCGAGGGCAAAACGGTGCTGAAGAACGTAAGTCTTGATATAAAAGAGCTGGAACCGTTAGGGCTGCTCGGAAAGAGTGGTGCGGGGAAATCGGTATTACTTCGCATGCTCCGTGGCACAGAGGAATACGCACCTGACAGCGGTGAGGTAATATTCCGGCTGGCATATTGCCCCTCCTGTACCTGGATAGAGGGACCGAGCAGGGTAGGAGAGAAGTGTCAGAAGTGTGGTGCGGAATTTGAGTTTAAGGAAGTGAATTTCTGGCAGAATAAGGATATGCGACGGACACTAAAGAGTTCGATTGCAATCATGCTACAGCGTAGTTTCGCTTTATATAGTGACGAGGGCGTCATCTGGAATATATTAGAGGCATTGGAGCGGGCAAGATATCCAAAGAGTATGAGGTTGAAGAAGGTATATGAAATCCTGGAAGCGGTAAAGATGCTGCACCGTGTCAATATGCCGGATACGAGAGACCTCAGTGGTGGCGAGAAGCAGCGAATGGTGCTTGCAAGGCAGTTAGCGCTGGCACCAATTCTACTATTAGCCGATGAGCCCACGGGGACGTTAGATCATGAGACGGCAAAGGTGGTGCATCGTGCACTGGTGGATACCACAAGGGGTGGAACGACATTCCTCGTCACTTCTCATTGGCCTTATGTGATTAGAGATCTGACTGAGAAAACGGTATGGTTTGATAAAGGCGAGATAGTAGAATATGGCGATACGGAGGACGTGGTGACCGCTTTTGAGAAGGAAGTGGGAGAGATAACGCGTGAGGAGTTTAAGAAGTTCGGCGATCCGAAGATAAAAATAGAACGGCTGAAGAAGTATTACTTCTCGGCATCGCGAGGCGTTGTAAAGGCGGTGGATGATGTTTCGCTTATAATAAATGAGAATGAGATATTTGGGATTGTGGGGCATAGCGGTGCAGGAAAGACTAGTTTAATGCGGATTGTAAGCCATTTAGACGCGGGAACTGGCGGTTCTGCGTGGGTGCGAATAGGAGATAGATGGTATGAGTCATCAAAGGAGGATTCTGGGACATTCATAGATCATGGCGTAATTTCGGGCGGCACGACCGAGTGGAAATCACATTTCGTAGGGGTGTTACACCAGGAATATTCGTTAATTCCGAAACTCACGACCTGGGGGAACCTCACGCACGGCATAGGTCTGAGTATGCCCGATGACCTGGCAAAGATGAAGGTGAAGTTCGTGCTCGAAGGAGTGGGCTTCAGCGACGAAGAAATAGAAGAGATTTTACCAAAGACGCATCAGGAACTGAGTGTAGGCGAGAAACAGCGGATACTGATTGCGCAATTGTTGATGAAAGAGCCGAATATTGCCGTGCTTGATGAACCAACTGGGACAATGGACCCGGTAACAAAGAAATACGTGGGAGAGACGATAATAAAGGCACGGGAGAATTTGGGCATAACCTTCGTGATTGTTACTCATGACCTTGAATTCGCAGAGAAGGTATGTGATCGAGTAGCGAAGATGGAAAATGGTAAGATAATAGAGATCGAGAATTTGAGGGCTATATAAAAGACAGTTTAGTTGTAACCTTAAAAATAGGAGGAGAAGAGGGAAAATGGATAATAAGGAGCCGTTTGTGAAAATCCGCGATATATGCAAAGAGTTCGATGGCAAAGACGTGCTGAAGAACGTGAGCGTGGATATAATGGAAGGAGAGCCGTTAGGGCTACTCGGGAGGAGTGGGTCAGGGAAGTCCGTTTTGCTCCACATGCTGAGAGGGACAGAGGAATACAGACCTACTTCGGGTGAAATGATCTTCAGAGTGGCAATGTGCCCGTCCTGCGAGTGGGTAAGTGCGCCGAGTAAAGCAGGAGAGGCGTGTATCAAGTGCGGAACAGAGATGGAATTGAAGGAGATAAATTACTGGGAGGATAAAGACTCGAGGAAGAAAGTGAAGAGAGGTGTCGCGATTATGTTACAGCGCACTTTTGGTCTATACGGTGATGACTCAGTGATGTATAACGTATTACAGGCATTGGAGAGCAGGGAATATCCCGCAGCGGATAGATTTAGAAGAGCTTATAATCTGCTGAAAGCAGTGAGAATGGTGCACCGGATTACCTTTCCCGCGAGTGACCTGAGTGGAGGTGAGAAACAGCGAGTAGTGCTTGCGCGACAACTGGCGTTAGACCCGATGCTATTGCTAGCCGACGAGCCCACAGGTACGTTAGACTTTGAGACAGCAAAGCTCGTGCACAAAGCGCTTATAGATAGTACCAGGGAAGGAATGACGATGGTTGTTACTTCTCACTGGCCTTACGTGATTGACGAACTAACGGAGAAGACTTTATGGCTTGACCGAGGCGAAATAAAGAAATACGGAGATTCAAAGGCGGTGGTAGAAGAATTTGAGAAGCAGATAGGGGAGATAGAGCGTGAGGAGTTCAAGAAAGTAGGAGAGCCAAAGGTAAAGATAGAGCACTGTAAAAAATATTATTATTCGGTATGGCGCGGGATGGTAAAGGCGATAGACGACGTCTCGCTAACAATAAATGAGAACGAGATATTTGGACTATTAGGGAGAAGTGGTTCAGGAAAAACGAGCCTGGCACGGATTATAACACAAATAGATCCGGTAACCGGGGGCTCTGTTCAGATAAGAGCCGGAGAAAAGTGGATAGAAGTAGGACGGGTAGCGGAAACCGGTGTGTGGATTGCATGGAGTGCAACAACACCGGGAATTGGAGAGCAAGCAGCAACACATGTGGCTATGCAGCATCAGGAATATTCGCTGTATCCCGAGAAGACGATATTAGAGAATCTCACAAGTTGCATAGGCGTGCGGGTACCGGAGGAACTTGCGAAGATGAAGGTGAAGTTTATTTTAGAAGGGATAGGCTTTAACGATGAAGAAGCCGAGGAGATCCTTACCAAAGACCATACACAACTAAGTGCAGGAGAAAAGCAGCGGATAGTTCTCGCCCAGGTATTGATGAAGGAGCCGGCAATAGCCATACTCGATGAGCCTACGGGCACAATGGACCCGATAACGAAGAAATTTGTGGCTGATTCTATACGGGCGGCGAGGGCGAATTTGGGCATAACCTTCTTGATTGTCTCACATGACGTAGATTTTGTGGAAATGGTCTGTGATAGAGTAGCGCACATGCAGAATGGTAAAATAACGGGGATAGATGACTTGAGAGCGGCGTAACGTAGAACGAAAGTACGAAGTAAGATAGTAAGATAATATGACCGTGGGTAGAAGTACGCAGTTGGTAGCATGTAGAAAAGGGCAAGCACTGGGGTTAGGAGGTGGGATGGCACAGCGAGGTACGTTTGCGAAAGCCGGAAAGCGCGATGTAATCGCAGTTGCTATGTCCCCGGGACCCCGGCATATACCAAAGCCAGTATGTGAGATCACCACAGAATTACGGGACCATGGCATAAACACGGGTGAACTAATATTGAATGCCGGAGATGGCACACCGAGAGATGCACCATCAGGTGGTGGACATGGTGTAGCTTTCGGACTGGAGCCCGATGAGATAGATATAATCGGAAGACATAAGCTACTCATAGAACATCACGGAAACGTAAAGATGCATTTCTTGTACAAAGTCAGGTTTGTGTTAAGAAAGGTAAATATCCCTGCGATTATTCTTTGCCAGTGTCCTGTTACATTTGAGGATTTTGAATCAATCGGAGTAAGCACAAGAAATAAAGAAGGCGAGACATCGGGTAAAGTCGTGGGTATTGTAACCGGCATCGTGAGGCGTGAAAGCGTCCCCCAGGAGAAACTAAACGAAATCGTGAGTAAAGTGAAGATGTGCCTCCGGGAAATAGAGCAGGGTAAGTTTACGTCAAGTGTGTGAAATTGCCATATTATGGATGGGCTAAAAGCACATTTATAGTAGCAGTGGCAGTAGCAGTGGCGAAGGAGGCGAGATTTTGTGTTCAAGAAGATAGAGAAGAGGGATGGTAGGTTAGTAAACTTCGAAGTGGAGAAGATAACAAATGCCATTGTAAAAGCGGGCGCGGCAACCGGCGAATTTGATCATGAGATTGCGCAGAAGTTGACCCTTAAGGTTTTGAATTTAGCACAACAGGCGATTCCGCGTGATGTACCCATGGTGGAAGAGATACAGGACGTCGTGGAGGAGATTTTATTATCTTCACCGTATCGCAAAACGGCAAAGGCGTACATTATTTATCGAGAACAGCATGCGGGAATAAGAGAGATTACAGCCAGAGCGAATGTTAACCTGGTGGACCAATATTTAGAGAAGATTGACTGGCAGGTGAACGAAAATAGCAATATGACCTTCTCGTTACAGGGTTTAAACAATTACGTCTCGTCAGAGATTAGTAAAATCTACTGGTTAATCAAGATTTACCCCACAGAAGTCAGACAGGCACATTTGAATGGTGATTTCCATATACACGACCTTAATCTTCTTTCCGTTTATTGCGTTGGCTGGGACCTTTTTGACCTGCTGGTAGAAGGATTCAAGGGTGCGCAGGGTAAAATCGAAAGCAAACCGGCTAAACATCTACATAGTGCTTTAGGGCAGGTAGTAAACTTCTTTTACACCCTTCAGGGAGAGGCGGCTGGCGCGCAGGCGTTCTCCAATTTTGATACGCTACTCGCGCCTTTCATACGATATGATAGCTTGAGCTATAAAGAAGTGAAGCAGGCATTGCAAGAGTTTATATTTAACATTAATGTCCCTACCAGGGTGGGATTCCAGACACCATTCACGAACATCACCTTAGACCTGACGGTTCCGGAATACTACGCCGACCAGGGCGTGATTATTGGCGGGGAGGTACAGCCTGAGCAGTATAAAGACTTCCAGGGTGAGCTGGAATTATTCAATAAAGCGTTTTTAGAAGTAATGGCAGAGGGAGATGCCAAAGGCAGGGTCTTCACATTCCCTATCCCGACCTATAATATCTCCCGGGACTTCGACTGGGCTAATACTAATCTGGATTGCCTATGGGGACTAACTGCTAAATACGGGGTGCCGTATTTCAGTAATTTTATCAATTCTGAGATGAGTCCGGAAGATGCCCGGAGTATGTGCTGCCGGTTAAGAATAGATAATAGGGCATTAGAAGTAAGAGGAGGCGGGCTTTTCGGCTCGAATCCCTTAACTGGCTCCATAGGTGTGGTCACAATCAATATGGCAAGACTTGGATATTCCGTCAAAGATGAAGACGAGTTCATCGCCTCTTTAGAACGGTTGATGGTCCTGGCAAAGGATAGTCTGGAGATAAAGCGAAAGGGTTTGGAACGGTTTACGGACGAGCATCTTTATCCGTACACGCGATTTTATTTAAGGCACGTAAAGGAGCGATTTGGCGAATACTGGAAGAACCACTTCTCTACGATTGGCCTGGTGGGTATGAATGAAGCCTGTTTGAATCTGTTAGGCGAGGATATCGCAACGGAGAACGCCAGGGCGTTTACCTTACGGGTTCTGGATTTTATGCGCGATAAATTATTAGAATTCCAGACGGAGACGGGTAATAACTATAATCTGGAGGCTACGCCGGCAGAAGGGACTTCTTATAGGCTGGCGAGAATAGACAAAGCGAAGAATCCGGGAATCATCTGTGCTAACGAAGCAGAGTATAAGGCAGGTGCCGAGCCATTTTATACGAATTCTACACAACTACCAGTTAATTACACCGATGATGTCTTCGAGGCGTTAGATTTGCAAGATGCAATTCAGACAAAGTACACAGGTGGGACGGTTTTACATCTATTCGCAGGTGAGCGGGTTAAAGACCCTGAAGTCATTAAGAGGTTAATCCATAAAGTTTGTGCGTCCTATCATTTGCCGTACTTTACCTTTACGCCCACGTTTAGTGTCTGTCCTTCTCATGGCTATATAGCGGGGGAGCATTGCTCCTGTCCGGAGTGTGGAGGCGAGGCGGAGGTATATTCGCGTGTAGTGGGTTATCTGCGTCCGGTAAACCAGTGGAATGAAGGTAAGCGTGCGGAATTCAGAATAAGGAAGGCATTTGTCGTTGAGCCGGTAAAACCGATAGAACCCGGTGTGAACAGGACAGTTATTAGCGCGATAAATCCAGGAGGTGCAAAGAGCAATTACGGGGTTGTGGAGTATAAGCAGTTGGAGCTGATTAGTTTTGATGAGGGGGTGGATGAGTAAGATAATTACAATATACTGAAGCGCAGGCGGGCGAAGAAGAATAAGAATAGAGAAGTTTATAAAGTTGGTTTTTGGTTTGGAGTTGCAGCATTTGGTTCAAATGCAGCATTCGTACTGGTTCAAACGTTACAGCTTTTGAGGATTCTCAGATATCCATTCGATGAAATCCTGATTTATGGATTTTCGCTTTGTATCGTCATCCCCTTTTTACTTGAAATGCTTGCACTTCACTATGTTACACCAACTGACAAAAAGTATTGGAGTCATGCTGCTCTTATCTTTACAATAATTTATTCAGTATTTGTTACTGCTAATTATGTTGTTCAATTAGCAACAGTTATTCCCATGACACTTAAGGGCGCTTCCAACCAGATTAGTATTCTCATTCAAACACCACATTCTATGTTTTGGGACTTCGATGCAATCGGATATATATCTATGGGTTTGGCAACATTATTTGCTGTCCCTGTTTTTGAAAAACAAGGATTTCAAAAATGGGTTAGAATTTCATTTTTAGCGAATGCTCTTGTAACACCTTTGATTGCATTTGTCTATTTCTACCCTGAGTTCTCAGAAAAGATACTCCTTTTAGGTATTCCCTGGATGATAACAGCTCCGATGGCAATGTTATTTCTCGCAATAATGTTCAAAAAGAATATAGGAATAGAAAATCATACCGACTAAAAAATGGAAGAGCCAGTAAAATTAGCAATACTCGCAGCCGTTCTTATAATGGCGGTGACAATATTTTTTAAGAATATAGTACATAAACCACAAGATGTAGTATTATAGTCTTCAATTCCAACGTATCTTTATGTCGGATATCTAATGGGGAAGTTTGGTGCTAAAGTTTGGATAGGCGTGACGCTATTTATCACTGTTGCAATGACTGTATTTTACGCTTTCTTTTAGTTTAGAGTTTTTCTTTTGCCTCCATCCCGACTCTTCTGAATGCTTCACATTCCTCGTCCTCTGTTTTGATAGGGCACATCGTTTATATATAAAAACGGCATTATACAACATTGATGAGCATGCAAAAGCAACGCTTAGACTATGATGCCCTTCATACGAGTTACCGGAAGGGATTGCGAAACGGGAACTGGAGAAAGCTGAGATTCTTAGATAAAGCACTCGTGAGAGCGGCGATGTGGTATGCCAGGTACGGCGGCAGCATAGTTGATGGATTACTCGTGACGAAGCTTTTGCGGCTTATTGAAAGGCTGAAGGAGACAGGAGGCGTGCGGATATTTGAAAGGGGGTTTAAAAGAGCGAGTGAGATGCTGAACAAATGTGAAGAGAAAGGAGTGTTTGTATGGGCGCCTTCGTTAAAGAAATGGCTAAAGAATCCGGACTATATCTTCTGGTTGGGGATGGGTATGGGGATGGGGCGATGAAATACGAATATAAAAAAAATCGAAGGCTAAGAATATAATGCATCATAGATGTATAAAGAATGAAGACACTCGCGGCGATTCCATGCCATAACGAAGGGCTGGCAATCGGGTCGGTTGTATTAAAAGCGCGGAAGTACGTGGATGAGGTGCTGGTGGTAGATGACGGGTCGGTGGATGATACGGTGGAAGTAGCAGAAGAGGCAGGTGCTGCAGTTGTTTCGCATGGCGTGAATAAGGGAAAAGGCAGAGCGGTGAGGACTTCGTTACGATACGCAGTTGAGCATGGATTTGATCTTCTCGTTTTGCTGGATGGTGATGGTCAGCACGACCCGGGGGAGATACCACAGCTTATTGAACCGATATCAACTGATGCGGCTGATTTAGTTATTGGCTTCAGGTCATTCCGCCAGATGCCGTTTTACCGAAGGTTCGGCAGGGTGGTACTGGACCACGTAACGGGTGCAGGTGGTGTCGTTACAGATTCGCAATGCGGATTCCGGGCTCTGAACAGAAAGGCGGTTGAACTGCTGGCAGGAACGTTGAAGAAGGATGATTTCTCTGTCGAGTCCGAGATGACACGTACAGCTCATCAGCAGCGGTTACGGTTAGCGGAGGTGCCGATACAGTGTAAATACGGACGTTTTGAGACTTCTACAAAGAATCCGGTGTCGCATGGATTTGGCGTGCTGGGCTGGTTAATCAGAGCTATTTCAGAAGAGAAGCCTCTGTTCTTCTTTGGTATTTTAGGGTTTATTTCAACGGCTATTGGATTGATATCAGGTGCAAACGTGCTTTATATTGCGAATATGGGAAGAGGTGTTGCGGTTGGGTCTGCGCTTATATCTGTGCTGTTTATCGTTATCGGTGTGTTCAGTGTGTTCACGGGATTGATATTGAATGTGATGGTAAAAGGGAAAGGAAAAGAGGAGAATAAATAAGTAAAATAAGAATTGCTACCTGAGAGGAGAATTCAATGGTGCGTTAAGGAAAGGAGAATCTGCGCTTGATTCAGCACGTAGAGTTCGTGAGGCTTAAGTTAGTGCAAAGCTTTATAGTAACTAACGAGAAATATTACATGCCAATATTCTCTTGGTGGCCAATAAAGGTGGAAAGGACACAAGGATTGCGGAAATACTTTCTACGCACAGACAAACAGTCTGGAGAATAAAGAAGGGATACACTGAGGAAGGCTTAGAATCGGCGCTAAAAGACAAGCCGAGGTCCGGACGACCGGAAAAGTATGAGATAAAGCATGAAACTGAAATTGCTGCTCTTGCCTGTACTGCGCCACCAGAAGGCAAGGCTTCCGGGGATAACGGAAGAATTTGGCAAAGATAATGGTGTTATTTATGTGGATAGACCAGAGGATGTTTTGAAGAAGGCAATTGAGTTGAGTAGAACTGATAGTATCAAGGATGAAGGGAGAAAAGCGAGAAGATTTGTAGAGAAGCATAGCTGGGATAATATCACCGATGAATTTGAGGGGGTGTTGGATGATACTGTTCGTTCATCGACAAGGATACGATAAGTTGGTTGAAGAATATTGCTCGGCGATAAACAATCATTTCGGCAATTGGTTGAATTCAATCTGTCTTTTTGGATCAGTAGCGAGGGGAGAGGCAAAACCAAATAGTGATATAGATATCTTGGTTGTTGCAGAGGGTCTTCCAAAGGATATAGGAATGAGAATGAAGGAGACAAACTATATTCACAGAAATCTGAAAAAGGGTGAAGCATATATTTCGCTTCGTAAATCGGGCGTGAGTGGGTTTATCTCGGATATCTTCTTCACGCCTGAAGAGATGGAGCGACATCCTCCAATTCTATTGGACATTGTAGATGAGGGGGTTATCCTATATGACAGAAATTCATTCCTTTCAAATGCTTTGAAAAGGTTAAAAGAGAGGCTTGAATCGCAACAAGCCAGGAAGGTTAAAACAAAAAAGGGTCATTTTTGGATTCTAAAGCCAGAAGTTAAGTTAGGGGAGATTGTGGAGATATGAAAACAGATGAGATGGTAAAAGACTATTTGTATAGGGCTAAGTGGTGTTTGAAAGAGGCAGAGATGGCTTTATCAGGAGAAAATTATCCCATGTGCGTTAGAAGATCACAGGAGGCATTGGAATTGGTTGTAAAATCACTTTTGAGGTCTTTAGCAATCGAATATCCGAGAGAACATGATGTTGGAGATGCTTTAGGTTATATAGAAGAAAAGCTACCAGATTATTTATTTACTGTAGCGACTGGTTCAGAAAGAAGTATGAGAAAGAGGATTTAAAAGATAAGGACTTATAATACGGCATTTAATTTAAGAACATTTTTGGAGATTTCAAGAAGACTATCCTTAGAAATAGAAAATGCAATTAGAAGAGGTGAGATATAGCTGTTGGCATGTGTGAAGATAGATTGGTTGTAATAACTAGGTGGAGGGGAGAGAGATGAAATGTCAAAGATGTGGTAAGGAATTGGTAGAGCTGGAAGAGAAAGTAAAAACTCACTGAAATCAAAACATTTCTCATGTCTTACCTTTTGTTTTGTAGTAACAATTTGGGATAAATATGTTGGAAATAATAGTTCAAGAAATCAAAGGAAAGTGCTCGAAATAAAGGAGGAAAAGGTTAAGATTGGCAATGTAGAAAAAGGGGAGGTTGAAGAAGTGATAATGAAATCAGGATTAAGAAAAGAAGCAGATGCAACAAAAATATACTCTAAAGAGGCTTAAGTTAGTGCAAAGCTTTATATAACCAGATAAGTAAGAATAGTTCAGCATGTCAAGAAAAGAAATAACTTATGCAGAGCTTAACGCAATTTTTCGGAAGGGATTGCGAAACGGGAACTGGAGAAAGCTGAGATTCCTGGATACAGCGTTATACAGAGCAGCGACATGGTATGCTAAGTACGGCGGCAGCATAGTTGATGGATTACTTGTGGCGAAGCTTTTGGCGCTTATAGAGAGGCTAAAGGAGACGAAAGGCACGAGAATATTTAAAAGGGGATTTGATAAAGCGGTTGAAATGCTGGCTAAAGGAGAAGAGAAAGGAGTATTTGTATGGGCGCCGAGGTTGAAAGATTGGTTGAAAGCGCCGGACTATATATTTTGGCTGGGGACGGTACAGTAGGAGAAAATGAGAGAATATACGACTCGAACTGGTGTTGAAAATGTTGAAGGATGCGAAAGAGTGCATTGAAGAGGAAGATACAGTGCAGGCAAGTGAAAAGCTTTATAAAGCTGCTGAGGAAGCAATGAAGTCTTTATCCGAGATATATGCTCCGGATTTGTGTGAAGAGGCGGATAGGAGGGGGAAGATGGACTGCAAACCTTTTGTTCAAAGCGGTGGATGGGGTATATCTGCATGGAATTGGAAAACGGGATAATTTATATGATGAAAAACTAAAATAAGAAAGTGGTGAAAAAGAAATGGTTAATGAGGAGCAACTTGTGGAGCAACTTGCTCAAAGAATAGAGGAAAGAATAAGATACAAAATAGTGAAAAGTATCATTGATGCGCTTGAGGAACAGTTCTATCCACCGGAAGAAATGTTCAGAGAGGAGTTTGTGAAGAGTGTGGAAGAGGCTGAGAAGGAGAGCGGCAGGATATTTAAAGACAGAGAAGAGCTCAAGGAATATTTAGAGAGCTTAGCAGAAGAGGATGTATGAATACGAGATAAAGGATAGACTATCTAAAAAACTCCGAAAGGCAGCAAAAAAAGACCGCGTTCTATATGAAGCAATTATGAAAAAGATTCTGCAAGTTGCAGAAAATCCATACCCTGGCAAACCTCTTCATGGGAAACTAACGGGTAAAAGAAGGGTTCATATTGGACATTTTGTGCTCATTTATGGAATAGACGAAAAAGAGCGCAGAGTAATCTTTTTAGACTTTACGCATCACGATGAGGCGTATAAATAATAGAGTGAGAGGGATAATCAAGTGAACATAAACATTATCCTGTTGTATCTGCTTTCATTTCTGCTCATCTATCAGTTCGTGGGTTATCCTGCTCTAATGGCTATTGTTGCATTGAAATCAAAGCCAAAAGAAAAAGATTATTCTTTCCAGCCTTTTGTATCTATTATCGTGCCGACATACAACGAAGAGAAAGTAATAGAGAAAAGAATAAAAAATTTGGTCGCACTGGACTATCCAAAAAGTCAATATGAGATTATAGTGGTGGATTCTGGTTCTACCGACAGGACAACAGAAGTTGTAGAAGATACAATGAAAAAATATGAAGACCGTGAACCAGCCATTAGATTAATAAAAGAAGAAGAACGAAAAGGCAAAGCGTCAGCAATCAATTTTGGAAAGAAACAAGCAAACGGGGAGATTGTACTAATAACTGATGCAAACTCTGTTTTCGATAATAATGTGTTGAAAGAGATAATGCCAAATTTTGAGAGTAATGAAGTGGGGGCCGCTTGTGGGAGATATTTTATCTCTAATCCAAACGAAAAACTCCCTAATTCTGAAGCTTTTTACTGGGAAATTGAACATATCACTCTTTTAGGAGAATCTTCTTTAGATTCTATTTCGACTGTTATTGGAACAATAAGTGCGTGGAGAAAGGAGTTAATGCATTTTAGATCAAAAACAATTTCAGAAGATTTAGATATGACAATACAAGTAAGACGTAGGGGGTATAAAATTAGATATGTGCCAGAGGCGAAGGTTTATGAACCCTCCGCCACAACATCAGAAGATCAAATAAAACAAAGGAAGAGGACAAGCATCGGGACGATACAGAACATGTTTACGCATTTAGGCTATTTTATAGCGCCACGAGATTTGTATTCTATTCTCATTTTTCCATCTCACAAGGGTTTAGCCATGTTTTCGCCGTTTATCATTTTTGCAATTCTCATTCTATACATGCTCACCGGCAATATCAAAATTATAGTAACACATTTTGTTTTGATATTGTTTATCTTTGCGGGCATATTTATATTATTAATGATTTTGAAATCACGGTTGAGCAAGGGAGAAAAAATAAAGGCAAGTTTATCAATATCTTCGATACCGAAAGTGGTATATTATGTTCTGCTGAACGAATATCTGATATTGCTTGCATGGAAGGATTTTATATTCAGGAGGTATTCGGTATTATGGGAAAAGGCAGGGTCAACACGATAACGGGGGCATAAATAGTGAAAATATACATGTTAAATCCGCCATTCGTCCCTCGCTATAGCAGAAACTCAAGATGGGCTGCAAGATGTAGAGGAGGTGCCTTATACTATCCTATCTGGTTATCCTATACTACCGGAGTTCTTGAGAAAGAGGACCATAGAGTTAGGTTAGTTGATGCTCCTGCGTGGAATTGGGATTTCGGGGATGTAAAAGAGGATATTAAAAAATTCAAGCCTGATTTGATAGTAGCTGAGAGCAATTTTCAAAGTTTAGCCAATGATATGAAAGTTACAACTGAAATGAAAAACGAGATTGAAGCGGTATCTGTGTTGGTTGGACCCCCGGCATCGCAATTTCCAGAGAAAATCTTAGGTAGTGGTGCCGATATTGTAGCAAGATTTGAATATGATATTACAATAAAAGATGTTGCAGAGACTATCGAAGAAGGAAAGAGTTTAGAGGATATCAAAGGGATTTCCTATAGGGAGAACGGTAGGATAACACATAATCCTAATAGAGAATTTATAAGTTCTGAAGAACTCAATGAGGTACCGTTTGTATCAAAAGTATACAAAGAGCACCTTAACATAAAAGACTACTTTTTGGGACACACTCTTTACCCAATGGTCCAGATTTTTACGGGCAGAGGTTGTCCAAACCAATGCACTTTCTGCTCTTGGCCCAAAACACTAATGGGCAGAAAATATAGGGTAAGAAGCGTTGAGAATGTTGTGGATGAGTTTGAATACATGGCAGAGGAACTTCCTGAAGTAAAAGAGATTTTTATTGAGGATGATACCTTTACAATAAACAAAAAGAGAATTAAAGAAGTATGCAACGAAATAAAAGGAAGGAAATTGGATATAACATGGTCGTGTAACGCAAGAGCGAATCTTGATTATGAAACGATGAAAGCGATGAAAGAGGCAGGTTGCCGTTTGCTGGATGTAGGATATGAATCCGGAAGCGATAAGATACTTAAAAATATAAAAAAGGGAATCACAACGACTGATAGCAAGAAATTTACGAAGGATGCAAAGAGGGCAGGACTCATGATTTTAGCGGACTTCATCTTCGGCATGCCGGGAGAGACGAAGGAGACTGCAGAGGCGACGATAAGATTTGTGAAGGAGATTAAACCAAATATAGTGCAATATGCAGTAGCAACACCGATTCCCGGCACAGAGTTTTATGATTGGGTCAAAGAGAATGGATTTTTGCTGGTTGACGATCTTGAGAGATCTTTAGATAAAGAGGGTTTCCAGAAATGCATCGTATCATATCCTGAGTTCACGAAAGAGGATATAGAGAATTATGTAGATAAAGCACTGAAGGAATATTATTTGAGCCCTTCGTACATACCGATAGCGATAAGGAATGTGCTGCGGAAGAATGGCTTGCATGAATTGAAGGGGATGATCAAGTCTGCAAGGGTGTTTTGGGGGTATATGAGGAGAGGGAGATGAAACTATTTATCAGAAACCAACATACATACATACATACATACACATATATCTATATAATTTAAAGGAGAAGAATAGAATATGTATCTGACAGAGAGTCTTCCAAAAGTTTTGGTGCCGAAATACTACAAGAATAAAGAAGCACTAATTGAGGATGCGTTTAGAGCACTGCTGAATCTGAAGTCCGAGTTAAAGGTGGAAATAGCAGTGGAGCTTTATCTGAGGGCGGAAGTATCCCTTTTGAGGGCGGCAGAAATTGTGGGCATGGACCTAGAGGGTTTTAAGGAGATCTTGAAAGCGAGGGGTTTGAAGGTGAGCAGTTATATCGGCGCAAAAGAGGAGACCGAGAAGGGTTTAAGATTGATCCGGTGATACCGTTGATCTTACTCGACACGGACATAGCCCGCGCGTTCGCCAAGGCAGGACATTTCAATGTACTGAAAGAGCTTTTTGGAGGCGTTGGAATAACTTCCGGCGTTTATGAAGAACTCTTAACATCTTTGAGGCATGGATATGAATATCCAAAGGAGATATTTAAGAGGGCAGATCTGGTAACCCTTTCTGAGGAGGAACAGAAAGAATACCTGAAATTCATGGAGAAATACGTTAAAATTGGAAGAGGAGAGTTGGAAAGCATTATTGTTTGTTTGAAAAGGGGTTATCTATTTTCGTCTTTTGACAAAAGAGCAATCTCAACAGCAACTGAACTTGGAGTAAATATCATCACAGTTGGGGCGATACTTAAAGGGCTGATAGTAAAGGGGGTTGCGACAGAGGAGGGGGTTTTGAGAATCATCAGAGATATTGAGATTTCGGATAATCGGGTGCTGGAGGTGGAACTGTAGATGTATCACCGATTACCCATCATATTTCTGAGAGGGAGAGAGACTGAGAAAGGTATCGGAAAAACAAAGCTCAGCAGTGGTTTTTCCTTAGGTGAAAGAGGGTTTCAGAAATGCATTGTATCCCATCCAGATTTTACAAAGGAGGACATAGAGAATTATGTGGACAGGGCGTTGAAGGAATATTATTTAAGTCCTTCTTACATACCCATAGCAATGAAGAATATCTTGAGGAAGAATGGATTGCATGAGTTGAAGGGGATGGTGATGTCTGCGAAGGTTTTTATGAAATATTTAAATAGAAAAAAAGACAACCACAAAAAGGTAAGACAATGAAAGACGAAAACAAGATATGGAGCGAATATTGGAGTGAAAAAGAATCATGTCTTTGGATTTTGAAATTTACACCAACATACAAGAAGATAGTTAAAATGTTTAAAACAATAAATCTTCCAAAAGATGCCAAAATTCTGGATGCTGGTTGTGGAACTGGGAAATTAGCTTCATTCTGGCTAAATGAAGGATATGATATTCTCGGAGTTGATATAAGCGATGTTGCGCTTGCCATCACCAATAAAAAAGGCGTTAAGACCATGAAAGCAGACATTATGAAGGGATTACCCTTTGAAGATAAATCATTTGATTTGGTTTATTCTGATGGACTTCTTGAGCATTTTGTTGATCCTGAACCTATTCTTACCGAGTTATTTAGGGTGAGCAAGAAATATGTGCTCACCTTTGTTCCACGGATTAGCATGCTTAAAACAGTCGTTGATACTTTTGTCCCCCCACCAAAAGAATATAAGAAAAAAGATTCGGAGTGGATTGAACTTCACGAGATATTTAAACCGATTAATATTAAATCCGAGAGACTTTTTACGGTATTGGGGATATTATGTAAGAAGAAATTTTTATAACCACTAGAGGGGGACACCTATGAGCATGAGAATAATAAAGTATTTCAATACTAAAATAATACAAAAAGGTGTTTTGTAAGATGAAAATAGGCTATTTTGTTGAATATTTTCCATATGCCAACCTTCTCGATGATGTAGATTATTTCAAGAAGTATCATCATGGAGGAACGGAGACGGTAGCATATAATCTTGCGATGTGTATGGCACAAAGAGGACATGAAGTACATGTCTTCACAACCTCATATAATGCTAATAATTCTATTGAGAAATACAGAAACATAATCATACACCGATACGTCACAAACTTTAAAGTTGGAACTGCAAACTTTTCATTAAACATCTTCAGAAAACCATTAAATTATCCACTTGATATTGTTCATGCTCATGCGAATTATCCCCCTGCGGACTTAGCAGCCGTATTTTATGCAAAAAGGAAAAAAATCCCGATGGTGGTTACACTTCATGGCCTTCCGGATGAAAGTTATGGGCAATTTTTTCGTAAATTACTTACGCTTTTTTACAGTAAATACTTGCTAAATAAACTGCTATGTAATGCAGAATTCGTCATTTCTCCTTCAAATGGTTTAGTAAATGAATCTAAGAACCTGTCGAATATCGGAGATAAAGTGATTGTAATTCCAAATGGAATAAACTTAGCTGATTATGATATTTCGTACACTTTAGAAGAGTGCAGAAACATCTTAAAATTACCTTTAGACAAGGAGATAATACTGTATCTGGGTGCTTTGGCACCTTATAAAGGCGTGGATGTTTTAATACAATCTATGCCAAAAATAATAAAGGAGATTCCTGACGTGAAACTGATTGTTGCGGGTGATGGTGAAATGAGGGGCACACTTAAAAAATTGGCTAAGATTTTAACCGTGGAAAGATATGTCGACTTTGTTGGCTTTGTTAAAGAATCCCTAAAACCTTTCTATTATAAAGCCTCTAATATTTTTATTCTCCCTTCAATTTCACGATTAGAGGCTTTTGGCATTGTGAATTTAGAAGCAATGGCATGTAGCAAACCGGTGATAGCATCCAGGATTACTGGAATACCGGAAATAGTTGAAAACGGTAAAAATGGAGTGCTTGTTCCTCCAAGAGATCCAAAAGCATTAGCAAATGCGATAATCAAATTATTGGGCAATAGAGATTTGGCAAGTAGAATGGGAGTAAATGGAAGAAAGGTTGTTGAAGAGAAATATACGTGGGAAAGGGTTGCTGAGATGACGGAGAAGGTTTATGAAGAAGTAACTGAGGGTATGGTGGTAATGCAATGAAAAAATTGCATGAAAAGTTGAAAGCGAACAGCGTTGTCAGGTGTATCCATGCACGCTTAGTTACCAATTACGAGAGAACCTGGGATTTGTATGCAATGACCAAGCACGGTGCGATGAGGGAAATTTTAACTGGTGTCGAAGATGACGTGATATTCGATCAAAGGGGTAAAGAATTTGCAGATGAATTGAAAAAATTCATTGAACCGAATTCTGTTGTCTTGGATGTGGGATGTGGCATCGGAAGGGTTGAAAAATTCTTGGTGCAGTATTGTAAGGAAATTCACGGCATAGACGTTTCAGGCAGGATGATAAAGTTAGGAAAGAAACGACTAAAAGAGATTAATAATGTTTTTTTTCATAAAACAAACGGCATAGACCTCTCTATTTTTCCAGATAATAAATTTGATTTTGTGTTTTCGATAATCGTATTGCAGCACATCGCAAAGGAGGACGCATATATATATATATCAGAAATATTCAGGGTATTAAAACCAAATGGAAGAGCATACCTTCAATTTCCAAACATATTACACGATGATAATCTTAAAGAGTGTATTGAGTATGCCAAAAAGTACAAGAACAAATCAGTGGCAAAGATGCGATATTACACAAAAGAAGAGGTGCAAACAATGTTAGAAGTGGCAGGATTTAAAATTGTGAATATGGATGCGAATAGAGATATATTTGTGCTTGCGGAAAAGGTGCTATCATGAAAATCTGCTTCATATCCAGCCTTTACCCACCATTTATGTTCGGTGGGGCGGAGATAAGCGTAAGAAGAGCGGCAGAAGGACTGGTGAAAAAGAGGCATGAAGTTTCGGTTATCACCACAAGTCCAAATAAAAAATCTTTGATAGAGGATATAAATGGTGTGAAAGTCTATCGAATCAACCCATTGAACCTTTATGCGATGTACAACCACCAGAACCAGCCACAGATTCTAAAACCGTTTTGGCATTTTGTTGATATATGGAATCCTCATTCATATTTCGTAATTAAAAATATACTTAAGAAAGAAAACCCTGATATTGTCCATACAAATCATCTTGGTGGATTGTCCACCTCTGCATTTTCGGTGGTAAAATCATTAAAAACTCCTTGCGTGCATACGCTTCACGACTTTCAACTTTTGAGCCCGTGGTGTACATTATTTAGAAATGGGAAAATAATAAAAGAATTTAACTTTTTAGAGAGAAGATTCATGGATATTAAGCAATATTTGTCAAGTTCAGTGAATATCGTTACAGCACCATCAAAGTTCGTTTTAGATATGCATTTAAAGAATGGCTATTTTAAAAACTCGAAACACATTGTATTACCAAATGCGATTCAATTAAATAAGAGTGAAAAGGTCAAGAAAAATTATGAGATGATTGACATTTTATATGTAGGGCAGGTATCTAAACACAAAGGAGTTCATATCTTGATTTATGCATTTCAGCAACTTAAGTATGAAAATGTAAGACTTCATATTGTCGGAAAAGGTGCGGATGTAGATGAATTCAAAAATATTGCGGAATCAGATCAACGAATATTATTTCATGGATTTGTGCCCGATGAAGAACTCATGAGATTTTATAAAAAAGCAAATGTCATTGTTGTTCCCTCTATCTGGTATGACAATTCACCTACGGTAATTTACGAAAGTTTTATTAATGGAACGCCAGTTATTGGAAGTAGAATCGGCGGTATTCCCGAATTGATTGAAGAGGGAAAAAACGGGTTTTCATTTGAGGCTGGAAATGTGGATAAATTAAAAGAGATACTTGTGAGTCTGATAAAAAATCCAGCGGAATTAATAAGCTTGGAAAGAGGAGCTCTTGAGTCGGTAAAGAATTATAATATGGAAGAGCATATAAAGAAGCTGGAGGATTTGTATAGAGAAGTTCAGGAAGAGGCTAAGACAAAAAGCTTTTAAGTATCTATACCGTAATTAGAACGTATGGTACTAAAAAGAGACCATTTTAATCTGGACAAAATCGCAACAAAGAACACGGTAAAGGTATTGAGATACATGACCTCAAAACCATACTTATCCTTTGGGCTAACAGATTTATCAGAACTTCTTGAAATCGTGAAATCGAATATTTTGCAAATTAAGAAAGTAGGAGGCAACAGACAATGAAATTTAAGGAATTTGATAATTTGATAGTAAATAAGGTACTTTTGCAGCCGTTGTCAGAGGAGGAGTTTGGCGGTAATGAAAATGAATACTATAACCTACACAAGGATAGAATTTATAAGACGCTGCACGTTATACCCGTGGATGTTGGGAAGGAGATATTAGATCTCGGCTGTGAACCGGGTTATATAGCGATAGCATTGAAAGTGAGTGGTTATAATGTTATAGGGGGTAGTGTAAATTTGATTAATGATTTTAAAGAGCGGATGGATGGATTTCAAATTCCAATCGATGTGTATAATGTAGATACCGATGATTTACCCTATGATAATGAACAGTTTGATGCGATCCTATTCAGTGAAGTTATAGAACATCTCTTTTATGGCGTACCACATGCTTTAAAAGAAATAAACAGAGTTATTAAAAAAGGTGGTTTTTTAATACTCACCACGCCAAATTTAGCTCGAGTTCCAAATAGAATTCGATTAGTATTAGGTAAAAGTATAAACCCTGAATTAGGAGGAGAAAACCCTTTTTTCATACGAGATATTTATAAAAGACATAACCGCGAATATACATTAGAGGAACTGAAGTATCTATTAAAAAAGTCGAGCTTTAAAGATGTTAAACATTCTTATTGGAACTATCCGGCGCATACATATAAAAAACCATTGTTAAAAAAAGGGGTGAATTTTTTATCAAAAATTGTGCCAAAATCTAAGGATATTATTTGTGTGGTGGCAAAGAAATGAAATCAGAAAAAAATAAGGCTAAAGAATATGTCATAGTATTAATCTCAATACTTATTATAACAGATTTAGCAATATTTTTGAACATACCATTTCTAAGACAAATATTTAGTTTCCTTTTTATCACTATCATACCGGGATTACTACTAATTCAAATATTGAACTTAAACAAATTAAGCTTTTTGGAGAAGTTCATATTGAGCTGGGGTTTAAGCATTTCGTTTCTGATGTTCTTTGGATTAGCGTTAAACAATTTATCACTTGCTATTGGTTATTTGACCCCGTTATCAATAAATTCGCTTTTAATTTCGCTCAACATAGCCACATTTATATTAGCTTTTATTGGCTACAAAATGAATAAAGACCTGACTTTTTCTCTGCCCGATTTCAATCTAAGTACATCAGAAAAGGCGTTTTTTATCGTTCCAGTGCTATTTCCTGCTTTAACTATCTTTGGAACATATATTATGAACACGACAAATAATAATAGTATCCTGATCTTTTTATCGTTTTTGATTCCTGTTTATGTTGCTTTTATGTGCTTTTTTGACCATAAAATTCCGGATAGAATGTATCCTTTTACAATATTCATGATCAGCCTATCCATTCTGCTTATGCTCTCCCTGACGTCATTTCATCTTGTAGGACGAGATATACATCAGGAATTTAACTTATTCCGAAGAACCTGGGACAATATGCACTGGCAGATCTTATCAGTCAATAATCCACTCGATGCGTGTTTGAGCATTTCTCTGTTGCCAACGATATACCAGGCTTTTTTAAATGTAAATCCTGAACATCTTTTTAAGGTTCTTTATCCTTTAATATATTCTGTTACACCTATAATTGTATATATCATATCGAGGAAATATGTAAAAGATTCATACGCATTTCTCGCGGCGATCTTCTTTATGTTCCAGCATATTTTTATTGATACTACAATGACGTCGCGTACGTCTGTTGCGGTTTTGTTCTTTGCACTTGCGATGTTTGTTCTTTTTAAAGATGAAATAGACCCTGTGAAAAAGCGATTGTTATTTATTGTGTTCCTAGCGTCCACAATTATATCGCATTACTCAACCACCTACATCTTCTTATTTATATTAATCGGCGCTTTCGTAGGTATGGAACTATTATCGAAGAAATATATTTCCGCCCGGAAAAGCATAAGTTTAATAATGGTCTTCTTTTTCTTTGCGTCCATATTCTTTTGGTATTCTCAAGTTACTGAGACCTCATTTAACATTGGCGTTGGTTTCTTAGAGAAGACGTTTTTTAATTTGAACAGATTCTTTTTGATGGAATCAAGAGCTGGCGGTGGCGTATCGGCATTGCTGGGCGAGGATATTATGCTTAAAGGACTTCCACATATATTGGAGTTCGTCTTTACCTGGCTGACTTTTATACTCATAGGCATGGGCGTATTCACAGTTATAAGAAATTATAGAAGTATGGTCTCATTTTCAGTAAAAGATAATCAAACGGGAAAGCCGAATCATTTAAAAACCAAATTTGAGCCCGATTATTTCGTTATTGCGTTGATATGCTCAGCATTGCTGGTTGCTATGGTAGCGCTTCCTTATGTTTCGCAGGGGTATGATATGGGCAGATTATATGCGGTATGCTTAACCATCTTATCAGTCTTTTTTGTAATTGGTGCTATAACGTTATCCCGTCTTTCTTTAAAGAAGGAAGCTTTAGCAAAGAACCAAAAATCCCGGGGGAAAACACAGATAAAACCGTTCTTTAAAGACGGAAGCTTTAGCAAAGAAATATCTACCGAAAAAGGCGGTGACGTTAGAGTATATTTGATTATATTACTGGTATTGATCCCCTATTTTCTGTGTGTTACGGGCGTCACATACCAGATGTTTGGCTATCCACGTGCAGTTACGTTAAATGCCGCGGGTGAAGTATCTGATTGGATATACATTCATGACCAGGATATAATCGGTGCAAAATGGGTAGGAAATTACGGTATATGCGGTCCAAAGGGTGGTTTAAAGTTATATTCAGATGGTTTTGGTAATATGCGGGTTGCTTTGGCTTATGACGTAAAAAATCGTCCCAGCGTATCTACATCTTTTTTTATGGATAACGAAACGGTTAATGATGGATACATCTACTTACGGTATGCGAATGTCGTTGAAGAGAAAGTGTATCCACAGGAAAAAAGTTATAATTTTGTAAACCTAACAATATATTCGCATCTCTTTATAGGAAAGAGTAAGATTTATAATAACGGGGGAGCGGAGATATACAAATGAGAATAGAAATAATAGGTGGTGAGGAAAAATGTTAAGCGCGGTAAATCATGCAATAAACGTGATCAAGAGGTATAAAATTCATATCCTTTTGTTTCTCTTAGCATCTTTTGTTTACCTGCCTATGAAGTACACGATTGAAGGTTGGGATCAATATCAGTACTTCTTTGGTGCAAAGAGTATATTAATGAACCATGTATATTTAGTTGATAATAAGCCACCACCATATCCGATGATGTGTTCATTACTCATTGCCCCTTTTCTTTACTTCTTTGGGATAACTGACCAATCTGCGGTTTATCCGTGTGCCATTTTAGGAGCTTTAACAGTTGTAGTTCTCTATGCTTTTACTAAATATCTGACCAATATGCGTGCAGCATTATTTGCATCAATATTCTTTACATTCTCTTTGCATTGGCTCCTGAGCACAACGATTCGGTCTGATGTTCCAGCTTTATTCTTCATTTTATTGGGTATATTTTCTGGTGTGAAATACATAGATACTGAAAAAAGATTTTTTATTTACTTTTTTTATATCGCAGCGGGATTTGCTTGTTTGTTCAGGTACCCCAGCGCATTGATATTTGTTATTATGTTTTTATACATTCTTTTATCTAAAAACTATCGAGTATTCAAAAATAAAGATGTGTGGCTTGGCCTGCTAGTATTTTTTGTGGTAATGTCACCTCAACTGATTTACAATCACATCTATTTTGGGAGTGCGTTCACAACAGGATATGGTTTTTCGAGTGCACCTGCATATGGTGCATCGCATTTCACTACACCGAAGTTGCCCTTAATGCTATTAACACAAAACATAGGACTTATTATATTTGGCTTTGGAACAGCAATCTTTCCGTTTTTTGTTTACGGAATGTGGGATTTATTTAAAAAAGGAAATCACGATAAACGGTGGTTAATTATTTCATGGATAGCCGTGCCTTTTTTTATTTTCTCATTTTACTTTTATTATGATGGCAGACTTTTATATCCGGTTCTACCAGCATTATTAATCACTGCTGGACATGGCTTCTCCAGGATGTGCACCAAAATAGGTGTTGATTCTGCTGATAATAATGGCTCTAATCTGGCAATCAAAAAGGCGTTTGTGATCTTGATTGTTATAGTGCTGTTAGTTACAACAGCATTTTTCGGATTTAACAATATTCAAAAGAGAACGGATAAAGGCGAATTGATGATAAATACCTCTGTTTGGATACGTGAAAATACTAACGAGAGTGATATTATATTATCTGATACATGGAATATATTGGTTCGTGAATATTACGCTCAAAGGAAAATATATTCGCTTACACTTTCTCACGACGAGTTAAAAGAATTAATATCCACAGGAAAGGATGTATATCTTGTTATTAATGAAGAAGTAAAGCAACTAGCACAAATGGGATTGTATAATCAAAAGAGTATTACGGATATGTCGGACACAATACAATGGCTCAACGAAACATTCGGTTTAATCCCTTTGAAAACATTTGAGATTGATTCCTCCAATCAGCCCTGGACTTCTAAGATAATATATTCTATCGGAACCAAAACAAAGGTTTTAGTTCCGTATAAGGAGCGTCGGGATGTCTATTTAGTTAAAAAAGGCGAAATATAACGATTGGAAAGAACGAGATTTGTGATTTATGGGTAATCGGGGGTTTACATCTAAATCGCCCTTCATTTTGACCTATATATTCTCCATATTTCACTCCAACTCTTGGTAGGCGGATAATCAATAACTCCTAGAGTCGAGATTGCTTGCCTATTCACTAAAATTTTTGGTGACATAAAGATTACCACTATTAAAGCCTTTAAATAACTTTTAATGTACCTTCCTTTGAACTTAACTATTAAAACACTTCCATCAATAACCAATACTTTAAAACCCGAGTTAATAGCAGTCTTTGCCGGCAAATACATCAAAGCATTCCATAATTTATTTCTTGTGCCATAATACACAACTCTTTTGCTTATGGTCTTATATGTAGCTTTATGATACGCAACCACGTTAGGGCAATAGATTACATCATAACCGGCATTAATAATTTTTGCGCCCAACGCGAATTCATTCTCATATAAAAAATACTCTTTTGGGTAATATCCTACCTCATCCAGCACGCTTTTCCGAAAAGCAGCAGCAGCACCATGAAATTGGCTTGTTTTAAATTCTTTATCTTGCCATTCTTCCACGGGTCTTGCATGGTACCATTCCGCCTTTTTGCTATAATAATTTACTACCTTGCTACCAATCGCTCCTATTTTGTCATTTTCGTTAAAGTTCTTTACAGCCAATTCAATCCAGTCTTTCTCCAATATCGCATCATTATCCATGACAACAACAAACTCTCCAACAGTATTTACCATTCCTATATTTATGGTCTCACAAGCACCATAATCCGAATCTGGCATTATAATGAGCTTAACATTTAGAAAATCTTTTTGAACCATCTCAATCGATCCATCAGTAGAATGATTATCAACAACGATTATCTCAATATTTTGATAGGTTTGATCATATATGGATTCAATTGCTTTTTTTAGGTCGCTCTTTTTATTCCAATTGACAATCACAACCGAAACCAAAGGCTCATTCATCTTTATCTGACCTCCTTACGAAGTCAATAGCGTGCCTCACACAAGAGGATTTTATAGTGTTCTCTACAAATGGATTTGTGGTCCTTTCGAGCCGTTTTAAACGTATTTTCTCTGTCGAAAAGTTCCACATTTTTTCGCTATATAGAACGAGATACTTTTCAGCAATTTCTTTTCCAAATGTATAATAGCACCTTTCCTTAAGGTTCGTAGGTGGGTTTACTTCTCCTTTCTCTTTATTAACTAAATTTTGAACAAAATAATACAAGCATTCGAAGTTATACTCGTTTGGTAAACCCGCCAAGCCGTTTTCAAACGGATATTTTACATAATGGCCTTTATACATTTTTTGCGTTCCTCTTGTCTTTTATCCTGTTATCTATAAGAAGATCTAACATAAACATCTTTTTACCATTTGAAAATATAATGTGTGAACCGCCGTAATCGAATATAAAGCCATCTTCTTGTAGAATTCTCATTAACCATTTATACTCTTTTTCTACGATTTCAAAGTTCAGCCTCTGTCGGTTCAGCAAGTAGCCTAAAGTTAAGCCTGTTAAGCCCGCGAGGAAGATTGCTATTTTCCTTTTGTTATTTGGAAGGGCTCATTACATCGGTAAGTGAAAAGGCTCAATACATCGGTAAGTGTTATTTGTTGATTTGGCTCAATACATCGTACAGTGTCATAAGGCTTTACAGATATCCTGTCTAAGATATTTGAC
>JBAQFZ010000083.1:0-6180 GCA_049287525.1 Halobacteriota archaeon | reverse complement strand
GTTGGAATCGGCACTTAATGTCATTAATCGTATGGGGATAAAAGATACAAGGGAGTGCAGGTATAATTTTGGAGTGGTCTAATTTAATCCGTTGGTATAATCTAAATAGCCGAAAGTCATGTAATAGGAGATAAGAAGAATGGGAATGGGAAGAGAGATTAAATCTGTGTGGCGGAAAGCGGGAATCCATATGACCGTCACAGTACTTGCAGCACTATCTTTGGCTTTGGCTTTGCCCATCGTGCTCCCCACTGCGACAGCAACTACCATTTCAATCGGTGATCTGTACTTGGAACCCGGGGAAAATGTGGTGGCGGCAGTCATGATTGATAATGTGACTAATCTCGGTGTCGCGAACGTTCATATTGTTTATGAGTCCTCGGTTGTCCATGTTACTAATGCTACCAGCAGTGATTTGGCTAATCTTTATTCCGTGATTGACAATTCTCATGGTCTCGTTAAGATAGGAGGGGTAGATTATAGCGACGATGGCTTGAGTGGAGATATAAAACTTGCTGACCTCACGTTAAAAGCGGTTGGTGATGCAGATGAAACGAGTTCGCTGAACATAAGCATTATTGAGTTGAAGGAAGCAAGTGCAATAGAAACGTCTATACCGGCAGCAGTAGATAATAGCACAGTGGTTCTAAATCTTCCTCCCGTGGCGATTGCAAGGTCGCGGCATCGCATTAACAATGCCGGCTCAACCTGCAAAGCAGTATTTAATGGCTCGGCATCCTATGACCCCAGCTCTAATGGTAGCATCACAAATTACGATTGGAACTTTGGTGATGGGCAGTCCAGCGTAGGAGAGATAGTTGAGCACGTTTATACAACCTGGAACTGGAATGGAATAAGCTATGAACCGTTTGACGTTGGCTTAACAGTAAATGACGACGGTGGTCTCATAAGCACCGCTATCTTACCGGTTGACGTCTATATAACCGGGGATGCGAACGGTGACGGAGAGGTGAATGTTCTTGATGTCGTATGGGTAGGGATACACTGGAGGGCAACCTGTAATTGTAATACAGGTATGGACTGTAGTTATAGTTATGTGTGGGCTAATCCAAAGGCAGATGGGGCAGACATGAACAACGACTGCGAGATAGACGTTGTTGATGTGGTAATTATAGGAACAAACTGGCGCGGTACCGCGTGGTAAGCAGGTGGGAAAAGCGGAAGTTTTTTAAATAGATATATAATGAGTAACAAATACAATAATAAAAGAGGAGATAGTGATAAAAAATGGGGAAGATAGGGGAAAGAAGGGTAACACAGATAGGTTTAGTATCATTTGTGTTACTTATTAGTGTAGCGTTTAGTGTGAGTGCAGAGGCAGCGAGTATAAGTATAGAACCCAGGAGTATAGAAGCAGAGCAGGGGGATACGTTTACAATTAATATTCAGGTGGACACGGAAGGTGCGGAGATATACGGCGCTCAATATGTATTATATTTTGACTCAGGCATACTAAATGCCACTTTACAAACTCAAGGGGATTTCCTGCGTCAAGATGGTGCAACCACATATGTGGCTGCAAATATAATCAACAACACTCCTGGAAAGCTCGAGTATGGAGAAAGTCGGATGGGCGTAGAGCGAGGTGTGACGAATTCCGGGACATTGGCATCCATTACGTTTGAGGTAACAGGAACTTCGGGAACGAGCTATTTTGAATTTAGTAATGTCATATTAAGCGATAGTGACGGTGTAAAGATTCAGAATGTAACAAGTAATCCCGGTTCTTTCTCTATAAAAAAAGGGGCTGACCTTACTCCTTTACCACCCCAACCCGATATTAGCTCAATTGTAGTTGAAGAAGCACATGAAATGATGGAAGGAACCCCTGCGGAAATCATCCTTCTGGATGTCCGACCAAAAGCGGAATATGAAGCAGAGCATATAGATATGCCGGGGGTCGAACTAAAGAACATCCCGAAAGAAGAGCTGGGAAACAGGCTTGGCGAACTGGACAAGACGAAAAGAATCATTGTTTATTCCGAAATTGGCAGCGAAAGCAGAGCAGCGAGCGAACTACTCGCCCTGAATGGATTCGAACATGTTTATGACATGCTTGGAGGAATAGAAGAGTGGGAGAAGCTCCGGTTTACTGTTTTTAGACTGCCTGTGCCAACATCGGCAATAACGGGAACTCCTTTACCTGCACTATCACCATCACTATCGCCTTCGCCTACCGAGGTTGTTGTATCACCTGCGGTCCCGGTCTCGCCTACATCTACACCCACATCAGTGCCGGAAGGGGAAAGTGAAACTCCCGGGTTTGAAGTTGTATTCGCAATCACGGGATTGCTCACGATGGCATACTTTATTAAAAGAAGGAGGAGGAGGTAAAATATTAAATGAATAAAGCTCTGGTTACAGCAGTTGCAATAGCTGCTGTGTTTATTTTTGTACACATGTGTTTCGCAACAGATGTAATGAAAGGCTCGGAGTCCAAAGGGGCGATTGTGAGCATTGAACCATCATGCCAAAGAGTTTCAAGTGGTGAGACTTTCACGGTTGACATCTACGTTGAACCAAAAGGAAATGAAATAGTAGGTGCGGATTTTATCCTTTGTTTTAACAATACGTTGCTGAATGCAACTTCCTTAGTCAACGGCACATTTTTTAGCGGTTTTGATACTAATGATACCATGGGTAAGGGTATAGACAATACCAATGGCACGATAGATTATTGTGAATATGTATGGCCTTACACAGGTACAGGAGTAACCACCAATGGAACTTTAACGACCATCACTTTTCAAGCGATTGGAGAAGATGGAGTCGCCGATTTTTTTTTTAAGAAACTCACATTAAGCAACACCACCGGGTATAGAATTTTAAATGTCACAGTTATTAATGGAACGGTAGAAATAACAGAGGCATCGAGTATCTTTGATACCGGAGCGCCACAGAATCCCTATCCAGGTATAATGGGTGAGCATAACGGAACAATAATACCTGACCAGCGAATAGAAGTAAATACGATATACACTTATTCATGCCCAGGCACAGGTGGACACACCGAATTTGTGAGATTATGGGGTCCTGATGTAGATACAACCGCTACATGGGCTGGATACGTGGACGACTGGCATAACCTTACTTTCGACAACACATTCACACTTGAACCGGGTGTAGAATACAATTATACCATACGAACAGGGTCCTATCCACAAATTATTCATGTTCAATCGGGAGATTATAAAGAAGTAACAGGAGGCAAACTAAAATGCACCAAATTTGTAGATGCGAATGGGAGAAGAAATACGAACACGAACTGGATACCTGCGTTCAGGTTATGGAAAGGAGGCGACTGAAATGAAGCGAGTGACAGTAGCAATAGCGGTAGTGGGGATAGTATGTATAAGCTTTTTAGCACAGGCGGTTTCAGCGGCGATGCCTGTAATAAGCGTTGAGCCATCGTGGCAAAAAGTGTCACCTGGGGATGAATTCACGGTGAATATAACCGTAGATCCGGAAGACAATAAGATAAGAGGTGCTGACTACATCCTTCGCTTTAATAATACACTGTTAAATGCAACTTCGTTAACAAAGGGCGATTTCTTCACCGGATTTACTACTACAACCGTCGAAAAAATAAATAACACAGTCGGAATTATAGATTATGGCGAAGCTATAACAGAAGACGGTGATGGAAATGTAACCGAAGCTGGAAAGTTGACGACAATTACATTTCAAGCAATCGGAGAGCGTGGAATCAGCAATCTCACCTTCGAAACGGTCACATTAAGTAATTCCAGCGGTTATGAACTTTCAAATGTCACTGTTAACAATGGCAGTGTTGAAATATCCAAACCAGGTATCGCAAACCATTTGGTGATAAGTGAAGTGTATGTGAACGCAGTGAATGAGACTGCCAGCGAATGGGTTGAGCTCTATAATCCAACCAATTCAACAGTTAATATCAATAATTGGACAATTAATACCGCAAGCTTCCAGCCCGATGCTACGTTACCCACTGGGGTTGCAATACTCCCTTACAGCTTTTACCTTATCGGTGACGCTGGATGGAATCCAGACAATTCAAGTTGGCATACACCTGACTATTCAGAAGATATAACTTTAAAAAACGAAGATGGATGGGTACAATTGAATGATTCGACAGGAGCTGTTATTGACACGCTGGGCTGGGGTTCTGCAACAACAAATGAGACTTTATCTTTCAAAAGCAATCCTTCACAGAACCAAAGCCTGCAAAGGAAAATTAGCGAGACCCTAAATGAGAACGGTTACGGGCCTGCTTGGGACACCAATAACAACAGCGCGGATTTTTTTATTCAAACGCTGCCGAATCCGCGGCACTCAGGCAGTGTGCCCGTTCCACCGATTCCAGAACTCAGCACGCTCATTCTACTCTTCACGGGCTTAATTGCTCTTATAGGATATGCTCTATTAAAGAGGGGGGAGATGAGTTGAGTAATTAATTACCGGTTTAGCGAAGATAGATAGATAGATAGATGTGCCATCTACATTTCTCCAATTCTTATAAACAATAAACCACTCTTTCTTAATTAATACTGTCACTTTACCTACCTTACCCTACCTACCAATTCAAAAGAGAAAGAACCAATGCTTGATATAGAACAGAAGCGCGTAAGGCTAAAAGAGATGCAGAATTATGGCTCCTCTACCAGTCCTCTATATACAATAGCGCTGGCGATAGAGATAACAGTCCGCGAAAGTCCTGATATGCTGCATAAAATATTTACCGGCACGGGACTCATAACAAGAGAGACGGTACCCTTTGACGTGGTATCAAACTTCAGGGGCTCGGCAGACAATAAACCATTTTATTCCGCGGACATCCTGCATGAAGGAATGCTTAAGAAGTATGAGGTACGGGCAAAGGACACTGGCGGGTCTCTTAGAACGGGTATAAGATATGAGCCGGAGATATATCCAGCAGAGCTGCGTCTGGTACATCCTGCGGAGTTCTATCGGTTGGATATAGAAGTAAAGGGCTGGGAACTTCATAACTACCGGCATTATTTTATGCGGTTTATCGCATCTACACGCTACGAGAGCTTTGACATGGTAGTGAAGAGTGGTGTAGCATTTACATCTATATTGATAGACATTGCCGAATCGGAATTGAAGTTGAAGCAAGCACCCTGCTCATGGTATCTGGAGCGGCTTTCGGTCTTCCATGGTTTGGACCTGGAAGAGGAAGTGATGCGGGAAGTAAAAGATATATTATAATTAATGAACACCATATGTAATGTAACTCTATGGACACCCAGGAATTCGCACCTGCATCCGAAAGTCTGATTACGAGAGCGATAGTATCGGAATTCGCAAAAGAATTTGATAAATACGCGACGGAGACCGAAGTGATTATAGTAGGCGGAGGCCCTTCCGGGTTAATCGCGGCTAAGGAGCTGGCAACGGGGGGTGTAAAGGTATTGATAATCGAACGGAACAACTATTTGGGTGGTGGATTCTGGCTTGGCGGGTTCTTGATGAATAAGCTCACGGTACGGTCACCGGCGGAACGCATACTGGACGAGCTGGAAGTGCCCTATAAAGCGTATAGCAAAGGGTTATACGTCTCTGACGCAACACATGCGTGCTCGAAATTAATTGCGGCGACATGCGACTGCGGTGCGAAGATATTAAATATGACGTCTCTGGACGATGTAGTTCTGCATAACGGTGAAGTGCATGGAGTAGTGATAAACTGGACTGCGGTTTCTGCTTTACCACGCGAAATAGCCTGTGTTGATCCGGTATCACTGGAATCGGAACTTGTAATAGATGCAACCGGGCATGATGCCGTAGTAGTAAAGAAGTTAGAGGACCGGGGGCTGCTTAAGAGAAAAGGTCAGGGCGCAATGTGGGTCGAGAGGTCAGAGGCACTCGTGGTAGAGCATACGTCAGAACTTTATCCCGGACTGATAGTAACCGGAATGGCAGTTTCCGCAGCTTTCGGAGTTCCGAGGATGGGCCCTACCTTTGGCGCTATGCTGCTGTCCGGTAAAAAAGCGGCGGAAGTTGCGGTTGCGAAACTCAGAAGGTGACGGTCTTTTATAACCTGACATTACGAGTTTTATGGGCTACAATATCACGTATCTATAATGACACACATTATAAGGAACTTTACTCGGTCATAAGCAGTTAAAAGCTTTATATACTTGTAGCCCATATATAGGC
>JBAQFZ010000082.1:0-6156 GCA_049287525.1 Halobacteriota archaeon | reverse complement strand
ACCCGGAGAATCACCGATGCTCGCACATCTTTATTTATGTGGGTCATGAATATGTAAAAGCAGTTTCAATATATAAAGATAGTCTAATCTAACCCGTTACAAAATTTGTTATCGCCGAAAGTCATGTTATACGATGGTTCAACGCTTATTACAGGTGCTGCCAGTGATGGCTGTGCAACTACACACAGTATGGCAGCAGTTGCTATTGCTACCAATAACCGTTCTTTTAAAAAGAAAGGTTTTTCACTTCTTCTGTATCGCATTTATGCTCTTTTACCTCCTTTTTAACTATATCTTTCATTCATCTTACCATGCAGTATGCCTCCAATTTGCACCTATTATCACTACATCCAGCACGTTTATCTCGCAGTCATTGTTCAGGTCTGCACTATCTACCTGCTCATCATCCCAAAGATAAGCAGTGCAGTTGGCACAGGGATTTGTTGCAGGACATTCACGGCGCCAGTTTTTGCCTACCCGGACCACATCGAGGACGTTTACCTCACCGTCACCGTTCGCATCCCCTGCAATATACACCGTAATCGGGAAAGTAGTCGAGTTCTCCATCTCGGGGCATCCATCATCCGTTACTGTCAAGACGGCAGTGAACGGGGCATAGTCGTTACTGGTAGAGTTCCAGAGCCAGGACTCGTACCTGTGCTCCTTGCATGTGCAGTTGTCCACAGGTAAACCTTCAGAAGTTCCGTACTGACCGTCACCGAAAGCCCATCTGATATAAGAGATGTTCCCGTCCTTGCCCGGATAATCAGGGTCGTGAGAGCAGGAGCAAAGAACCGCGGTGCTTTGATATCTATTGATGACGATGATTGTCTCACCGGGATTGCCGAGGAATGACCTTTTAGCTTGCGTTTCCGCTCTTACCACGCTGGTATTATAGTGTAAACAATATTGAACTGCATGGACAGAATTACCAGGGGAATCCACGGTTATGTTCACATCGAATTCGTCCTGTGGTTGAACATTAATATTCTTAGGCTCGACACTAATTTCAACAACCCCCTCTTTTACCGTTATTGTAATATCCTCAAAGTCAATTAACTCATCACCATCAGAGACCTCGAAATGCACATCTGAATAGATGCCTGTCTGCCCAGAAGAAGGAATCCATGAGAATATTCGTGTAGACGAGTTAAAGGTTGCCCCGGCAGGGAGGTTAAATGCGGAATATGCCAGGCTATTGCCATCCGGGTCAGCAGCCGTTATTATAAATGTGAGCAAATCACCCTCGCTAACTGCTTTATTCCCGATAGGCTCAAGCATTGGTGGTCTGTTTACATCGTTTACCGTTATCTTCACGGTTTTGTTGTCAATTCCATCTCTTCCATCAGATACGCCAAAGTCAACGTAGTATATACCCGCGTCATCATAATCAATAGTCCAGTGTCCAAAGCCTGTTTCCACACTGAAATAAGTGAACAGGTCTGTGCAGTTGCATGAATAAGTAAGTGAATCTCCATCAGGGTCAGTTGCATTGACGTCTATCATTAGCGTTTCGGTTTCATTTATTTCGTTATCTTCAATGGGTTGGAGTTCAGGCGGTCTGTTTACGTCATTCACAACGATTGTGAAGTCCTCGTAATCAGCTAATTCGCCGTCGCTAACCTTGAAATGCACGTCTGGATATGTTCCTGATTGCTCAAAGGACGGTTTCCACGAGAATGTTCTCGTGCCGGGGTCAAAAGTTACTCCGGCAGGGAGATTTGATGCGGAATATATCAGCGTGTCCTCATCAGGGTCTGTACCGTTTATGGTAAATTCGAGCAGGTTGCTTTCATTTACCGTTTTATTGCCTATTGGCTCTAAAATGGGAGGTCTGTTCGTGGTGTTCACAGCAATAGTGAAGTTTTCCCAATCTGCTAATTCACCATCGCGGACTTCGAAGTGCACGCCTGGATAAACTCCGGATTGCTCAAAGAACGGAGTCCATGAGAATGTTCCTGTGTCAGTGTCAAAAGCAGCTCCTGGTGGGAGATTCGATGCGGAATATGTCAGCGTGTCTGCATCAGGGTCAGTGGCATTTATGGTGAATTCGAGCGGGTCGCTTTCATTCACCGTTTTATCGCCTATCGGTTCAAGAACAGGCGGTCTGTTCTTATTATGAACGGTTATTTTCACAGTCTCGGTGTCAATTCCTCCTTTACCATCAGAAACGCCGAAATCAACAGAATAAATACCTGCGTCATCATAATCAGTAATCCAGTGTCCAACGCCGATAGCAGGGTTGAAATCAGTGAACAAATCGGTTCTGCTGCACGAATAAGTAAGCGTATCATTGTCCAGGTCGGTTGCATTCACGTCTACTGTATGTGTTTCGTTCTCATCAATAGTTCGGTCACCAATAGCTTCGAGCACTGGTTGTCTATTTACGTTATTCACGGTTATCTTAACAGTCTCATTGCCACACAATTCGCCATCTGATACGCCGAACTCAATGAAATAAACGCCAGCGTCATCGTAATCAGGTGTCCAACTCCAGAGAGAGACAGAGCTGTTGATGGGTGTAAAAGCGCCAAAAGAGACGTTGCTGCTGAATGTTAGCATCTCTCCACCATGGTCTGACGCAGTAATCGTTATGTTCAATTCATCGCCTTCATCCACGGTCTTAGGACCAATAGAGTTAAGCACAGGCGGCATGTTGACATCAAATGCGTATAACTTACCGTCACAGGTTCCGATATAAACAGTGCCGTCAGAGGCGATCGAAGGCGATGAATAATAACTTTTGCCGGTGTTATATTTCCAAAGAAGCGAGCCATCGGGTTTTATTGCATAAATATAACCATCCAACGAGCCGACATAGACAGTGCCATCAGCATCAATTGCCGGTGAAGATGTTATGTAGCCACCGGTTGTATAACGCCATTTAAGCGAGCCATCGGGTTTTATTGCATATAAATTCTTGTCATACGAGCCAACATAAACGGTGCCATCTGAGCCAATAGCGGGAGAAGACCTTGTTACTCCCATATTGTATCTCCATTTGAGTGTGCCATCGGGATTTATTGCATATAAATTCCTGTCATACGAACTAACATATACTGTGCCATCGGGACCGAGAGCAGGCGAAGATTGGATTGAACATCCTGTTTGGTACTTCCATTTGAGACTGCCGTCAGAATTTATCGCATACAATATACCATTGTTATTGCCTATGTATATTGTACCGTCTGGTGCTATCGCAGGCGAGGTAAGAACGAAGCCACTGCACTCCTTCCACTGAGAGTCATAGAATTCCCATTTCAGCGTGCCGTTTGGGTATAATGCATATAAACGCCGATTCCAGCATCCAACGTATATCGTGCCGTCAGAAGCTATGGCGGGTGTGGAATCAATATAGTCAACCAGGCAAGAACAGGAATAGCAAGGAGGAGTCCAGTGCCATTTCTCGGTGCCATCAGGGTTAATAGCATAAAATCTTGAATGGGTCAGAACGCCCAAATCAGTTGTTCCTATGTATATTGTTCCATCAGCAGCAATCGCAGGCGAGCCAAATATCTTGTCCCCGGTAGAAAAAGTCCATTTCACCGTTGATGTGTCAGGTCCATAGTGAGGACTTAAACCAGTATGGTTCAGGTGGTGGTGGAACATAGGCCAGGAGGTATTGGCAAGTTGAGCTATTGTAGCTGGAACCATAGTGCATAGAATCAAAACTATTGACAGAGCAACTGTGTTCGCGTGTTTTATCCCACCTTTCACCATTTTCACTCCTCCCATTCTTCAATGACCGCAGTTACGGTTTCCACCTCATCACATAGACCAGTTGTGTGTGAAGTCACATTAACGAGCACGCAATAAGGTCCAGGTATGAGTTCATCAGTAACGTTTAGCACTGCCGTTCCGCTCTGTCCAGTGTCGAGAGTTATTAGGGATTGGCTCAAAGAAGCAACGCTTGCATTGTCTATGTTGATTGCTATTAGATAGTATGTATCAGGTTCGTGTCCGATGTTCTTGATTGTAATCAGATATGATGCATTGTCTCCGGGGGTGGTAGTCTGAGTAACAATGTCCAGGGCAAGAAAATCCTCTTGCTCTATAATCCCGATAATCGTAGGCATTGCTACTGCTACGGCGCACAGCATACCAACGCAGACCAAAGCAAGGATATTTTTCGCCCGCTCTTTTCTCATTTTTGCTTTTTTATTTATTATATCCCTCCAACTAAAAAGGGAGAAAAATTGTTTATTTACCGGTTAGCAGCAGTTCAATGAATATTGTTCCGAGCCGTACAGCAGATTCATAAATATCTGTCTTCCATCGTTCGTTGTTATCCCATCACAAAGTCCGTCACAGTCCGCAGCCCAAAGATCTGCGAGTGGATACTGTTCTGTGCCATAGAGCAGATGCATGAATATCTGTCTTCCATCGTTCGTTGTAACTCCGGGTAAGCCATCTACATCGCTACAGATGCCTGTTTTTACACTTACGATTCCATTACTGACGTTAGTCGAGATTTTGCGCCCATCAGTATCGCTTAAAGTGACTTTAGTGAAACCAACTTCGCCGACTCCATCTTCTTCGGCAATTGCTTTAAAAGTGATGGTTGTTAATGTTCCCGGGGTGGTAACTCCTTTACCAGTGTAAGGCCATATAACTTCACAGTAATCTACGGTGCCAGTAGTGTTATTTATCCCTTCTCCATAGGTATTATCGGTATCAAAACCGTTAAAAAAGGTGCCGTTGGATAACGAAGTTGCATTTAACAAGGTATTATTAAACCGAAGAATGAAGTCAGCACCTGCGGTCTCATTTCCTTCCGGGTCAATGTAGATACCAATAGTGAAGGTTTCACCTTTTGTGACTTCCTGATATGCAGGTACAACACTTATCTGCGCAGCCAATGCCGCCTCTGCAAAGACACACAATGCCAGTGCTATCGCTACCATAGTTAAACCTGTTCCTGCTCTTGTTCTTCCTTTCAAACCTCTACACATACGATTTTTCACTCCTTTTCTTCTGCCTTTTTCTTCTTTTCGGTTCTTCTTTTTCCTTTCCTTTCTTTCTCTCATTTTCTCTACTCTTCACCTCCTTTCAAATCAGCCTTTCTTATGTGGGACTCTGCCCCATCACGGGCTCCGCCCGTGCCCCCGTGCCCCCGCGAGCCTGAAAGGCTCAGTAAGGGCTTAAAAGAAAGCTTGACCAAAGAAACAACAGTTGAATAACACGAATTTTGTTAATCGAGTGAAAGTTATTTATATACGTATAATTAATATTATTACGAGTAAAAATGGGACATTCATGGGTAGAAATTGAGATATCTGACCTCGAGAGGAAGAGATCCGCAAAGGTTAAAGCATTGGTTGATATCGGAGCAAGCTTAACGGTTTTACCAGAGAAAATAGCTGAGGAGCTTGGGATAAAACCCAAAATTGAAGAGGAGGTTATAACAGGCGCAGGTGTTATAAGAGTAAAAAGAGGAGAGGCATGGATAAAGGTCAAGGGTAAGGAAGGACCTTTTGGCATTTGGATTTCGGATTTTATAGATAAGGTTTTGCTTGGAGTAGTGGTTTTAGAATCCCTTGGCTTTGATGTTGACCCCACAACGGGAACATTGAAGGAAAGACCTTTGCTTTTGTATTGATGGATACAAGATGCAAGATACAGGATGCAGGCTGCCTTCATCGCCGAGGGTATTGTCCATGATTTACTATTTTCCGGCAAATTCAAACCAGTTGGACCGTTCTCATCCACTATGTTTGTACATTTTCCCACACGATACATTAAGCCAAAGTTATTTATATATTCATTTTTGTAATTATTATTGATAGTAATGGAATCGAAAGAAGATAAATCTGTGGTGATTGCAGATAGAATTACTTTGGCACTGGAAATAATAGGTTGGGGATTAATAGGAACTGTTCTACTCTTTGTTCTACTTAAAGTAATGGGTTTAATCCATTCGCCGCAAGAAATAACCCTTGATACCGTGCTAACAACGGGTATCATAGTACTGTTGATTGAGATGCGAGTAAAATTAGGATTACTCTGGACTGATTTCAAAAGGCGTAAAGGACTTTGAATTTTGTTCGCCATATCAGAAGCAACTTCTCCCTTTTCCATTTTCTCGCTCACTGTTTTTTTGATCAAACTTTTTTTCCCAGTTTTTGCCGTTTTTTCTTTCTTAGCACAGGTTCTTTC
>JBAQFZ010000081.1:0-36928 GCA_049287525.1 Halobacteriota archaeon | reverse complement strand
GAAGTTGGAATCGGCACTTAATGTCATTAATCGTATGGGGATAAAAGATACAAGGGAGTGCAGGTATAATTTTGGAGTGGTCTAATTTAATCCGTTGGTATAATCTAAATAGCCGAAAGTCATGTATGATGCACAAAATCCTTATCGTCTTCAGCCCCAACCGTGCCACCCCGCTTTGAAAAGCGGGGCATCCCTGTTCCTATGGCTTTATCATTCTCTTCTCCTTTTGGTATGCTTGACATCTTCATTTGTCTGTTAGTTGCTACTACCTGCTTGTGCTCTTAACATGACAATGTTGCACGGCAAGACCTGACACCGTGTTAACTCAATCAATCCTTCCTAACCAATAGTCCTTGTTGTCACTTATCTCTTCCTCGTGGATACGTACAAGGCGCAAGGTGACCGGCCACGGGCCGTTGAATACTATGGCGCGATTGTAGTGGTCGTGTCTGTTCGCGGCGCTGGGGTCACCCGACAGTCAACGATACATAATCATGGAATGCTCTGCGCCGTCCGGCCCTCGACGTTCCAAATAGCCCCAACCACTCCACAACCCGGAATAAATTCCGGGGCATCCTTTCTGAGTCACTATACTTAAGTACGACCGCCGATGACTTAAACTACACTATTATTACAGGTATGTCATAGCTATATAAAAGCTTTTCGATTTTTCTATTTTTGATGCTTCCCTCCAAAAAAGTTTGTTATAAAGCGTATTGTACCATGTTTTGTGCGCTTTCTCCTTTTCTTCAGCTATCACCGGTACAGTATCTGTCTTCTCGTAACCCTTCTGCCCCGATATATATTTCTCCACCATTTCCCACCCATGCCCTACTGATTGCGAAGCGTTTTTGATAAAACTTTTCTTAAAAGTTTTATGGTCGGTCAGCAACGAGACCGTATGTCGATCATGGCGGCGATTACGCCTTGTTACCCTATCCCTCTTCGCTTCCACTTCGCCCATCTCTCCTTAAGCTAACTATTAGATACGTCAAATCATTATAAAAGCTTTTCTATTTCTTTTATTCTTCAAACTACCTAATATAATGGCTCCATTTGCAAAACAAAGAAAAAAAGCACGGTGAAGTTGAGAAAACAAGCTCATTTAAAAGAAATAGGGCAAAATTTTTATCGAAAATCCCTGATAGCCGTTAAAACCAGAAAAGAATAAATTCGTCCCGGCAAAGTTTTCAAACGGTTCCTTCGAGTCCCAGGATAAGAGTCATCTGGTTCATCATATCATATCATATTATTTTTAATCCTGAAATTTAGATAGTACGTAAATCACGCAAAAAAAAGGTGTATGTGTGTGAACATAACCGGCAAAGTGCTTCGGGTCCTACCTGTTAGAGATTTGAAGACCGTAGATGGCACTAAAAAAATGGTTGACCTTGTAATAGCAGATGCTTTTGATTACCATCGGGTGTCACTGTGGGATGAGAACGCAGCACTCGTGCTCCGCGGGGACATAAAACCGGGTGACGTGCTGAGAATAGAGAACGCATCAGTCCCCCGTGAAGATAGTAAAGGAAACGCGAAACGAGCAAATGCCGGTAGATACACAAAGATAAACAGAATATCAATGAGTATAGCTGCGTTAAGTCATGCACCCCCCGTGCATCTAACGGTATTAGCAGTTGCGAGACCAGAAAAGGGGCAGGTCTGCATCGCAGGCATAGACGAAACCGGTGAATGGATAAGGGCACAGGGCATTTATGAAAACGACATCTTCGACTCCACCGGAGGATTGAACTTCAAGAACTTTGGTATCACAAAGATATATGTTGACGAGTGGCGAGGCAGACGTCCAAGGCGAGAGGACCGGTTCTTTGTTTACTGCGAAGGCATGGATAGGGTACTGACCGGAGAAGAGAAGCGGGCATTCCTGGAACGGAACGTTGACGAATCGGTGCATTCTGTATTCAAGGACGGTAGAAGCTTAGGATTGATAAAGCCACGCATATTGCAGGTGTATGAAGAGCAAGTGCGGAAGAGAACGGGACAGAAGAGCCACGAAGTGTACATCAGATTTAACTTCCGGGATTATTCTGGCAGGACATATCGGCGATGGTCATGCAGATGCGATGCCTTCTACAAGGCCTGGAACGATTTGAAGGAGCGACATCGGTGGACTTATGGGTGGAGAATGCACCGGTATTTGAAGAAGCACGATACGTACTTCGCTATTGGTCTCACGTATAGCGATTATGGCATTGCCAGGCTGGAATATGGTGCGTATCCTATGATTGTGGGCGTGCATGTGGTGTAGCTTATTTATTAAAGTGGTGTTGGTGTGTTTTTAATAGCGAAAATGTAACGACGAGAGAGAAAGAAGTGATGGTGATAATAAAACCCTTCAAAGCGACGGTACTGAACCCGAAACTGGAAGGCAGGACGCAACTGATTTGCCCGGTCTATGATACCATAGACGCAACCCGGTACGATAAATACGCAGTCGTAAAGAACAATGTAATCCACTTCACCACGCGCAGAGAGGGCGTTACGGCGGAAGATTTTGTGGATTATGCAAAGATGAGTTTGGAACGGTTCTACAAAGATGGGATTTTAATAGAGTGTGAAGAGCCCGCGTTCTATATCTACGGAATCAGATACAGACTATCAGACGAGCTTATGGAACAAATCCCGGAAGAAGAGCGAAGAGCGATTTATTTCGCGTTCGGGCTGATTGCACTGGTGAAAGTAGAGAAGCTTAACGAACAGCATATAGCAGGGCATGAAAAGACATTTGAGACGAACACGATGGAGCGATACTATCTGATGAAAGAATGCGGTATGAACTTCTCGCCGGTTGTTGCGGAATACAATATGCCAGACCACGATATGAACAGTATATTCGAGCAGTACCTGGGGTTTCACAGGCCGGACTTGAAGATAAATGCGAATAGAAAGCCGATTGTAGATGTCGTATTGAATGGGTGTCGTCACCTGCTCTGGGCTGTTTCGGACAATGAGATTATGGACAAGATTCAGCACTTGATGCGTGACAGGAGCGTGATGATACTCGATGGGCATCACAGATATACCGCTTCGTACCGGTTGAGTAATGATGGCGGAACGGCGTATACGCTGATGATGCTCGTGGAAGGAGGAGATAGCGCGCTATTATTGCTGCCCTGGCACCGATGTGTGAGAGAATGCCGCATCGAGGAGCTGTGGGATAAGATAGCAGCTAATTTCACCGTAGAACGCTGTGACCGTTGTGACGTATATGCAAAGTTGAATGAACGCAGCGGCGATTTTGACGTCATGTTATGTATGTATGATGGTGAAAAGTTCTATTTGTTGCAAGCGGAGGAACAGCGGATAAGATGCCTGGCTCGGGAGAGAGGAGAACAGGTGGGGTTGGATGTGATAAGTCTGCATGAGTGGCTTATAGACCCTACGCTTATCGGTAAACCAGAAAGAAGCATTGCCTTTACCGCCAGTCCGAGCGATGCGATTGAGAAGGTAGATACCGGCAGTTACCAGGTTGCATTTTTCCTTAGACCGCTGCGGATAACCGATGTGGAATACAAGGCACGGGTGGAGAAGAAAGGATTTCCTCAGAAGTCAACACTGTTCCTGCCCAAGGTCGCAGAGGGTGTGGTGCTGCGAAGGTTCGGTGAAGAGTGAAATATGTGCATTAAAAGAAGCCAGATGAAGCCCGAAGAGTTATTGCGACAGATAAACTTCTGCAAAACTATACGGATAGAGAACACAGACCCTTTTGATTTAGACGTCAAAAAGGTACTTGAAGTGCTGAGACGGTATCTGAAGAGATGCAATAGCATGGCTGACCTCCTTCTGGATGCAGAGACGATTTCCGAAGTAACAAAGATAATCGAATTGCAGGGTAAATGGATAAAGGAGCGTTCTTCTTCTTTTTATATAGACCCGTTTTTAATGGAGGTCAAATTAAAGATGCTGGAGCCAGCACAGTTAGCAGATGCGTTCTTTAAATCATGGCATCCCATTATATCACTGGACCGGATTACACCGAAACGGTTGAAAGCGGGGCTGGATTACTGGAACGCACTGTTACCATTCGCGGATAGACAGGTAGAATTCCCAGCTACCTCCGAACCGGAGTCGTCTACCTTTGAACTCGATGATTTAATTGATATGAACATTTTATCCCCTGAGGAGTTCGATAATGCGACACGCGCAATCGTAAAAGAGCTTGAGGCACGGGGCAGAACCGAATATCATGACTTTATTTATGAGACTGAATTTGAAGACTCTGTAAAGAGAGCATATCTTGCGAGTTACCTGGTAAGCGAGGGAGAAGCGGATCTCGATATAGACCTATTAGAAGACTCTATTTTTATTTATCCGCGCAGTAGAGCCGCCCGGAGAGGAGAGGGCAGGTCCGTCACGGTTGCGATAAGCTACGAGGATTGGCTAAGATGGAAACAGAAGATAGGGCAAGAGCAGAAAGTAAGGTGAAGAAGGCAGCCCAGTTGTTATTATTCCGGCAGCATAGAATTCCGGGCGTCTGGGGCTGGGAGCTCAAAAAAGCATTGGGTGAGGAATACATGGAGGTAATCGTGGTTTTGAATTCCGGGCTCGAGCGGCTGGGTATGGAGGTGAAACGGTTAAGTGAAGATAAAAACGGAAATGAACGTGAACGTGAACGTGAGAGATTTATGATTGTGCTTAAAGACCCCCGGATAGAGAAGGCGTCAGGAGCCAGGATAGATGAAGTCGCTATGTTAGCTGCTTCTTTAGCGTATATCATCTCGAAACAGGGAAAAGCCACGCGGAAAGCTGTTGAAGACTTCTTAAGCGATAAGTTTCCTAAACGAAGGGTATTGTACGCGCTGGACCGGTACGTCAAGGAGGGGTATCTGGGCGAGGCTGATAAAGCGTTGCACATCGGATGGCGGACACGAGCCGAGGTGGATAGGAAGAGTCTAATGGATTTGATACTGAGTATTTGAACCGACAATACGGGTTTAAATAAATATATGCACTTTAATTTTAGTGATGAAGGCAAGATGGTAAAGAAAGAGGTGCCGCGGAAAAAGGAGTATATGAAGAAACTGGTAGAGGGAGTAGTTATGGGCTTAGGGTTCTTCGTGATGTTTGGCATTGTGATATTCCCGGGACTTCGAGGACAGATGGCGGCAGCTCTGAATGTCGTTCTTGGACCGCTAACTACGGTTGTTGGTAATGGTTTAATCGTGATTATCATCTTAGCGATTATTACGGGCATCTATACTTCAATCGTCCAGAAATACACAATGAACTGGGAAGTGATGGGGAAATCGAAAGAGCTGCAAATGCAGCTGCGGGAGATTCAAAAAGAGTACATAGAGGCGAAGAGGGAGGAGAACCAGCATAAGTTAAAGAGATTGGAGAAGAGGCGGGGAGAAGTGATGAAAAAACAAACGGAATTATCCGGTGAGATGTTCCGACAGCAGATGAAGCCCATGTCCTTTATCGTTATCATTACTATTCCCATCTTCATGTGGATATGGCAATATGTAAGCGGCACAGCGATTTTCCCGCTAATCGGACCGACGGAACTTTCTGCTATCTTTAAGTTCGGAATGCCTTACTGGGTGCTCTGGTATATGGTATGCTCGATTTTAATAACGCAGGTGGTAAGGAAAGCGCTGGGCATAAAGAGCGCAATGTAATTTAATGAGCGATTTGTTTGTTCTTGTTATTGTTAGTGATCAACGGCAGCCCTTAGGTTAGTAAAGTAAGGGGTATGATGAAAATGAGTGAAGTAGTATATGAGAAGCGAGGAGAAGTAGCAACCATCGTACTAAACAGGGATAAAGCGTTGAATGCACTGAATACGGTATTATTAACGGCGTTGCGAGCTGCGCTGGAGGATGCGGAAGCAGATGCGGGCATTCGTGTAATTGTATTAACCGGAGCGGGCAACCGTGCGTTCTGTGCGGGTGCGGACATCACCGAATTGCAGGAGAAAAGCGCCATAGAAGCAAGAGATTGGTCGCTTTGGGTTCAGGAGATAATGAACTACATGGAACGGTTGAGGAAGCCGATATTAGCAAAGATAAACGGGTTCTGTCTGGGCGGCGGTCTGGAACTTGCAATGGGATGTGATTTCAGGATTGCGACCGAGAAGTCTATCTTTGGACTGCCGGAGATAAATCTGGCAATTATTCCCGGTGGCGGAGGCACGCAACGTCTGACGAGGTTGATAGGAAAGACAAAGGCGCTTGAACTGCTCATGACGGGTGCACAGATAGAAGCGTTAGAAGCGTTACAGTTAAAACTCGTGAATGAAGTAGTACCGGAGGATAAGCTTGACACAGCCGTTGATAGCTACATCGAGGCGTTGGTTACAAAAAGTGCCGTCACGCTTGGGATACTGAAACTCGCGGTGAACAAAGGATTGGAGATGAGCCTGGAGCAGGCATTGTATTACGAAGCGGAATGTTTCGGGTCCACACTTGCCACGGAAGATGGTCGAGAAGGGCTCATAGCGTTCAGAGAGAAGCGAAAGGCAAAATACAGGGGCATGTGACGAGACGGTGTTCGGGAAGCGAGTGATAGTGGATACAAATGCGCTGCTCATACCACATAAATATGGCGTTGATATATTTCAGGAGCTTGAACGGCTGGGCTATTCGCATATAATCGTGCCGAAGGCGGTATTAACCGAATTAGAAGTGCTCAGGCAACGACATGATTTGAAAGGCAGAGATAAGGTAGCGGCGAAGGTTGGTTATTCATTAGTGCTCAAGTATGCTTCAGGTGGAGGACGATGCAAGGTGACGATAGAAGAGCAAGGAGAAGGAGAGAACGTGGCGGCTGACGAGCTAATTGCAGAGCTGGCAACGAAGCGTAATACGGCGGTATTCACAATGGATGAAGATTTGAAGCGTGAGTTGACACACGCAGGAATACCCATAGTGTATCTGAGAGGAAGAGGTAGATTGGAGGTAAGAGAGTAGGTTGGAATATATCACCACTAAGAAACTTGTATTTGTTTAGCTGCCAGGATTCAAGATGCAGGATACAGGTTTGAGGTGAGGAGAAGAAAACAGAGAATAGAAAACAGAACTCTGCTTTCGTGCTCCCACTTGCATCTTGTATCTTGCATCTTCACAACAGCTATACAAGTACTTTCGATTTATTTAGCACTTCCACTACCCTTCATCTTCATCTTCACCTTCACCTTTTTCTTAAGTACCGGAACCAACCGCTTTATTTCTATTTCTTCTGCTTTATCCAGTTTATATTCGTTAATCGGCGCATTTGGCAGCTTACCATTCACTTCGTACACAAAAAAGCCCTCCTCGTTGTCCATGGACACGATATACTCCCGGTCCGCTATTCGCTTTAACCCCACGCCGGCAACCTCCTTCAATGCGCTCAGCAAGCTTGCTCCCTGCTCTACCTCTATCTCATATTCCTCGCTAAACACCTCCATTGTTTCATACAGCCTATCTCTATTCACCTTCAGTACGTGCGTCTTCCCAAATACTTCGCTCTCCACCACACCTACCTCCTCTAATATCTTTACGTGCTTTGCCGCGACAGGAACCGAAATATCCAATTCTTTTGCCAGACCTGATACATGATACTCTCGCAGCATCAAAAGCTTTATCATTGCCACCCGCGTCTTACTCCCTAATGCCTTGAATATACTCTCTTCCATCTCAATTACCGCATTACCACTCCATCATTATTACCTATTCAGGTTGCTTGCATCTGTTATTTAATATTTGATATTTAATATTTGAGCCGGTACAACATCTTACCCAGGTTCTTTATATAACTCCTGCCCTTTTCCCCCTCTTCCAGCTTCTCGACCCACGCGCTGGGTATTCCGCCTTCCCCATAAAAGGCTCCGCATATCGCACCCGTCATCGCGCCTATGGTATCCGTATCGCCACCTAAACTAACCGCGTAGATAACAGCATCTTTGAAATTATCGAATCGTGAAAACGAGTAAATAGCACTAAACACCGAGTTAAATGCCGTCACATCGTGCCCCAATTCTCTGATTATTGCCTCTTTAGTCGGGTCCATATCCAGAAGCTGCTCCAGTTTTAATAGCTTCCCTTTATATGCCGCCACACTAACAAACTCCTTCAGACGTGACAGCATACCTTCTTTAACGCCTTGCACCGCAAGAGCGACGGAATAAGCTTGTATAGCTGCTCCTTCTTTACCAAGCAGATGCGAATGCGTGATTTGACTTGATTTATATGCAATCTCCCTCAACACAGCTGCGTTATCATGATAGAATAAACCCACAGGGGCAATTCGCATCGCGGCACCATTGCCATACGAACCTGCACCCCCAAATAGCTTCTTCGATGCCTCTGTCCAGCTCTCGCCCGCACTTATCCTTCGCAAAACCTCCTTAGACCCCGGGCCATACCCTCTTCTCATATCGTAATTCGTGATGAACTTCAGTGCCATATCCATACCATTGAAGCCCCTGTTCTCTATCAACGATTCGGCTACTCCGATCATCATCTCCGTATCGTCCGTGTAGCGACCTGACTTCAGTTCCCATTCACCTTCATACATCGAACTCACCCTCTCACTGCTATATCCCTCCACGGGCGCTCCTAAGGCGTCCCCCACTGCGCTACCTATCAACGCACCCGTAAATTTAGATTCCAAATCTGTACCCATATTGTCAGCCTATTTTAAAAAGATCGCTTCCCTAACTGCTTGCTTGAACTCTGTTATACCAATCGCGGAAGAATTCCAGCATACACGTGTAAAGTACCGACATTTATATATAGTAGATAAGATATAAGGTGTTCTTGCAGATGATGATGATGATGATGGATATCCCAGTAATATCGCTGATAGGGGGAAGGGAAGAGGGGGCTACAATTGCGAGTGGCTAAACGTTTACGCATGTAGCTAAGCTACCGCTCAAATTGTTATCCCCCCTCTGTCTGGCTTTGCGATGAAGGGATGAGTACTTTTTGGGGGCGGAAGATAAATAATCATGACACCAAGAATAAGAAGTTGTCCCGAATGTGGGTCGAAGAAGGTAGTATCCGACACCAGGCACGCGGAACTTTACTGTGCCGATTGTGGCGTGGTAATAGACGAGAATATAGTGGATATGGGGCCCGAATGGCGTGCTTTTGATGCGGAACAAGCTTCTAAGAGGGTAAGAACGGGTCCGGGTATGAGCTATCGGATACACGACAAAGGTTTGAGCACGCCTACCCCCGCATTGCCACCGGGGATAAAGCGAGTGCGGTGGGTAAACATGGACAGTAATGAGAAGATCCTGGCATTCGCACTCGTTGAGATAGACCGGATGGCTTGTGCACTAAAACTGCCGGGTAATATACGGGAGGCGACTTCTGTGCTATACCGGCGGGCATCGAAGGAGAAACTGATTAAAGGTCGGAGTATAGAAGAATTAGTCTCGGCGATGCTATACATTGTGTGTAGGCAGTATGGGGTTCCAAGAACGCTGAAGGAGATTGCAAAGGTCTCAAAGAGTCCGTTAAAGAAGATCCGGAGAGCGTATATATTCCTACTACGGAAATTAGGAATAAAACTCGCGCCCGCTGACCCTTCTCTGTTCATACCGCGGTTCTGTTCCGAACTCGGATTGAGTCCCACGATACGGGAGAGGGCAATCGAGATGCTGAAGGATGATAAAGGGATAGAAGCAACACGAGGCTGGGGTCCAATAGGGACCGCGGCTGCGGCTATATACATCGCGGCAATTGTAGGGGGCGAGTACCGGACGGAGAGGGAGATAGCCAAGATTATGGGCACCACTGAGATTACTATCAGGAACCGGTATAAGGACCTGGAAAAGCGGTTAGACATAAAAGTGGATGTCGTTCCCGCATATCCCCGTCATGATAAGGGTGAAGTTTTTGTGCTGGACTCCTTTTGAAAATGCAAAGGTTTTATTTAATTCTAAGTCTAAGTAGAATTGTGCGGGCTAGCCTGGAGGGTTCGGCGTCCTTTGCCACTCGAAATCGTCGCTATGCGAGAGGCGAAGCTTGAGTAAGGCATCGTAGCCGTTAGTTCAGCTCGAGGTCCTACGAAGAAATGTCGTCCTGTGGGGTTGACGGTGCCAGGGTGGCAAGCCGGAGGGTTTGTTGCCCTGGCTTTACCAAGGGTACCGGTTTAGGCCCGGAAGGGAGCAGACTTACCGTGGACGGTTGGCGCTCATAGGGTAGCGATGTGGAGGAAGACTTTGAGGGTCTGACTGGCAGCGAAGGTGTCGAACGAGAGCGTGCCCGCACAATATACTAAAAAAGGAGCCGCTAAAACGACTAAAAACCCTTGACAAGTGCTCTGAATAGCATCAGGACAGGGATTATCTCTATACGACCTATCCACATGTTCAATATTAGCATCACCTTCCCAACGTATGGCATCCCGGCATTTGTTAGCCCGCTAGAAAGCCCTACATTCCCTTGTGCCGATGCGACCTCAAACATGAGAGCGCCCAACGGATATTGTGGTTCCACCACTGTTAAAACACATATCCCCACAAGCAAGAATATAAGCCAGAGGATGATAATCAAACTCGCTTCTGAGACTATATTCACTATTTCATCCTTTTCTAAGAGTCTATCTCCAAGTTTGACAGAAATTATTGCTCTTGGTGGTAAAAAATTCCGCCGTAATGACCATGCTATCCATTTGTATACGATCACCGCTCTTATTAATTTCATACCTCCCGCCGTCGAACCCGTCCCCCCTCCTATTATCATACTCAGGCTCGTGATGATTAGTGCGAACGAAGACCAGCCTTGAACACTCGTAGTCTGAAATCCGGTGCACGTCATTCCGGATATAAGTTGAAAAGCGGAAAAACGGAGAGAGCTTATTACATCTCCGTATAATGAGTAATTAGATGCGAATAGGAGAAGCAGCAAAATCACCAGCACAACTACCAGAGCTTTGCACTGCGTATCTTTAAAATATGCCTTCAAACTCCCTTTTAGCACCTTATAATGCACTAAAAACGGTATCGCCCCTAGAATCATTATGGGAATAATCGCCAATTCGATATAAACATTGTTATAGGTAGCTATACTATTATCGGTGATGGCGAACCCGCCAGTCCCTATGGCAGTCATAGCATGATTTATCGCTGCCCACGGGCTCATCCCCGCAATGTAGAATAGAGCTATGCCAAAAGCGGTTAAACTGAGGTAGATCCACCATGTCATCCTCACCGTGGACATAATACTCGGTTTTATCTTCACCTCCCTCCCTTCTGCTTTATACAATGTATATGCACCCGTACCGGGACGCGCCAGGATGGAAAGCATCAAGACAATCACACCAACACCACCCACCCACTGCATCAGACTTCTCCAGAACTGCATGGTGTGCGTAAGCAAAGAAGGATGCGCAATCATCGTAAATCCCGTCCCGGTCCAACCGGACATCGCTTCAAATAAGGAATCCAATGGACTCATTCCATTTATCAAGATGAAAAGGAGTGAGCTGAAAGCCGGAACGACCAGCCACACCAATGCCGCACATGTCATTGCATGCTTATATTCTGTCTCTCGTGCATGCTTGAAGCAGTGCATGAGCAATAATCCCAGAGCTAAGACGATAATACCTGTGAATACTACAAATTTCATCACGTAAAATTCTCTGAAGACAAAAGCAACAACGAGCAATACCTGCATAAGAACTCCAAGAATAATTAAAACACTACCAAGATCCTTTAACACCGTTTTCAGGTTTGCGAACACTTTATTTTATCATCCCCGCCAGCTCTAAATCGGAGCGAACTCCAGGAGGGCGAACAGAGCAAATGACCCGGCTGCTAATAGTAACGCATGCTTCAACCCCGCTATAATCTTACCTGACCCTAGTTTACCTGCTACAAAGCCCGAGCAAATTCCCTGTAGTATACCACAATGGAATAAAATCATCTTCATCCGTACCGTATCTACCTTTACCATTATCGCGCCCCCCATCCCCGCGCCGGTGACTTCCGTCGCAGCCTGTGACATCATGGGTATGAACGTTTTGTACAGTACCAGTAAGATAAGTAAGAAGACACCGAAGGTGATGTAGCAGATGGCGATGTAAGGCGTCATATCCGCAGTTCTCTTCTTCTCCAGCGCTTTCAACTCGTTAACGTCCTCCGCAGCAATTTTCAGGATGTTGCCCACGTCTCCTCCCACTCTGTACCCTTCTATTATCATCTCTATGGAACGGTTTATCATTCGTGTGGGATAACGTTTTGCAAACATCCTCAGTGCATCCTCGAACGGGACACCCCATGTGAGTTGATAGGTAGCGGTCCGCAACCCGTCTGTAAGTACCCCGTAATCACCTTCCGCGATGAGTCTAAACGCATCTATTAGTGTTAGACCTGCTCTCTTTGCCTGTGCGAGGTCACGAAGCAAGCTGGGAAACTCATTATCCGCTTTCTTTATCCTCTTCTCCTCTGCATACATGTAATATGCGGGGGGGACGAAAGCAGCGATAGCCGCTAAAATGTACGCATCATACGGTGCTACAAATCCTGTCCAGCCTTCATGCGACGCACTGTAAAGATAAATTAATAGCATGAGTCCAGCACCGATAGTACCAGATATGTAGCCCAACCGAATAGGGTTCTTTCTGATGACTCCCAGCGGGTCACAGAAGAAAGTTACTATCACCTTCTCCTTCCTCTTCTTTTCTATAACCGCCAGAAGCTCGTCCTTTGTCTCCATCTTCGTCTCCTTTTTTACTATCTTTTTTAACTATATTTAGTCCTCACTTACCAGTTCAATAAGAATGATAAACACGCCGCTACCGAGCGGAATGACAAAATACACAATTGCCGCGAGGGAGTCTAAAGAAGCACTGCCGAGGAAGCACATTATCGAGAGCACAACCACAAGTAATAGCGGTGCCACCACGATGCCGATAACATAAACCTCAGCGAACAAACCCAACGTCTCTATAAGCGATTCGTACATCGCCCTTCTTTCGCCCATATATTCTCTCGAAGCATTAATGAAATAATCGCCCATTTCACCACCGGAAAGCGCAGTTGTGATTGCACCCTGCAGGAAAGCGCGCATATTCGTGGATGGTGTAATTGCCGCGAGCTTCTTCAGGGCGGTCATGAAATCAAATCCGAACAGTTCCACGTCTCTTACCATCAGCTTCACCTCCCTGCTCACTTCCACATACGTCGCCTCTGCCTCTGATAGTTTCTTGAAGATCATGTAGGGAATAACACCCACGGCTGCCATGGAGGAGATATAACTGATAGCATAAGGGAGCGACTTGTCTATCTTACCGCCTCTTTCCCATGCCAGTATCTTCGGGTATGAATAGTAGCCAAAGAACGTGGCGACAGAGGAAATTAAGCTGCTGCTGACGATGAGGATCGCATCCAGTAAACCAAAAGGACCGAGGTCAAGTGCAGGGGTCAAGATAAGCCTGAACATTATATATATGAGAACAACGCAAAAGACGGCGATTGTGGCGTATAAAGCCGCTTTTGATAGCCATTTCTCAGCCGGGGTGTATAACCTTGCTTTCAGCAGTTCCTCGCTTAGAGCTGTGAATTTCGCTTTCCGCTGCAAGAAGTAGCTGCCGAAGAGTCTATATGCGATTCCTTCTATGTTTATACCTTCCCTTCCGTCTGCATCTTCACCGCACCGCATTATTATATCCCATATTCCTCCTCTGTTCCCCCGGGGTCTATCCTATAATCATGTAACATCTTATTTAGCGACTGGAACTCCCCCATAGCCCTCTTTTGCAACCCTGCCAGAATCCTCCGTCTGCGTGCAAACTCCGCACCTAATTCATCCTCGTTCATGTTTAACTTCTCCATAATCTTGACGAATACCGATGATTCGCCCGAGAATTCAAAATCATCCTGTGGTCGCCATCTGAATAGCTCGTTCGCCTTTAGCATCTCGTTCTCAAAATCAACGCCTGTTACTTCTATTATCTTTACGCACCGCCGGGCACCTTTGCCGCTCACTCGCACCATCCTCTGCAGCGCTATTACGTTCAGGCTGTCGAGCAACATTAAAGGGACGTTTATTGGCTCTTTCGTCAGCCTCTTTACTATGGTCTCCGCAGAGTCCGCATGAAACGTTGACATCGTGATGTGTCCCGTCGCCATCGCCTGGAAAAGGGTATGTGCTTCTTTCCCCCTCACCTCACCCACCAGCACATATTCCGGTCTTTGTCTGAGCGCGGACCTCAGCAAATCGAACATTTCCACACCGTGCGAACCTTCTTCTACCTCCCTCGTTACTGCTGGAATCCAGTTGTTATGGATTAAATTTATCTCACGCGTATCTTCGAGGGTTACCACTTTACTCTCCGGCGCTATGAACATGGCAATAGCATTTAGAACCGTGGTTTTACCAGACGCCGTACCACCTGCGACAAGTATATTGGAGCCATTATCTACTGCCATCCAGAGATACGCAATCATTTCAAGCGAGAACGTACCGAAATTTACAAGGTCTATCACGGTAATGGGAACCTCTTTGAATTTCCTTATCGTAAAGGTAGACCCTCTGGTGGTAATTTCCGACCCGATGCTCAATTGCAATCTGTCCTGATTGGGGAGAGCAGCATCTAAGAGAGGTTTAGCCAGCGAGATGTGCCTGCCTGAACGCTGCGCCATTTTGTAGATGAGCGAGTCTAATTCGTCCTCATCAAATATGATATTCGTTTCTATCGAATGATAAGCACGATGATAGACGAAGACCGGAATTCCGGGTCCGTCTGCGGAGATGTCCTCAGCCATTTTATCGTGCAAGACCGGGTCCAGTTTACCGAAACCCATGAAATCTCGCTTTACGTAATATAATATCTTATTCAGGCTATCAGGGGTCAAGACTTGCCCCACTGCGAATTCATCAATAATCGCATTCACTTTATCCCTCAGGAGCTGCTCGGTGTCCACCACGCCCGAATAACTCACATCTATCGTCTCATATAGCCGTGATTTAATCCCTTTTAGGAGTTCCGCCTCGCCTTTCGTAAGTCTTACCTCAGAAACCTTGTAGATATGAGGTACGGTCGCGGTAATCGTAACGTACGCATACGGCTCTATGACGGGATACCGTTCTATGTATACCCCTTCTTCTTCTTCTCCTTCTGTCTGCTCTTGCGCCGGCACCAGCTCAACTCCTGCTTCTGCGTTTCGAGAGAGAGAGAGAGGAGGGGAAGTGACTTCAACCGGAGCACTACCATCACTAATAGCCGGGTCTTTCTGCTGCTCTGATGTGGCAGTTACACCCGCCAGCTCCGCCTCGACGCGTTTTTTATCGGCACGTATCCGGTCTAAAACGGTGATTGCTGCTTGTTCTCCGTATTCTGCACGTTTTATCAGTGTTTCATCTTTTTTCGCCCTTGCTCGTTCTGTGATTTCCTTCTTCTTCTTCACTATCCGCGCCTGTATCTTCTCGGCTTTTTCTATTCCCATCAGTTCGCCCATTGCCTTTCTTACGCGCGGTTTCACCGATGGTCCACTCGTCTTCGCTCTATCCTTACTTGCTCCAAACTTTATCTTCATAAACTCTTTAATCCAATCCTTTACTCTAACTATCTATGCTATGCCCTCATATTCTACTCATATTTACTTAAAACGCCTGAACATGAGCCACTCTCTTAGCTTGATTGCCGCGAATACTCCCACTACTGCCACGACAGCTATGATAATTACGAGGATGTAGAAAGGCAAACCCGCTTCTTTCTCTGGTGGTGCCGGCGTGGTTAATACCGCAGGTGTAGGTGTTGCGGTGGGAGCCGGTGTGGGCGTGGAAGTTGGTGTGGGCGTAGCAGTCGGTGTCGGCTCGGGCTTCTCTGCCTTCACGGTAAATGCGTATATCTTATTCCTTTGAAATTCGCCCTCTATGGCTATACCTTCGTCTATCGTTAGACCCGCCAGTTCTTTACGGAATAAAACGTCAACCGTAGCCGTAGTATCGTCAACCTTCAGCTCCGTCTTACCGGCTGTGAGGTCTATTTGTGTTACATTGCCTTTTATACGCACGGGGGACTGGAAATACAGCACGGGGTTGTCCAGAAGTTCTTTAACCGTTATATCGCGATAGCCACGTTCCATGTACGGATACACCCGGTCGGCATAGATTAAGCCTTCACCAGCATATTTACCAGCATATAATCCTGTTACCACAACCTTTTGACCCTCGAGTAAAGGCTCTTTTAAAAGTAAAAGCTCAACGCTCACCAATACCTTGCCGGTTTTATCATTCAGCGTTAGAATACCTGCCGCCTCTCCCACCTCGTATGTTCTTATTTTGTCGTTCTGTGTAAAGACGAGAATGATCTCTTTATATGCCTCTCCTGGCTCGTATGTTTGAATGGTATCAGTCTCGATGTTATTGGAGATAGCAATGATGGTGCCTGATACTGTAACCTCTTTTCCTACCTCTGAATCACTTATACTGGAAATAGGGGCAATGTCTGCGGTTACTACCGATATTAGCGCCAATACGATCAGGAACGAACAGATTATCTTAGATTTCATTTTATTTCCCGGGTTCTCGTTTTTTGCTTTTCTTTTTATTTAGTGATATGATAGCATATAGAAGAACCGCATAAATATAATTTGGGATTACGCAAACTTTTTGTGTAGATGTTGTAAATTATAGTTCATGTATAAGAAAGACCCGCGTCCGCCAAAAAAGAAAAAATCAGTGTAAATCAGTGTCTTAAATAGAAGGAAGTTATACTTTATATACAAGAACAAAAATAAGGTAAAACGAAGGAAGGACTGAAGTAAGAATCCGGGGAAGAAGTAAATCAATCACATCGAAAGTTTTATATGTTCATGCCTAATATTATTCTTTTACGTGGTACGCATGAAGAAGAAGGGAAATTTACCGGGCGTCTCTGCATTTATTTTGATTTTATTATTTATCATCATCATGCCGGCGTATGCTGGTGTTAGTCCTGAGGAGGGAAGGGCTATTGGTGATAAGGCAAATGGTACTGCTGCGATCATCGGCGAGACGAATCTGAGGTTTGTTGATAACCGCAGCGCTTTAATACCAGAAGGTGATTTAATAAATAAGGAGAATAGTGATATATCTTTTCACTTTGGACCTGACAAACCATTTAATTCCAGGGATGAAAAACCGCCAGAAGGATGGTATAAAGTCACGGATATGAACGGGATGGAAAGGACTAGTATATTCTTCGACATGCCAAAACTAAACGTCAGAACCAAAGTAAGAGGGGAAGAATTTAAATGGGTTATAAGAGGAGATAATATTACCTTTGAACCGATAACTATGAATTTGGGCTTGATTAAAAGCACTTTGTCAAACAATACCCCAAACAAATTCTCCTATAAACTCTTAGACCCACGCGGGGTACGATTATATAAAATTAATGGCGTACCGCTTACGGATATTAACGTAAGTGGCATTGGCGAACGTTCTATTGACACCACCGGGCTTGATACTGGTACGTACACACTCAGTATAGAAACCGACCCTGATACGAATAATGGACTGGATGTGGAAGGTCCTTCGGTTTCTTTTGAGGTGAGGGCTAAAGGTATCGAGAAGATAGAATCAGACCTGATAAAAGAAGAGGTAGACGAAGGAATAGCGCTCGGGCGCGAAGTGGAATTTACTGTTAAAACCACACCACATACAAACGTTACCTTAGAAGTAACAGACGGAATTGCATCAAATGTGCAGTTTATAAAAGTTTCCACATATGAGAATACAACCAACATAAGCGGACATATAGTCTCCGGTAAATCAGATAAAGATGGCAGTTTTAAAATAAAAGCAACATTCAATGATACCGGCACTTATAGACTCACTGCAACTGAACTCATTGCTAATACCACAGATAAAATATGGATAAAAGTTAAGCCGTATGTTGTAACAATAGATATCGAGCCTAAAAAAGACTTGTATTATATTGGTGAGGAGCTTACAATTAAGGGTACTGTAACTGTACCCTCTAAGACACAAGAGGTACTGGTAAAGATAGAAGGAGTTTTACAGGAGAATATTACTGTAGATAACTTTAAATATGAGAAAAATTGGAATACCACTGGACTGCCTCCGGGTTCGTATAAGATAGAAGTATGGGCATTGCCACTTTCAAACCCCAAACAAGACCCACCTGACGCTTCTAAAACCGTGATACTACTGCGAGGGGGCTTGACTGCCGATGTGGACAAAACGTTTGTAGCGCAGGGTGATGACTTCACGATAAAAGGAACTGCTCCGGGTAGGGACCGCGTATATATTTTAACAATAGCGCCAAAAGGCGGCAATGGTCACGGTTTAGACCCTGATGATATATTGGTGGAAACCAACGGTCATAACGTTCCTGGTCTCACACACTTTCTCCGTGATGTGACCGATGGGAAATTCGAAACAGACGATATAACTGTCCCTAAAGACGCGGATACCGGCATGTACTTGATAGTGGTGTTGAACTACGGTAGTGACGAAGAATGGGGCACCAAAACCGGCACCTCTGATTTGCTGAGGGCTATAACGTATGCTAATTACACCATTGACCTCAGTATAAAGACGGCGGAGCAGATACTTGCATTAATAATGGATAGAACAGTGAACCAGCCGGGTAGTGACGACCTCTTAGGTGTGGTGACGCTAAAAGTAGAGAAAGGTTTTTTGAGACTGAATGCAATAGAAAACGTACCGGCTGGCTCTGAACTAAAAGTTAGCGGCATTTCAAATAGAGAAGTAGAAACGCCCGTAGTAGTTACCGTAGAAGGTCCTACGGACTTAAAACCGAAGATAACAGAGGTCAAAGCGGACCCTAAGACATACTATAATACTTTTGAGGCTTCGTTCGAGACCACAACTGCAAGGATAGGCGCGTACACGGTGGCTGCCGAAGATGACGATGGACACCGCGATACAACAACACTAAACCTTATTCTGACGGAAGAGCCGCTGGTTAATATCAGCACACCAGTACCCACGGCTGAACACACGAATCAAAGCAGCGCTAACAAGAGCGCAAATGCAACGTTGATGGCAGAAGCATGGAAACAGCCCGTATTCAAACGGACCGTTGTTGTGCTCGGGCTGCTCGTGGCGATTGTAGTCGCAGCGTGGTTTGTAGTGAGCACCAGGAAGAAGCCGCTGGCTACCGGGCTGACACGACCGCGTAAGAAATGGAGAACGAGTGCGAACAAGCGAAAAAAACTGCAGTCGCTGCCACGACCAGGCGACGGATGGTTTAAACGATGAGGTACTCAGAGGGGTATTTAAAGAATAAAGAATGGAAATTAGCGAAGGAAGAGAGCATCACATCCGGGGAGATGGCTGCTTTAGACGAGAACTGTGAATTCCGGGGGCTTTTACCGTTACAACTAATGGAAAACGCTGGCGCTGAGATAGCACATGAGCTAAAGAAGCGATTTCCTGCGAAACGCCACGCGGAACACGTAAAAGTAACGATATTAGCAGGTAAAGGTAATAATGGCGGCGATGCTTTTGCTGCCGCACGGCATTTAAACGGCTATGGCTATGACCTGAAGATCATATTGATTGGACGTGCAATGGATTTGAGAACAGAAGAGACAAGGAGGAACTGGCGAATTTTAAAAGAAACCGGACATGACATGACCGAAATAACCGATTCGTCAGAATTAAAAGCGAAAAGAGCGATTTTAAACAGTTCGGATGTGGTAATAGATGCAATCCTTGGAACGGGCGTAAAAGGTACGATAAGAGAGCCAGAAGCTACGGCAATTGCTTTGATTAACGAGACAACCGCATTCGTTCTTGCTGTGGACGTGCCTTCGGGATTAGACCCGGATTCCGGAGAAGCGGAAACGGCAGTTCGTGCCGACCTCACGGTCACGTTCCACCGTGCGAAGAAGGGGCTGCTAAAAGAAGGAGCCGGCGAGTTAGTGGTGGCTGATATTGGTATTCCCGAAGGTATGGTAAGGCTGACAGGACCTGGCGATGTGCGTATGGTTGTAACGCGAAAAGCAAGCGCACATAAAGGCGATAACGGTCGAGTATTGATAGTAGGCGGTGGTCCGTTCTTTGGTGCACCAACTTTGGCTGCTCTTGCTGCTTTACGTTCAGGTGCCGACTGGGTAACAATTGCAGCACCTAAAAGCGTTTCTTCTGTTATTTCATCATTATCACCCAATCTGATTGTCCAACCACTTTCTGCTGCGGTATTGGTAGAGAAGGACGTGCCAGCGGTATCGAACTTGATGAAAGAACATGACGTGGTGGTGATAGGAATGGGTCTGGGTGCAGAAGAGGATACGAGAAGGGCAACGCGGTTGATAATCGAGGCGGCAAATAAAGTGGTGGTGGATGCGGATGGCTTCTACGGGTTACACCTGCCGGTGGAGGTAGAAGATAAGCATGTTATTGTAACACCCCATGCAGGCGAATTTGCAAAGATGACAATAGCAGGTCAGAAGGGTGTGAAAGTGCCCGCAGAAGATAGGATGGAAGAGCGGATGGCGTTTGTAGAAGAGTTTTCAATGCAGAACCGGGTGGTTACATTGTTGAAGGGTCATACCGATCTTATTTCTGACGGTGTGAGAGTAAAGCTAAACTTTAGCGGTAATGCGGGAATGACCGTTGGCGGTACGGGGGATGTCTTATCAGGTATTACGGGTGCGTTCTTTGCCATTGCGGACGACCCGTTAAAAGTGGCATCAGCTGCTGCTTTTGTCTCTGGCGCTGCGGGTGATCTTGCATATGAAGAGAAAGGGTACGGGCTGCTGGCTACGGATGTGATAGAGAGTATTCCAGGGGTTATGAAAGAATTCAAGTAAAAAAACGCTTAACTCGCCTCGTAACCTGATTCTTTCGCTCCGTTGCTTCTTTGAAACGCCCTTTCCAGAGTAAAACATCAGCAATTCTTTTATAATTGATTGAAACCCCTCTCTGGTCACTCAATTTAGCCCTGATCGCATTTGATTTTTCGAAATATTCTCTACCTTTCTTAAAATCATCTAATTTGAACTGAGAGATTGCAAGACTGAAGAGCAAATTTTGGAACCTCTCTCCGTCTGTCTTCTCTTTTGTTTCACTCACACTTTTCAGTATTACACTGTCTTATTTTATTTATTGCATCTATCAGATCGCTCATTCTTGGTTTTATGACATCCCTTGTAATTTCTCTGGTCGTTACTTGAATCCCGATTTTGCCGGAGAGATTTACGATTGCTGTGAATCCCGCTCCGAGTCCTATCCCCTTTTGCTTCTCCTCCACCCTTTCCACAACTGTTTCAGACCAGGAATTGAGATATTCATTCAACTCTTTGCTCAACTCTACCTGCTCAGATACTTTTTCATTACTTATTATATTTTACGTCCGTGCTCAAAAATATTAAATCCAAACGGCAAATAAATTATTCACAGAGATGTATGTATGGAAACACACAAAACTCCCCATACACTCGAGTAACTCGGTGTCGTTGTGCTTTTCATATTTAATATTCGTGTTCGCGTGCACACGCCTCTAAAAACGCAGTAAACGGTGGTGACGGCTTATTCGGCCTCGACCTGAATTCCGGATGGAACTGGGTAGCAAAGAAGAACGGATGCTCGGTAATCTCCAGTATCTCCATCCTCCAGCCACTTCTGTCCGTACCTGAGAAGACCACTCCTTCTCGCTCTAATCTCTCTATATACTCCGGGTTTACCTCATACCTGTGCCTGTGTCTTTCTACTACCTTCTTTTTGCCATAGACCCTCTTTGCTACTGTGTCATCTCTTATAAACACCACGTAGTTACCCAGTCTCATCGTACCGCCTTTATCCTTCATGCCTTTTTGCTCTTCTAAGAGCGAGATTACTGGATGTGGCGTATCACCAAGTTCGGAGCTATTTGCATCCGTCAAATTTGCCACGTCCCTCGCTACTTCTATCACCGCTAACTGGAATCCGAAACACAATCCAAGAAAAGGTAGTTTATTCGTCCTCGCATATTCTATCGCTTTTATCTTACCTTCCGCACCACGAACGCCAAATCCACCGGGCACGAGTATACCATGAACTGCATAAAAAACCGGGTTTATCGTATCTTCCACTTCCAGATCCTCTGCCTCTATCCATTTCAGCTCGACTTTGCACCTTATCGCAGTAGCAGCGTGCTTTATCGCTTCTTTTATGCTCAAATACGAATCCTCCAGCTCTGCATATTTGCCCACTATTGCTATTAATATCGTCTTATTCACGGCAGCCAGAGCTTTACGCCGCTCTACCATCTTCGCCCATTCGTTGTCTTCTGTTAACTGCTCTAATTGCAGTTTCCTCATTATATAAGTGGCAATGCCCTCTTGTTCAAGCAATAGCGGCACCTCGTATATCTCTTCCGTATCCGGTGCACTAATCACCGCTTCATCACGGACATTACAGAACATCGCTATCTTCCTCTTCGCATCCTCTTTTAGTGCCTTTTCCGTTCTGCATACGATTATATCGGGCTGCAGACCTAATTCCCGGAGTGCCTTTACCGAATGCTGAGTCGGCTTCGTCTTCGGCTCCCCTAAGGTAGTAAAAGGCACTAAAGTAACGTGAACGAAGAGGAAATCATTTCCCGTCTCCTCGCCCTGCATCTGTCTGACTGCCTCTAAAAAGGGCATGCTCTCTATGTCGCCCACCGTACCACCCACCTCCACGAGGCAAATATCAGCACCACTTTTCGCTGCCACGCTTCTTATGCGTGTCTTTATCTCATTCGTCACATGCGGTATTATCTGCACCGTCTGTCCCAGATATTCACCCCGTCGCTCTCGCTCTATCACTGCGGAATACACGATACCCGTGGTGATATTATGCTCTCTTCCCAGCTCCACATCCATAAACCGCTCGTAATTGCCCAGATCGAGGTCCACCTCCGCACCATCAGCCAGGACATACACCTCGCCATGTTGAAACGGATTCATCGTGCCTGCATCTATGTTGATGTACGGGTCAATTTTTATCGGCACGATTTCGTAGCCACGGTTCTTCAATATCCTACCGATGGACGCCATTGTGATGCCCTTTCCAAGTCCACTCATCACACCACCGGTCACTACAATATACTTCATTTAGTTTATTTATATATTGAAATGTAGTATAGGAAGTAAAAGAATAGAGAAAGAGGTGAGAAGAGATGGAATATGTATATGCAGCATTGCTCCTGCATAATTCGGGCAAGGAGATAACGGAGGACAGTGTAAGTGCGATAATGGACGCTGCTGGGATTGAAGCAGATAAGGGTAAGATAAAAGGATTGATATCCGCGCTCCGCGAAGTCAATATAGATGAAGCGATGGCACAAGCTCTGCCTGTTTACGCACCCGTAGCAGCACCATTGGCACAAGCGCCGGCAGCGGCACCAGCGGCAGAACCAGCGAAGGAAAAGGAAGAGAAGAAAGAAGAGGAGAAGGCAGAAGAGACCAGTGTAGAAGGGTTAGCTGCGCTGTTTGGTTAAATAAAGCGAACTTTTCTGTGTGTGAAGAAAGAGGTAGAGCGTTGTTGTGGGGCATGGTCCCCCCTTCTTTAGTTAACCTCTACGTGTTGCTCCGGTAGTGTAGCTCGGCCAATCATCTTGGCCTTTCGAGCCAAGGACTCGGGTTCAAATCCCGACCGGAGCATTAATTAATTTTGTTTATGCTCAACTTCTCCCTTAAATCAACCACCTCACCAATCACGACCACTGCCGGAGGCTTCACATTCTCTTCTTTTGCTACCGCCACGATGTTATCCAGCGTGCCTGTCACAAGCTTCGCATCTACGGTGAACCCCTTTTCAATCACCGCCACGGGTGTTTCCGCACGCATACCATGCGTCAAAAGTGCCTCAACGTTCTTGACGAGGTTCCCCACACCCATCAATATAACGAGTGTTCCCTTCAAATTCGCTATTGCCGCCCAGTTTATAGTGTCTTCTTTCGCATCCATCTCGTGCCCTGTGATGATAGTAACCGAAGAAGAAATGCCACGGAACGTAAGCGGTATGTAAAAAGAAGCAGGCACTGCAACCGCCGAGGTTATGCCGGGCACCACCTCAAACGCAACGTCATGTTCCTTCAAAAATGCCGCTTCTTCCCCGCCTCTACCAAATATATATGGGTCTCCACCTTTCAACCGCACGACCTTATCGTATTTCTCCGACAGTTCCACAAGAAGCGAGTTTATCCCGTCCTGCGAGAGTTTGTGTTTTCCCGCTATTTTACCGATGTCTATCACGACCTTATCTTCAGGAATCAACTGCTTCACACCCAACACTAAATTGTCAACTAATATCACATCTGCGTCCTTTATAAGTCGGTACGCCTTCAAACTTAGCAGTTCAGGGTCGCCAGGTCCGGAACCCACGAGATATACAGTCCCCATTTCTTTACCGCATTACCACCCTTTCCTCATTAACATAGCCATACTTACTTTACTACATATTATTGATGTTATCTTATCGTATATACCACGCGGTATCATCCGTTATTTCCATTTCGGGCTCTTCTCCTTTTACTTTTACTTTTACCCTTGTTGCCACGACCGCGAGGAAGTTCTTCTCTAAAGTCTTTACTGCTGCTTCAGTCAGGTTTTCCTCGCTCCGCGTTAACTTGCCACTCGGATCGTACACTTTTATCGTGCCGTCTATAGGGTTCGTCATCACACGGTATATCTTCCCGCTCGGCATTATCCATAGCCACACCCCGGTCATCTTTTACGTTACACCGCCATTGCCAGTTGACATACGTTATTAATACAGATGATCATGGATAAGAGAGTCAAAGCAATTAAACAATATAATCCCATCTTCCCCACCACCTGACGCCCAAACTCTGATTTATTAAGATAATATAATGAAAGATAAAGTGCGAGTAGAAGAACCGGCACGAAGATCTTCACAGTCGGGAAATACGGATGATGATAAAAGGGATTCAGTTCGTGCAGTTTATCAACGGTTGCAAGCGCTATTTTTGTGATGATGAGGTCAAGTAAGTTGAACAGGAAGTAGGGGATAGTAACAGCAAACATTCTATTCGGGTAGTAACCCCAATCTCCGTATCGTCCATGGTAGTTTATTTTGATCTTCATTAATTATAGCATATTAGAGGGCATATATTTAAAACTTCCGGCTCTTTAAGACGATGACAGCAGCTATCCATGTTGCATTCATAGAAAGAAGATATATAAGCACTTATTCGGGATGAAGAAAGCAGTGCTATTAAATGACTTTCAATATTATAAAGTAAATATTAGCAAACTACAAAAAAAAATAGTGTATTATATCTTTATCCCAAACAAATTCGCCGCATTCTTCCACAGCAGATTATCCAGCACCTCAGGCTTATAAGAGAATCGCCTGAACTCCTCAAGACTTTGCTTCAAGGGTCTCACCGGATACGAAGAGCCATAAAGTATCCGATTGCCGAGGAAGTGGTTGGCAGCATCTACCCAGTCCTGAGCACCGGGAAAACCCGGGATGAACTGGAAGAAGTCGGGCAATACCCACAGGTTCCCTAATGATGCGTTTGCAATCATGACACCGAGCATCTCATGGGTGAAGGGAAATGCACCATGAACCACTACTATCCGTAATGTCGGGAAGTCATTCGCCACTCGTTGAATCCGAAATGGCTCGGCATACGAGATATCAGGTCCCTGCATGAGGCTGCTGGTGAGATACAGCACAGCACTGAGCTCCGCACATTTGGCATAAATAGGGTAGATACGCTTGTCGTCCACGTAGAGCGGGGGAACCCACCACCCGGGATCTAAAGCAATCCCTTTAAACCCCATACCCTTAACGGTACGTTCAATCTCTTCTAATGCTAATACCATCTCGCTACCGTTAATGCCCGCGAGGGCAACGGGAAATCTCTCGGGGTACATCTCACGTAGTTCGGCTATCTCGTCGTTTGAGACAACGCGATGCCCTGCTTGCCTGCCCACCAGTATTCCCGTGTCAACACCAGCTTCATCCATCTCCTCCATGAATAACAAGAGCGATTTCTGGACCATTGACTGTGGACGTTCATATCCACTTATAAGCGGACTGCGTTTGACTGATGGACGAGTTCCAGGTGCTGATGCAAGCACCTGTTGAAGACTCTTATATGGTGGCCGCACACGGGCATCAAATATCATTTCCCTCTCTCATTTTTACAAAGGTAAGTATTACCTATAAAGTTTATTAACCGCAACTACTCGTGGCGAGATAGTGCTCGTCTCAAATCGTCCAGATCGGTAATAGGTGCTTTGCAAGTGTAATTTCCACAGATATACACGGTTGGATTGCTTTGAATGACTGCCTTCTCTTTTATCAGCGGTATCCGACCTGAAAGTTCGTCGTCCGCACCAGACCATGTGAATGCAATAACTTTATTGGGCATAAAATGCCGGCAAATCTCGACTGCAAATACCTGCGCTTCTTCTATCTTTTGACTTGCTATTACGACTTGTGTAGGGCCGCTTAGATAGAAATCGAGTGCACAAAGCATTTGTGTGTGCTCTAACGGGCTCTGTTCCAGTTGTTCTCCGAATGTGAGAAAAAGGTTTTTAGACAGTATTCGCAGTTTTTCGTTGTCAGTCAGTGCCGCAATCCGAATCAGGTTCTGTGCGGCAATCGAATTACCAGAAGGAATTGGACCATCGTATGCTTCTTTTATGGATGCAGGAAGCTCTGTTTCTCCAAAGCGATTGAAGAAGAATCCTCCATTCGTTTTATCCCAGAACAAACATCTCCACCATACTATCATTCAGTTGGAGCGCTTCACGTAGCCATTTAGGCTCAAAACTGGCTTCATATAAGTCGAGTAATGCCGCGGTAAGACCGGCGTAGTCTTCAAGAGTCCCAGGTATTGAAGCTTCGCGGTCCCGATAACATCTAAATAATTGCCCCTCTTTTCTTAGATTGTTGAGGATAAATTGAGTTGCTGAAGTTGCCGCTTCACCGAGAGCCGATTTTATCTCAATGGGTGACCATACATAGAAAGCGCCTTCAATGCCTTCGCTATCAGCATCTACTGCGGAGTAGAGGCTGCCGTTGGTGTCAGTCATTTCTCGCAACACCCAATCCAAAGTCTCGGTCGCAATCTGCGCAAAGAACGTGTCACGTGTAGCTTGATATGCCTCAAGATAAACCCGGGCTAAGAGTGCGTTATCGTAAAGCATCTTCTCGAAATGTGGAACCAGCCAGCGGTTATCAGTTGAGTAGCGATGAAAACTTCCACCCAGTTGGTCGAAGATTCCTCCGTGTGCCATCGCATAAAGAGTCTTCGTCACCATTTTTAATGCGAATTCTTCCCCTGTTCTATGATAATATCGAAGTAGGAAAGAAAGATAGCTGGGTAATGGAAATTTTGGGTTCTTTACTGACCAAGCAGCCACATCGGCACCAAATCCTCCATAGTTTAAATCGAATTGAAGGACGAGTTGGTCATAAGCATTATCAAGAAGATCAACTGAGATTTCTTCTGCTTCTGCCTGGGGCTTATGCAGGTACGAGTTGCGCAAGAGCTGTGTTATCTGTTCGGAATTTTGCTCAATCTGTTCCCGCTTATCACGCCAAAAGTTTACAATGGTTCGTAGAAGTTCGTTGAGGGCAGGTAAGCCATGTCCTGGTTCAGGTGGGAAGTATGTTCCGCCATAGAATGGCTTCAGGTCTGGCGTAATGAAGACAGATAGTGGCCAGCCACCAGTGTCTGCCATCATCTGCACAGCCTTCATGTAGATTTCATCCAGGTCCGGACGCTCTTCACGGTCTACTTTTATGCAAATAAAATTAGCATTGAGAATCCCGGCTGTTTGCTCGTTCTCGAAGGATTCACGTGCCATTACATGACACCAATGACACGTGGAATATCCAATACTGAGAAAGATAGGTTTGTCCTCTTCTTTGGCAAGTTTAAAAGCTTCTTTTCCCCAGGGGTGCCAGTTAACTGGATTGTAAGCATGTTGCAGCAGGTAGGGACTTTTTTCTTTTATAAGGGCATTTGGAGTCCTTCTTTCCATCCTATCGCTCCCTCGCTTGATAATCACCTTTTGTAAGAAGATTATTCATTTATTCTTTCAAGCCTCATCCTGAACTCTTTTCTGTGCCGTTTCTCTTCATCCAATATATGTTTCAGGACGCCGACCACTTCCGCATCATCTATTGCATCAATATGCTGTTTATATCTCTCGATGCCTTCTGTTTCAAGTGCTATCTGCCTCTCTAATTGACTTTTCAGGTCTTCTCCCCCGAAATCAAGTTCTTTGTGTTTCATACCTGGCTTTCCGCCCCTTTTCACAATCAGATCGGCAAGCCACCACATGTGCCTCATCTCGTCAATGGCAATATCCTCTGTGACTCTGCTCGGGTCGCACTGGTTCATTATGAAGGCGTTTCTCACATATATCATCGTGGCTTCTATTTCCCTGACGAAATCTTCATTCAATAACCTGATTATCTCTTCAACTTCAAAAATTTTTCCCACCATGTAACATTGTTAGAGGTTTTGAGTAAATTATTATTATCTGTTATAGCTCTTTTACAGAAAGATTAAAGATTTATAAGGTAAATTAAATTTCATAAGTATTGACGAATGAAAAAAAAAGAGGAGATGATCGCGCATGATGGACGAAATAGGAGCAGTGGCAGGAGAGATATGGGCTTTGCTGAATGAAAGAGGAGAGTTAAGCATATCGGGCGTGGTTTCAGAGATAAATGCCTCACACAGCATCGCTTACATGAGTCTTGGATGGCTGGCAAGGGAAGGTAAGCTGGTATTCGTAAAAAAGAGCAGAGGCGTTTTCGTTAAACTGACGTGACGGAACAGGAGAAGCGGGAAGCGCGAATCAGGATATTGACGCTTTCGTGGGAATATCCCCCCCACAAGATTGGAGGGATTGCAGAGCACGTCTATGAGCTATCAAAGGCATTGGTAAGAAGAGGGCTGGGAGTGCACGTGATTACTCTGGGGGATTTCCTTTACGAAAAGAACGAGGGTGTATATTTATATCGGATAGCAGTTGACGCCTCTAAGCCCGATTTTATAACCTGTATGAATGAAGAGATGAAGATTATCGGAGCTTTGGTTATCGAATCCACCAATATAGACGTGATACATGCGCATGACTGGATGGTCGCGAACGCAGCGCTGGACCTGGCATTTAGATACAGAAAGCCCCTTGTTGCAACGATACACAGCACTGAATTTGGACGGTCACAAGGAATAACGGAAGATTATCAGATGAGAATACATAGAGTAGAAGAACGACTTGTAAAATCATCAAACCATGTGATTGTCTGCAGTGAGAGCATGAAGAGGGAGTTACAGGGCTTGTTCGGTGCTAAAGCGGAAATATCTGTTATTCCAAACGGAATAGACACATTGAAATTCGAGTTCTTTCTTGATCGAGAAGCGATAAAGGAAAGGTTTTGCGGTCAGAGCAACACAAAGCTGATTTTATTTGTCGGGCGGCTCGTTTATCAAAAAGGTGTGAACGTTTTGATAGGGGCGCTTCCAATCATCCTGTCCTCATACCCAGAAGGGAAACGGAATGTGAAGCTTGTGATTGTAGGCGAAGGACCAATGAGAAAGCAACTGGAGAGAGACGCCGCTTATCTGGGTATCTCAAAACAAGTTGTTTTTACCGGCTATCAGGATGATTACACCGTAATAAGTTTATTAAAAGCAGCGGACGTGGTGGTTGTGCCTTCCCTGTATGAGCCATTTGGAATTGTTGCCTTAGAGGCGATGGCTGCGAAGACGCCTGTGGTGGCATCAGATGTGGGGGGTCTTTCGGGACTAATAAACGCGGAAGAAAGCGTAAAAGTGCCGCCTGACAACTCGGAAATCCTTGCAGAAGGCATTGTAAACGTTTTATCAGATACAGAAGAGTGTAAAAAAAGAGTGGCGGTGATGGTAGAAAAAGGGTTCAAAAAGGCGCTCTCTTTAAACTGGGATAAGGTTTCAGAGGTTACTATTGGCGTTTATGCAACGGTTTTAGCCCGTGCCTCAACTGCGATAACCGCGCGCGGGGAGGATATTAACATAGAAATAGGAACAGAGAGAGGAGAGAAGTGGGAATATACATATTCGTGAAAGGTTTAACTACTGCATAAAACCGAGAGGATTAGCGGTATAGAGATTATGCTGAGCACAGTAGTAATTAAGACCACAGAAGCGACCAAAGAAGCGTCTCTTTTGTATTTGGCTGCTAATATCATGGACATAACAGCCGAGCACGAGCAATGCTAATGGAATGGTAATCATCCCGAGCATTTCAATTGGTTGGGCTATTAAATGAGGTACGGGCATTTTTGATAGATTGACTAGCAGGCCAATTATCACGGCGTAGAGTAACGGGATAGCCTAAATAGCTGGTGTTACCAAAGATCATGGGTAAATATAACCCTTTCTCGGTTGACTGTGTCAGTTTAAATGCCAGGAACGCTAAAAAAGCCATAGCGAGGATTATAGTTAATGCGGCACCGGCGATTGTTGTAAAATCGGTCAGGTTAAGATTACTGCTGGTAATAGAGGAGAAGATTAAACAGGGACCTGATATATAGACGATTAGATCAATTAAGGTTTGAATATCGAATTTCTTGAGTTTGCCGACTGCATAACCTAGAATAATGATAGAGAATACCGGGATTACTGTTTGTACTAACACTTGCATAGGGAATAAGAAAGGAGAGCGGGATTAAATAGTTGTACATAGATGCTTCATGTTTATTTGTTCACCGCGGAGCGGCCCCCTCAAAACGGTTCCAAGCGGTGATGGTAATATTGTTTAAAGAGAATCTCTGCCTTTTTTATTTGTTCTGGATACCTCATTCTGAGCCAGGCAATCATTTCCGCCTTATTTGCTATTCTCAGTACCTGCCGTAAGATAAGCAAGAGTTCTGCTTTTAGCTCTGCCTGGTTGTATTTCCAGTTCGGCACTTCAAGGGTGATGCAGAACTCATGCTCGCGGAACTTGCGCCGCAGTATTGGTGCGATAGAGCCAATAAGGATTCCAGTTCCAAGGTCCACGAACGGAGGTACTCCTATCTTATTCTCACGCTCCGGGTCCGTTAATCGCGAATACGACTGCTTGCCATAGGCGTGTAGCTCGAAATAGAAACCCGGCTGGTAGTCCCGAATAAGACGAAGTAAAGCCATACCTTCTTTGCTCCGGTAGTATTCCCGGGATAGAACATCAATGTATTTGCTGTTTTCGACGAGGCAGAGGCAGGGGACAATGATCGCTTCGCCTACGTATATTCCCTCCTGTGCCAAACGCTCAAGAATAGGTGCTGTGTACAGACTTTCGTTTCCGTGCAGACCACCGACGAAGAGCTTTGTCGGTCCCTCTTCAGAAGCTACAAGCCGGTATAACTTCACGTTGTAATCCTCTAATTCTTCAAAAACCATAAGTTATATATAAATTATATATATATGATAGAGGTTATAAAAAGGATTAAAATCTCTTTCCCCTATAAGTATGAAGGAAAAATTATTGGAATTGATAAAGAATATACAGACGGAGGCGTTGAAAAGACCTGCAATCAAAAGGGAGTTTCTGGAAACGACAGGTATGATATTTATCACTTACCGAGATTTGCTTACAGACCTGAAAGGCTACCAAAAATTCGGCTGGTTCAAAAATATACTTGAAAATCAAAAAGTCAAGAAATCCATTGAAGCTGCTTTAGATGGTATAGACAAGGCTCTAAAAAAGGCTCCTCCATTGGCAGGTGCAGGGATCGGCGCTGTTCTTACAGTTGCTGTTGCAAAAAGGATTTTGCCTGAACAGCCTGCTGGGTACAGTCAGTTGCTTCTATCTTTTCGCTCAGTTCTTCGTAATTTGAGTGAGGAATTAACAAACACTAATCGCCTTCTTGCCATTATTGTTGATGATGTTCAGTTTTCATCGGATTCAGACTTTATGCTACTAAAGGACTTGATTCGGAATCCACAGCCAGCAATTATTTTCATCGCTGCTTTTCGGCTGGAGGCTAAGAAGAAGGAGATGTACGAGGAACTGCGGCAGGAACTTGTTAGATATAATCATACTGAAATCTGCCTCGGTGGAATGAATGTAGAGGGAATCAAGGATTTAGCTAACAAGAGGTTCGGTTTATCTATCAGCGATGAAACAGCTCAATTTTTAAGCGCAAATATCGGAGACCCGCTCTGTTTGGTGACTTGCTTTGACCTGCTGCAAAAACAGAAAATAACTCCAACACGTGCTAACATCCGGAATATCCTGCCCAGTCCATTTACCTTGGGTTAGATCAAACATGGAAAAGCAGAACGAATTCCCTCTGCATCCTGCATCTACCTTTGAGCTTATCTCTGATTGCCTGTATGCTGGAAAGAGATGATCTTGTAAATCTGCAAGACGAACTCAATCAAAATATTGTTTTTAGAACGCTGGAAAAGGAGCTCTATGACTTTGCGCATGCTTCACTGCGAGAGTATTGCAGGGATAAATTACCTGAAGGTGAGAAGGTCAAACTACATTCTAAAGCAGCAAGATGTATTGAGAGTTTGAAAGATAAACTTCCTGAAAGGTATGTTTACTTTTCTCTTGCAGATCATCTTTTCCTTGGACAAGAATATAAGAAAGCATTGGAATTGAATCTCAGACTCGGTAGTTTGCTTTACGCTCTTTTTGATTATACCACAGCTTTACGATTAACAGAGCAAGCAGAAATCTGTGCAGGAAAAGCGAATGATAGATATGCGCTTGCTGCTGCCCTTCATCAAAAGGGGATGATTCTTCATGATCTCGGTAGATTTTCTGCTTCACTTGATTCCTATAACCAGAGCCTGAATATTTACAGGAAAAAACTGCTTGATTCAGACCCTTCCAACGTAAACTCTCAGTCCGATGTTGCAATGACTTCAAACAACATTGGAACTTTGCTTGCAGGTATGGGTAAACGGGATGAGGCTCGGGAATATTACAAAAATGCACTCGCGACTTTTGAAGATTTGAAAGATGCAGAAAGAGCATCAATTGTAAAAGGAAAAATAGCTATGCTCCAAGAAGCGTCATATAAGAAATGGTGGCAGTTTTGGAAGAAATAACGTTAAGTGAAATACGTAAGGGGCTGAGTACATGTAATCCTCAAAGCAACATGCTAATTCATAGTAATTCCAGATGCCCTGTGACCTTATCTATCTCTTCAGTACGTGAAGGTCCGATTCCCAATGCAGTCACGGTCCCCGGTGGTATCTCGGTTAGCCCGGCATCTTCGACAAGAGCGCAGGGCAGTCCCAGCTTTTCAGCTTCATCCTTTACTGTGTAGAGTTCTTCAAGGCTGTTCACCGTAAGCACAACTTTCTTCTGACCCTGCTCTTTCCAGTTCTTTCTATCCCGCACCGCAGCACGTTCGTAGCTGATTATAGCGGCATGAGCGGCTTGTGCAGCAGCTTTGCCTTTTGAGAGCTTTATATCCGTCCGGATGACGATGCACTGTTTATATTCTTTTTCGGGTTTGTCGAATAGTCTTCGCATTTTTGTCCCCTCGCTTACCTTACCTTAATGTCACATTGTCATTCATTCAGACGTCTCTTCTTCCCACCGCTCTACTCTATACCGACATGCTTTTATCGAACAGCATGCACCGATGATCGAATCACTCAGTTCTGCTTCTTTTATTACCGTGTCCTCACCAATCAGGCATTTATTTAGCGTGGTTTCGTTCAGGTTCACCTTAGGGAAGATTACCGCATCGTGCATTTTGCTATTTATTACTGCTGCATGGTTGCCTATCACTGCGGGACCTTGTATCCCGGAATGTTTTATCACCGCGTGTTCTCCGATGGCAACGTTACCCTGAATTTCACTATCCGCTATCTCCGCGGTATCCGCACATTCAAACCCTTTTTGTTCCAGTATCCATCTGCTCGCTGCCATATAACCCGCTCGACTACCGACATCGGTCCAGAATCCGTGAACCACGCAACCATAAACCTCGCTCTTCGGTACCAGCATAGGAAACAGGTCTTTAGAGAAATCAAATGCGGTGCCTTCCGGAATATAGTCCATTACTTCGGGTTCTATCACGTACAACCCGGTATTCGCGAGATTTGAGAAGCATTCATCCGGAGAGGGTTTCTCCTTAAACATCGTTATCCTGCCATTGGATTCTATCCCGGCTATACCATATAAAGATGGATCAGGCACGGGCAAGAGCGCAATAGTCACAAGTTTACCATGCGCTGTGTGAAACGCAAGCACCTTTCTTATGTCCATGTCAGTGATGTTGTCACCCTGTATTATCAAGGTGGTATCAGTGATTCCCGCGTTTTTTACAGAACCCGCGGTTCCTAATGGTGATGGCTCTTCGGGATATGATAGCGTCAAATCAGCTCGTTTACTGAGATATTCTATCGTTTGCTCGCGCAGGTAGTTTAAGGTAATAACGATGTCTGTTAAGCCGTAACCCGCCAGATAGTCCACTATGTACTCTATTATGGGTTTATTCACCAGAGGAATCATAGACTTCGGCATGCTAAAGGTAAGCGGTCTGAGCCTGGTCCCATAACCACCTGCGAGTATTACTGCTTTCGTCATCTTTAAATGTTAGTTACCAAAGGAAAAAGGTATTATTATTAATAAACATAAAAAACAAATAAAAATAAAAAGAAGAGGGTTTGTAAAGAGTATGTATGGGTCATGATACGAAAAGAAGAGATAGAGCATATAGGATGGTTAGCGCGGATAGCGCTGAGCGAAAGGGAGAAAGAGCTATTTGAGCAGCAATTGAGCTCGATATTAGATTATTTCTCGGTTCTTGATGAGTTAGACACCGCAGATGTAGAACCTACATATCACGTGATTGGCATAACGGATGTGGTAAGGGCGGACGAGCCGAAGGTGGAAGCGTTGAGTCAGTCAGAAGTACTGCGGAATGCACCGAGGAAGGAGGCGGGGTATATAAGAAGTCCGAGAATAATGTGATTACAGACAAAAATTCAAACAAAGTCCTTAAGCGCCTTAAAATCAGTTAACAGGACCGTTTTCATGCCCGGATTGTAAGTAGCAACCGCGGGATGATACAATGGCGTTAATCTTTTGATTCCCGTGATAGTACTTACCGTAAAGACCTTGCCGTGTATCTTACTTATCTTCTCAGGCTTCAATCCGAGTTTATCAAATATATAGGTCAGCGAGAAGTTGCCCAGTGTGACAATCACATCGGGGTCAATGATTCTCATCTGTGCATCCAGATAAGGCGTGCAGGCTTTTATCTCTGCAACTGCTGGATTTCTATTACCCGGTGGTCGGCATTTTAAAATGTTCGTGATGTACACTTCTGCTCTTACCAGCCCGATTGAGTTCAATAACTCATCGAGTACTTTGCCCGCTTTACCCACGAACGGTCTGCCGTGCAAATCCTCATAATAGCCCGGTGCTTCGCCTATTAGCATTATCCTCGCAGATAGCGCGCCTTCACCGAAGACGGGTTTATTCCGCGTATTCCAGAGTTCGCAAAGCCGGCATTCCGCTATCCCAGCTTCCTGTCTTCTCAGCTCCTGTTCTTCATACATTGTGAGTGGTACCCAATATCAATATCTTGTGGTGGTAGAATAGAATATACATTTATAAATTGTACTCGATGATAGGGTTATTAAGATAAGCTAACGAAATAGGGGGCGAGGACGTGAGAAATGGGTACTGAACTGGAAGACCGTAAATATAAATATGTGCGATTACCGGCTTTTTTAGAACTTGGCTTTTCGGATTTGAAGCGAGAAGTGGTGTCTAAACGGATTTGCACTCGCTGTGGCACCTGTGTCGCGTTTTGCGATAAGATACAGATACAGATGGAGGCGGGAGATGATGCTGCCGAACAACAACTGCCTGAGTTTGCAGCGCAGTATGATACAGTTTGCGGGCTGTGCTATACCTTCTGTCCCCGGACGTTCTTACCGTTATCCGAACTAGAACGGCGGGTATTAGGTAGGGCAAGAGCAGAAGATACGGTTATTGGCGTCTACCGGAGTTGTTATGCGGTACGCACAAAGAGAGAGGATATATCAGGACAGGACGGTGGTGCGGTTACGTCGCTGCTCGCTTATGCACTTGACACAGGTATGATAGATGGCGCGGTGATTACGACCTCAGATGAGCACTGGAGACCGAAGACGAAAGTAGCAAAGGATTTTGAGACGTTGAATGAAGGTGCGGGTACGAAATACACGCTTTATCCGGGTGTGGTAGGCGTAAAAGAAGCGATAGAAGAAGGTTGTAACGCCATAGGGTTTGTAGGTCTACCGTGTCAGATACAGGGTTTGAGAAAAGTCCAGACTGCGGAACAGCCGTATGAGGTGGGAAAAGAGAAGATAAAGTTGGTGATTGGATTGTTCTGCATGCACAATTTCACTGCGGATTTGCTGACGTATATCGCGAAGAATTATGTCGAATTAGAGAAAGTGAAGAAGGTGGACATCAAAGGTAAGGAGTTTCTGGTATATGAAGAAGAAGGTAAGGTACATGCGATTCCGCTGGATGCGATAAAGGAGTATATAGGCGAGGGTTGTTTGAGTTGTGTGGATTATACTGCGGAACTCGCGGATATTTCCGCGGGCTCGGTAGGCTCGGGAGACGGGTGGACGACCGTGTTCGCGCGTACAGAGCTCGGCGAAGCGGTAGTTAATGGCGCTGTGGAGAACGGGTATGTGGAAGTGGATAAGATAGAGGATAAAGGGTTGGCATTGATACGGCGATTGGGAAAGATGAAGAAGAGGAATGCACAGAGCTGATAATTCAGAGCGAAAGGGTAGATGAAATATCCGCTCGCAGGTTTTTTGTTGTACATAAAGTATAACTTTCCTCTATTTAAGACGCAGATTTACACGGACTTATTTATGTTTAACATTGTTGATTTTTGTTATAGTCAACCAGATGCCGCACACATAAGTCTCCTCCCATAGGTGTTCGGATAAGAGATTGTGAATCCAACTCATGATACCTTTTGTATAGTATAAAAACGATTATTTTACCCAGTGATCTGATGTATGACTTCAA